>CAZRWU010000125.1:0-9715 GCA_964603915.1 uncultured Rhodospirillaceae bacterium
CGTTGATGGCGCGCGGGCGGTCGAACAGAAGGTGTTCGTCGGGGACGGCGACGGTCAAGCCGGCAGCGGCGCCGCTTTTCCCTCGGGTCGGGAAACCAGCGCCGGAGTCCTGCGCGCAAACGCAAGCGGGCTTTCGTGGTCGCTTGTCCTCGGCCTTGCCTTCTTGGGCGGGCTGATCTTGAACCTGATGCCGTGCGTGCTTCCGGTGCTCTCGATCAAGCTGCTTGGCGTCGTTGGTCACGGCGGCGGCGATGAGCGCCGGGTGCGATTGAGCTTTCTTGCTTCTGCGGCGGGGATATTGTGCTCGTTCCTTGTCCTTGCCGGGGCGTTGGCGGCGGTGAAAGCCACCGGAGCTCTAGTCGGCTGGGGCATGCAGTTCCAGCAACCGTGGTTTCTCATCGCCATGACGCTGATCGTCAGCGTCTTCGCCGGCAACCTTTTCGGCTTGTTCGAGTTCCGATTGCCGCGGCTCGTCGCCGACGCCGGGGTGCGAGTTGGCCATGTCGGCGGTCTCGGCGGCCATTTCCTCGCGGGAGCGCTGGCAACCCTACTGGCGACTCCGTGTTCGGCGCCGTTCCTGGGCACGGCCATCGGTTTTGCGCTCGCGCAAGGGACGCTGGAGATTTTCGTCGTCTTTATCGCTATCGGCGCCGGCCTCTCCGCTCCGTATTGCGCTGTTGCGCTGTATCCGCGGCTGGCAACGCGGCTGCCGCGGCCCGGGCCCTGGATGACAACGCTGCGGCGCGTCCTCGGCTTGGCCCTGGCGGCGACGGCGGTGTGGCTGACGTCGGTTCTCGCCGTACAGATCGGCGCTCCGGGCGCCGTGGCTGTCGGCGTCATGGCGGCGGCGACGGTCGGCGCGATCAGCCTCTTCGCGCGGAACCTCGGCCGCAGAACAACGCCTGCCGCCGCCGCTGTCGGGCTGATGCTCGTCCTTGCTTCGTTCATGATCCCGCAGCAGCGGCCGAACATCGCCAGCGAGCGCGACAGCCCAGGTCCGTGGGTCCCGTTCGATGAACAGTCAATTGCCGACCTTGTCGCGGCGGGGCATGTCGTCCTGGTCAATGTCACGGCGGACTGGTGCATCACCTGCAAGGTCAACGAGACATTGGTGCTGTCGCGCGGCGACGTGCGCGAGCGCCTCGGCGCGAGCGGCGTGGTCGCCATGCAAGGCGATTGGACCCGGCCCGATCCATCGATTTCCAGTTACCTCGCCGGCTTTGGCCGCTACGGAATTCCGTTCGATGCGGTCTATGGGCCCGGGCTGCCCGACGGCGAAGCATTGCCTGAACTGCTGACCGCCGATGTGGTGATGGCCGCCCTCGAGCGGGCCGCGGCCGCGCCGCAACAAGCTTCCTCGACACGGTAAGCTTTTTTCAGCTTCAAGGGCTGGCCACGACCGCTTCCGCCATTCGCTTTGAATTCGTCCCGGACCTGGCTTATGTGTCAAAAGCCGGGTCGGCGCCGCCGACCCGAAGGAACGACAATCAGAAGGGAGTCTGGAATGACCATTCAGGTGGGCGAGAAAATTCCATCCGTGACCCTGACGCGCATGGGCGAAAAGGGCCCTGAACCGATCAGCACGGATCAGCTGTTCGCGGGCAAGAAGGTCGTGCTATTCGCGGTTCCTGGCGCTTTTACACCGACATGTTCTGCCAAGCACCTGCCAAGCTTCGTCGAGCACGCCGATGAACTCAAGGCGAAGGGCGTCGATGACATTGCCTGCGTCTCGGTCAACGATGTTTTTGTCATGAGCGCCTGGGGCAAGGATCAAAAAGCGGACGGCAAGGTGACGATGCTGGCGGACGGCGATGCGCAGCTGACCAAAGCCCTGGGTCTGGAACTTGACCTGAGCGGAAAGGGTCTCGGCGTGCGCAGTCAGCGTTTCTCGATGCTCGTCGAGGACGGCGTGGTGAAATCCATCAACGTGGATCCCGGCGGTTCCTATGAGAAGTCAAGCGCGGATGTGATGCTTCGACAGCTCTAAGGGACGAAGGTTCTGTTTCAGGGCTCCTGGAGGGAGTAAAGCCGCTCCCTCCTCCTTTGCTTCAGCAAGGGGCGGTGAGCGATAACCGGCAAAGGGACGCGGAAAAACCGCACTGATGAGGAGAGCCTCGCGGCAGTTCGAGAACGAGCTTCAGGCGCTCATCCTTTCTCTCGGCAAAAAATCGCCAATGCTGGGCAGTGGCGGCGCCGCCTCCCTGGCGACGTCCTCAGCGGCGCTGACATTGCTGACATAAGGCTTGTAGGCCATGTCCTGGATGAGAATATGGTGCCGCAGCCATCCCGTCAGATAGTCGAACAATTCGCGCGTCGGCTCGGCGTCGCCGCTGGCGAACCTTGAGCGCAGAAACTCGATATGACCAACGAAATTTTGATGTTCCGCCCGGTGAAAGGCGCCTCCCGGGAAGCGCACGGCATCCATTACGCGCTCCTCGCGTTTGAAATGATTTCGTCCGTACATTCTTAATGTATCAAGCACCGCCTCGACGGTCTGTCTGTTCTCTTCGGCGCCATCCAATTCACGAAGCATGTTAATAATGCGGACGATACACTTGTGATCCGCATCCAGCGCCGGCACACCAACGCTCATTGCCTCCGTCCAGTGGAAGTAGCCCATTGTTTTTCCCGCTGAGGTTCAACCGTCTTGTGATGCCGGTTCATATTGCACTGCAATAATGTAGCATGGCAAAGAGCGCATAACCACAACATTTTTATTGCTTTTAGGGAACGCCTTGCGTAACTATTGGATTCGCACTGCGCGCTGCAGCGCGAGGCGTATGTTTGCGCTGTGACGTTTGCGGTTTGTAGTCTGCTTCAACTTACGGCGGAGAAAGCGGCTGGTCTCGGCATCCGACGGACGCGAACGAGCGGTCGCGGGTGGCGGAGGTTGATCAGGCAGGCGGCCGCGCCCGTTCGCGCCATCTGCTCCGCGCGTTCGGCGTCATCGACGTACTGCTTGAACGCCATATCCTGGATCAGGATGTGGTGACGCAGCCAAGCCGCCAGTTCGTCAAAGAGATGCGTCGCCAACACCGATTCGGCGCGCCCGAGGTAACGGCTCCGCAGGACGTCGAGAAAGCGGACAAAATCCCGGTGCTCATCCTGATGGACTTCGACTTGGTAAGGCGCGAAGACACTGATGATCCGCTCCTCGCGCGCGAAATGGAACCACGCATATGCGCCAAGCGTGTCCAGCACGGTCTCGATCATGGTGCAAGTTTCCTCACCGTCTTCGATGCCCTGCAACAGACTGATGATGCGAATGAGGCAACGATGGTCGGAGTCCAGCGTCGGCACGCCGACGCTGAGAGCGCTTGACCATTGGAAGCTGCCACCTTCTTCTCGACTCATTGGTATTACCCATTTGGGTTAATTATTGTGACACGCTAGCACACCTTGAGCGCGCGCAACTACAAAAAATGCACGATCTTGCATCCATAGGTTCGCGGTTTATTTGCAAGAATGACACGCCCGATGGCTAATAAGCGCACAGGGGGGTAGGCAGGTGGGCTCAGGCCTTTGCCTGTTGCGCCGCAAGACGGGCAAGGCGATCGGCCCGCTCGTTTTCGGGGTGTCCAGAATGGCCGCGAAGCCACCGCCATTCAACCTCGTGGCGGGCGATCGCGCCGTCCAGGCGTTTCCAAAGATCGATGTTTTTCACTGGTTTCTTACCGGACGTTTTCCATCCTGTCTGCTTCCAGCGATGAATCCAGCGGCTGATGCCGTCGCGCACGTAAGTGCTGTCGGTATAAACGCGTACAGCGATGCCTCGCTTCAATGCCTCAAGACCTTGAATGGCCGCAGTCAATTCCATCCGGTTGTTCGTCGTCAGAGGATCGCCGCCGGATAGTTCCCGTTCAACTCCGCGCCAACGCAGCACGACACCCCATCCGCCCGGCCCTGGATTCCCGAGGCAGGCGCCATCGGTGAACATCTCGACCATATCGTCGTTGGAACCCGCTGCGGGCTTCGTCATCCCAGCCCATATCCTTCGGGGCCGCTGATTCGCTGGTGAAAGCGAAGCTTGTGCAGATACTCAACAGGGTTCTTCGGCGACACCAGCGCGCCTTCGCGTCGATGCAGCCAGTCATAAAGCCGAGTCAACAGAAAACGGATCGCCGCGCCACGCGCCAACAGCGGCAGCGCCGCGATTTCCTCTGCCGGAAGATCGCGCCGGGCCTGATAGGCGTTCAGCAGGCGCCGCGCCTTGGTAATGTTGAAGCTCAGATCACGCTCAAAGCACCAAGCGTTCAGGCAAATGGCGAGGTCATAAGCAAGGTAGTCGTGACAGGCGAAGTAGAAATCGATCATGCCGCTGAGGCGCTCGCCCTCAAACAAGACGTTGTCGGGGAACAGATCAGCATGGATGATCCCGCGAGTCAGCGCATGCGGCCATGTCGCTTCCAGCACGAAGAGCTCGCGCTCAAGCTCATCCGCGAGTTCCGGCGCGACGGACTCGCGCCTCGCCAGACAGGCCTGGAATAGGGTCCGCCACTCCGCCACCGAGAGCGCATTGGGCCTTAAGTGCGGAAAATCGGCCGCGGCAAGATGGAGTTGCGCAAGACCCTCTCCCACCGCAGCACACTGAGCGGGAGTCGGCTGGTGCGGCCACAGCCCCGGGAGGAACGTAACGAGCGCGGCAGGGCGCCCGGCGAGCGTGCGCAGGGCTTCCCCATCGCAAGAACGAACCGGTGTCGGACAGGGGACGCCGCGGGCCGCAAGGTGGCCCATCAGCGCGAGGAAAAACGGCAAGTCGGCCGTCGCCACGCGCTTTTCATACAGCGTCAGGATAAAGGCGCCTGATTCCGTCGCGACGAAATAATTGGTGTTCTCGACGCCTTCGGCGATTCCCTTGCACGCGATCACCCGGCCGAGAGCATAGCCGGACATGAAGTCGGCGATCTCGCGGTCGGAGACTTTGGTATAGACGGCCATACGGCATCATGTCATGGCCGACGCCGGAGGCAACAGCGTTGGCGAGCCATTGCCGGCGGATTTCGACATCGCATCTTGTGTCCGTGACAAATGCGGCACCCACCGCCGACGGCCGATTTCGAGGCGTGCGCCTTGCGTCATCGCGGCGGATATAAAAGCCAGGGTGGGAAACAAGGGGCTGCTTGTGCAAGTCGGGACGCTTAACTACAGTGGGCAGCCTCGTCGCGGCGCGCCATGGAGCTCACCGGAAAAATGACAGACCCTTGGATAGCCCAGAACTCGCCCTTCCCCTTCGACCTCACGGCGGGCAAGAAGTATGCATGGTGCGCCTGTGGCCGAAGCGCAGCCCAGCCTTTGTGCGACGGCAGCCACAAGGGGACGGGACTCAATCCGGTCATCACCACCGCCGAGAAAAGCGAGACGGTATATTTTTGCGGCTGCAAGCGGACAGCGACGCCGCCGTTTTGCGACGGCACCCATTCCACACTATGACGTTTCCGCGTTTGCGCATTCGTCCATCACCGACAGCGGCCGTTATCGGCGCCATGGCGTTGCTCGCCGGCAGTTGCAGTTCCACGCCTGAAGCGCCCTTGGTTTGCCCAGAGGTGGCGCTTGTCAGCGACGCCGTGACGATCACCCGTTTCTCGCCAGGGCGCGGACAGGACCTCACGGATGTTGATTACACGGCAGAACTGACCGATTTCGACCTCCAGTGCGCGTACTCGGGCAGCCGGGATGCGGACCAAAGGGTGGTCGTGGTTGCGCTGGCCCCTGTGATCACCGTGATCCGTGGTCCCGCCAACGTCGATCGCACGGCAACCATGGATTACATCGTCAGCGTCACCGACCAGCAGAGAAACATTCTGAGCGCCCAGCGTTTTCCAGTCAGCGTGCGTTTCGCCGGCAATCGCAATCGGGCGACGCTAACGGACAACGATCCTCCGGTGACCGTCGCTATCCCCCTTGCTCCGGGGGCATCGGCCGACAGCTACCAAATCTTCATCGCCTTCCACCTCAGTCCCGAGGAGCTCGATTACAACCGCCGCACTCAGGGCCCGCGCCTCTAAGGAACGCAGCGATTGACCGCAAGGGACCCTTCGCTACACTACAGAAACGGTCGCGCCTGCGAAGGCGGCCGAGCGCCCCGGGCCGGCAAGGGCGGCGGCTCTTGCCCGGCAAGAAACTTCAGGGACGTGTGACTGGCCGCCGGTTGGAGAAGAGCGTGAGCGACACCCCGACATCCGCCCTCAAGCGCACGCCGCTGTTCAGCATGCATCAAAAGCTGGGAGCCAAAATGGTTCCGTTCGCCGGCTACGAGATGCCTTTGCAGTACACGGGGATTGTCGCCGAGCACCAACACTGCCGATCGCAGGCGGCGCTGTTCGACATCTCACACATGGGATTGGCGATGTTGCGCGGCGAGAACGTCGCAGCGGCTCTCGAAACCCTGGTTGTCAGCGACCTCCAGGCTTTGCCGGCCGGCAAGCTGCGCTATTCGCTTCTTACCAATGAAGCAGGCGGCATCATCGACGATCTGATGGTGGTCAATGGCGGATTCTACATCGTGATCATTGTCAACGCGGCGCGCAAGGAAGTCGACTTCGCCCACATCCAGAGTCGGATCGGCGATCGTATCAGGTTCGAGGTCTGGGAAGATCGCGCGTTGCTGGCGCTGCAGGGGCCTGCCTCGGCGGCGGTGCTTGCCAGGCTGGCGCCAGCGAGCCGGCATATGCTGTTCATGTCGATGGAAACGTTGAGGATTGGCGAAATTCGTTGTGGCGTGACGCGCTCGGGATATACCGGCGAGGACGGCTTCGAAATCGCCGTCGAGGCGGCCGATGTGCGCACCATAGCCGAACTTCTTCTCGAGGAGCCTGAAGTCAAGCCGGCGGGGCTCGGCGCCCGCGACACCTTGCGCCTGGAGGCCGGCCTCTGCCTTTACGGGCAGGATATCGATGAGACCACCACGCCGGTCGAGGCGGGGCTGGCCTGGACCATCAGCCGCCGCCGCCGCGAAGAAGGGGGCTTTCCCGGAGACGAAGTCATTTTGCGGCAGATCGCGGAGGGACCCAAGCGCAAGCGGGTGGGCATCGTCCTGGATGACAAAATTCCGGCGCGCGCCGGGGCTGAGATCACCGATGAGCATGGCTCTCCGATCGGCGTGGTCACCAGTGGCAGCTACGGGCCTTCGGCCGGCAGACCGATCGCGATGGGGTATGTCAGCGCGCACGCCGCGGCGCCGGACACTGCGGTCAACGTCGTGGTTCGGCACAAGCCTTTGCCGGGGCGGATCGTCAAGCTGCCGTTCGTGCCGCACCGGTACGCTACGTTGTAATATTTCAAGCAGGAGGATCAATTCCGGCGATGCCCACCCTCAAGTTCACGCGTGAGCACGAATGGATCCGATTGGAGAACGATATCGCGGTGGTTGGCATCACGGACCATGCGCAAGAACAATTGGGCGATGTCGTCTTTGTCGAACTTCCGGCCGTCGGCGCCCGGTTCAAGCGCGGGGACGAAGCGGCGGTTATCGAGTCCGTCAAGGCGGCCAGCGAAGTCTACGCTCCCGCCAGCGGAGAGGTTGTCGCCGTGAACGAGGATCTGGTGGACGAGCCAAGCAAGGTCAACGCGCACGCCATGAGCGACGGGTGGTTCTTCAAGATGACGCTCGACGACGTTGACGAACTCGACGATCTGCTCGATGCCGCAGCCTACAAAGACTATCTGGCGAGCCTTGACTGATGCGTTACCTGCCGCTGACCGATGACGATCGCCGCCAGATGCTGGCCGAGATCGGGGTCGACGACATCGATGATCTGTTCATGGATGTGCCACCCGCGGCGCGGCTTGCCGGTCCCATCGAAGACCTGCCGCCCCATCAGAGCGAAGCGGCCGTCGAGCAGGCGTTCCTGGCGTTTGCGCGCCGCAACCTCAGCCCCGCCGCCGTTCCCTGTTTCCTGGGCGCGGGCGCTTACCGGCATCATATTCCGGCGACGGTCGACCACCTGATCCAGCGGGGCGAATTCCTCACGGCATACACGCCTTATCAGCCGGAAGTCGCCCAAGGCACCCTGCAATACCTGTTCGAGTTCCAGACCCAGGTAGCGCTGCTGACAGGAATGGATGTGGCCAACGCATCGCTCTACGACGGCGCCACGGCAACGTCTGAAGCCGTTTTGATGGCGGCGCGCATCACCAAACGGACGGGCGTCGTCATGTCGGGTGGCGTCCATCCGCATTACGCCGATGTCGTTGCCACCAACGCGCGCTTCATGGGCCTGAACATCCTGAGGCTGCCGCCGGATTGGATGGGCCGGGAAGACGCGGTCGATCGCGTCGACGCCGCGACGGCATGCGTGGTTGTTCAGAACCCCGACGTATTCGGCCGGGTCCACGATTATCGCTCGCTGGCGGCCGCCTGCCATGCGGCCGGCGCCTTGCTGATCGTGGTCGTGAGCGAGGTCGTGTCGCTCGGACTCATCGAGCCTCCCGGAGCGATGGGCGCGGACATCGTCGCCGCCGAAGGGCAGTCGCTCGGCAACGCCCTGAATTTCGGCGGCCCCACCGTCGGGCTGTTCGCCACCCGCGACAAGTTTCTGCGGCAGATGCCCGGCCGCCTGGTCGGCGAAACCGTCGATGCCGATGGCCGCCGCGGCTTTGTCCTGACGCTTTCCACGCGCGAACAGCACATCCGTCGCGAAAAGGCGACAAGCAACATCTGCACCAACAGCGGGCTGTGCGCGCTTGCTTTCACCATCCATCTGACACTCCTCGGCGAGGCCGGTTATGCGCGCCTTGCGGAAATCAATCATGCCGCCGCCGTCCGTCTCGCCGAACGACTTGATCGCGTGACAGGTGTCGAAGTGATCACCGAAGCATTCTTCAACGAGACGACGGTGCGGCTGTCGCGGCCCGCCGCAGACGTTGTCGACGCCCTTGCCGAGCGCGGCATTCTTGCCGGCGTTCCCGTATCGCGGCTGTTTCCCGACGACGACGCTGCGATGACATCCCTTCTGCTTGTCGCAGCCACGGAAATGACGACGGCCGACGACATGGAGACGCTCGCGACTGCGCTCGAGGAGATCCTGCGATGACGGCCGAGACGCCCACGATCAGCGGGCATCGCGCCCTGCAGGCCGAACAGCCGCTTATCTTCGAGCAGGGGGCGCCCGACAAGACCGCGGTCGATCTGCCGCCACCTGGAGCCTATGTCGAGCGTCTCGGCGGATGCCGACGCCGCGCGGCTGCCGGTCTGCCGGGATTGGCGGAGCCTGAGGTGGTGCGCCACTATCTGCGCCTGTCGCAGAAGAATTTCAGCATTGACGGCGGCTTCTATCCGCTTGGCTCATGCACGATGAAGCACAATCCGCGCCTCAACGAGAAAGTGGCGCGACTTCAAGGGATCGGCGATCTGCACCCGTTGCAGCCGCAAAGCACGGTGCAGGGCGCTCTTGCCATCATCGATGCTTGCGCCAAGTGGCTGAAGGCCTTGACCGGCCTACCTGCGGTCGCGATGTCGCCAGGCGCTGGCGCGCATGGCGAACTCACCGGCTTGATGACGATCCGCGCCGCCCTGGAAGCGCGGGGCGATGCGCGCCGCCGCGTTCTGGTGCCTGAGTCGGCGCATGGCACCAATCCCGCGAGCGCCCATTTCTGCGGCTACGGCGTGGAGGCGATTCCCGCTAACGAGCGTGGCCGCGTCGATCTCGGCGCCGTTCGCGACAAGCTCGGCCCCGACGTCGCCGCGATCATGCTGACCAACCCCAACACCTGCGGC
>CAZRWU010000126.1:0-9692 GCA_964603915.1 uncultured Rhodospirillaceae bacterium
CCCGATCATGAAATCGAGACCGTGCTTGCGCGAGGAGGGCGGCTTGATGTGACGAAACCGGGCACTGGTTTGGGCCTTGCCATCGTCGGCGATCTCGTCGAGACCTACGGAGGCTCGCTGGTCTTGAGCCGATCGCCGCTCGGCGGCTTGAGGGTGGAACTCCGGCTCCCAGGCCGCCAGCACAAGGCGGGCCTGGGGATGCCGGGAGGGGCCTTCCACCCGTGAATTTCTATTGGGCTCGCTTGCGGCCGGTGATCATTGCCCTCACAAGGTTTTCGCCATGCTCGATGCTGGAGAAGAGGACCCCGACCACATGCAAAGCGATCAAACCCAGTGTCGCATAGACGAGCCACTCGTGCAGATCTTCGACCCACTGCGCGCCCCAGAACGCGTCCGTGGTCATCATGAAGCCGGTTGCGGAGATGCCGATCAGCATCGCCAGAAGCGCGACAATCATCGCGCCGCCGGCAGGGTTGTGCCCAAGGTAGCGCGGCGCCCGCAATCGGATCGCCCTGCGAACATAGTCGGCCACTTGGCGCGGCGTCCGGACGAAGTCGCTGAAGCGGGCATGGTGGGAACCGATGAAGCCCCAGATGATCCGGAGGAGGACAAGGGCGGCGATGGCGTAGCCGGCCGCAAGGTGCAGCCACTCAATCTCGTCTCCGGTCGCGAAAGCAAGGATGAAAAGGCCGACCAGGCTCCAGTGGAAGGTTCGTACGAACGGGTCCCACACCCGAACCATAAGCGCGCTCGTGTTGCAGGCATCCATGGACATCGCCGGCGGCAATGCACCGCCGGCTTCGAGCGCGTTGTCACGCAGGGTCATCTGAGGTCACTTTCCCTCCACAGCGACGATCTGCCCCGAGGTTGGATCGACAAACAGCTCGGTGCGGGCGCCGTTCTTGTCGAGGGCATAAATCTCGCCGCAGGCGGCCTTGAGCTTCGCCTTCTGGACCGTGTACCCCTGGGCTGCGACTTTGGCCTTCAACGCGTCCAGCGGGAGCCACTGCGACTCGGGGGCTGACGTGCAGGGCCGGCCAAGGCTTCCGGCTTGAGCCATCGAGAAAGCGCTTATCGAAACGAGAGCGGCGGCGGCAATGATGGCAGGCTTGCGCATGAACTCTTTCTCCTCTGGCTATTCGCGCTGCACGATGCAGAGCGACATGCGCGGGAGAGTGGCGCAGTATCGCTGACGGGCGGCTGACGCGCGTTGTCAGCGATCCGACAGGATCAGGGCGAGACCGTTAGGATTTTTGTGCGCGCTGGTCTCAACCCGCAGCGTTCGGCCGAGCCGATCGATGACATGCGCGCCGCCGGCCTGCCGATCCGGGCCGTATCCGCGAGTTCGCTTCCGGCGTTTCATATTGCGGTTGACGCCGTCGTCAATCGAGCTCGATCTTCATCCCTTCGCGGGCGACGACGATCCTGTCCCACGTTGCGGTGGCTTCCTGCTCAAGCTTCTCCATGAAGGCGTCGTCGTGGTCGGGTTCATGATGGAAAATGACCAGTCGCTGCGCCCCGGCGGCGTGGCACAAGCGCATCCCTTCGTTCCAGGTGCTGTGCCCCCAACCGATATGGTCGGGAAATTCCGTCTCGGTATAGGTGCTGTCATAGATGACGAGGTCGGCGCCCTCGATCAGGTGCAGGACGTTCTTGTCGGGAGCGCCAGGCACATGCTCGGTGTCGGTAATATAGCAGACAGCCTTGCCGCCGTGCTCGATGCGATAGCCAGTGGCCCCGTTGGGATGATTCAACGAGGCGGTGCGAATCATCACATCGGGATACAGCTGAAATCCGTCGCCGGCCTCGAAATCGACAAACTCGACAATCGCCTTCATCGCCTCGAGGGGAACGGGAAACATCGGATCGTTCATCTGCAAGGAAAGCGCGCCGTGGACGCCGCCCTGATGGCGATTGAGGTGCCCCGCCATAACGCGGAGGTGACGGTGGCGGTCGTAGGCGGGCCTGAAGAACGGGAACCCATTGACATGGTCCCAGTGCGTATGGGTGAGAAGAAGGTGAATGGTTCGAACGTCCCTCTTCAGGAACACCTTGCCCAGCTCGCGGATGCCGGTTCCTGCGTCCAGAATGAAGCAATGGCCGCCGACGCCCATCTCGACGCAGCTGGTGTTGCCGCCGAAGGCGATATGGTGTGGCGAGGGGCAGGCAATGCTTCCCCTTACGCCCCAAAATCGGACGCCGAACATTGAAACGTCCCTCCTTTCGTCCTGCATTCGACCGCGTGGCGGAGGATTCCAGCCTATCCCAGGCGGGCCGGGACTCCAATGACGCGATGTGCTTGCGAGAGATCAATCAATAGTGATGGCCACTGGACTGCCGATATTCAAGAAAAACCGCTCGGCCGCCCGACCGCGATTGACGGCGATCTCGATAAGGCCGCCGGCGTTCTCGTACCAGAACGCCTCTCCGGGCGGGACGTCGACGAACGTCGAGGCTTGTCGGAGCGGATAGCCGCCGACATTGAGCACCGCAGACGACGGCACCGTCGAAGCGCGAATGCCGGTCATCGCATTGCCGAACGCATCGATGTAGATCACCTCGGCAAGGTCGTCCGGCCAGTTCGCCAGCCATCGCCGGCTGGCGACGTCCTCTCGTCCCGGCGGCGCCTCGTCACGCGCGAGCCGGGCGGCAACCGGGGCGAACAAGTCGCGGCCATGAAAGCTGCTCGACATCCGCTCGGGCCGCCACGTGATCCACCACCAACGCGGCGGACCATTCGCCCTGCGGATAACGATCTCGAAAAGCCCGTTGTCCGGACCCACGAACCAGCGCTCGTCGGCCAGCACGGCGCAGGGTAGACGCGCGCCGCCAACGCCGGGATCGACGACGGCGAGAAAAATCGCGCCTGACGGAAAAGGATCAACAAGCGCACTCAACAGATACGCCGAGGCTTTCGGATTGCAGGCGGGCGCATCGGCAATCAGTTCGATCACCAGGATCTCCGGCGCGCCGTGGCGCCGGAGCGCGCCTTGCATTTGCCCGGTATACGGCCCGGCGGCGCCGAAGTCCGTGAACAGCACGATCACCGGCAGTATTCCCTACACCTCCGCCGCCTGCCTTTCATCGGCGGTGAGGCCGGCGAGCGACTGTCGCTGGCGGGGCGCCGGTTCAGGCCGGCGCCACTGTCGGCGCAAGCGTCGCAGTAACCGCCCGGCGGACTTTGTCAAGCGCCCGCGCCTCGAGCTGACGCACGCGCTCGCGGCTGATGCCGTAAACGGAGCCCAATTCCTCCAGGGTCTTCGGCTCGTCGGCCAGCCAACGCTCCGCCAGGATATGCCGCTCGCGATCCGGCAATGCGCCCAGGGCCTGACGCACCAGCCTGCGGCGATAGCTCGCTTCCTGGTTCTCGGCGGTCAGGCTTTCCGGAGACGGAGATTCGTCGATCAACGCGTCCTGAAATTCTGCGCCTTCGTCCTTTTCCCGGCTCATCGGAGCGTTGAGCGAAAGATCCCGCACCGCCAGCCGCCGATTCATTTCGATGATATCTCGCTCCGGAACATGCAAATGCTCCGCGAGTTCGGTCGCGTGCTCCGGCTCCAGCTCGCCGCTGTCGATGATATTCAACTGACGCTTGATCCGCCGCAGGCTGAAGAACAGCTTCTTCTGCGTGGCGAGCGTACCCATCTTGACCATCGACCACGACTTCAAGATGTATTCCGTGATCGCCGCCCGAATCCACCACATCGCGTACGTGGACAACCGGAAGCCCCGCTCCGGCTCGAATTTCTTCACCGCTTTCATCAAGCCGATGTTGCCTTCGGCGATCAGGTCGGAAACCGGGATGCCGTATCCCCGATAACCCATGGCGATCTTCGCCACCAAGCGGAGATGGCTCGTCACCAACCTATGAGCCGCCTCGACATCGCCGGCGTCGCGCCACCTCTCGGCAAGTTCCTTTTCCTCCCGATCCGTCAGCACGGGAAAGGACCAGATCTCGCGGAAATAACGCGACAGCCCGCCTTCCATCGGAACCGCGGGTAAATTGAATCCGCTCATCGTCAACTCCCTCATCCCTCATACAGCGCCAACGGCTTCGTCAATAGCCCGTCCAACGCCCATTGCTTCGCCTATCACCCCAACTCGCTGAAACTTCCCCCACACCCGCGCCAAGGGCGAGCGCGGAAGTCACCGCGAACCGTTGCGACCCCTTTGCCCGTGCTTCCTGGGAAGCCACGGGCAGCGCCGACCTCTCGTGTCAAGCGCCGAGTCAAGCGTAGCCGTCTCCGACCCTCAATCGGCGTCAGACACAGCTCCTGCAAACCTTTCCTCGTGATCACAATGTAAGGCCAGTGGCTCACTCTGTCAAGATCTTTCCCATAATCCAGGCTCAAATTAAAAAACGATTTTAAACAACATCTTGGAAGAACCCGCCTGTGACTAAGTTCGACAGCCGCATGTTCAACAACAACCACCATGAGACCGCCCGACAGTACGACACTTTCCTACATTGAATCGGCTTCACATGAAATTTTCTCTTCCGTTTAATCTCCGTTCTCGCCTTGTCGGCCGCTGCGTTCCTTGGCTAATAACATTTTGGTCCGCCTTCGGGTTCCCCCTTCGCTCCGACGGCGCTGTTGCACCCCAAGGCCAATCTCCATACCTAATGGCCACATGCCCCTGGCCTTGCCGAGTCTCTCGCCTCCGTGTGTCCACTGCGGCGAGGTCGGCCGATCAACGGAGGATGTCAGCCCTTGTCAACACATCAGGCCCGCTGTTGTTTCACAGACGCGCGCTTCGCTCGGCGCCGTTCGGCGCGATCGGCAAGCGCGATCGTCGGCGCAATGCTCCTCGTCATTGGCGTAGGAGGGCTGCCCGGCGCGGCGGCCGAGACGCCGCAGAGCGTCGTTGCGACAATGCAGAGCGAACTCCTCAAGGTCTGGGAACGCTCCGAGGAACTCTCCGCCGAGCAGCGATATGAGAGGCTTGAACCGGCGCTGCAACAGGCTTTCGATTTCGCGCGCATGATTCAAGTCGCGGCGGGACCGGCATGGGGCCGGGCGACCCCGGAAGAGCAGGCCGAACTGAAACAGGCGTTTACCCGCTACAGCGTTGCGACCTACGCTTCACGGTTTTCCGAGTATACCGGTCAACGATTCGATATTACCGAACAGAGGACCGGCCCGCGCGATCTCACGCTTGTCGACACGATTATCATCAGGCCGGCCGGCGAGGCGGTTCCGATCACCTATGTCATCAGCGCGGAGACCGGCGCGCCTCGGATCGTCGATATCATCCACCGGGGCGTGAGCGAAATGGCGGTTCGCCGTTCCGACTACCGAACCATTCTGGCGCGTTCAGGACCGCGCGAACTGGCGCGGCGGCTCGAGCAACAGGCAAATGACCTGCTACAGGATTGAGGTGCACCCGTCACGGCGCGGCAACTCGAAATCGCCGCTTGCGCCGGGTGCTTAGAGCCGAGTCGGATTGGGCGCATCGCCGTAAACGACGGCGGGATCGAACGTCTTCGACTTTTCCTCGAAGGTGAGCTTGACCGTCGACGCGCCTGTTTCAACGCCAACGGGAATGGAGCGATAAAAGCAAGAGCGGTAACCGACGTGGCAACTGGCGTCGCCCTCTACCTTCACGCGCAGCCACACCGCATCCTGATCGTCATCGATGCGCATCTCGACCACCTTTTGCACGAGGCCGCTCGTTGCCCCCTTGCGCCACAGGCACTGTCGGCTGCGACTCCAATAAAACGCCTCGCCATGGGCGATGGTTTTCTCGAGCGCCTCGGCGTTCATGTACGCGTGCATGAGGACGTCGCCGGTTTCGGCGTCCGTGGTCACAACGGGAATCAGACCATCGCCATCAAACTTCGGGGCAAGTTCCGCGCCCTCTTCCACCTGCTCGACGCTCAAGCGCTGTGCAAACATCGCTGATGTGATCTCCTTGAAGGCTGCAAGACGGCAAGCAGCGAACGACGGCCGAAAAAGGCGGCAAAGCCGTTGCCGTCATCGCTGATCGACATATCTCATTGCCTCGCCCCGGGCGCAACCCGCCGACCGAATTTTCTTTGGGCGCGGGGTCGGCCTCAATTATATGTGTGCGACGGTATCCAGGCGGCGCCGCAGCCGAGAAAAGCGCTCTTGCAAACACCGAGGGCGGGCGCACGAATTCAAGCGAAGAGGGAGATCAACGATGGCCGTGCCAAAAAAGAAGACGTCGCAGTCCCGTCGCGGGCTGAGGCGTTCTCACCACAAGCTCAAGGACCCGACCTATATCGAGGACAAGGCCTCGGGCGAGCTGCGCCGCCCCCACCACATCGACCCATCGACGGGGATGTACCGCGGCCGCCAAGTGGTGGAGCCGAAATAGCGTCATCGCGAGCGAGGCGGCGGCGACGCGCGGCGCGCGCTTCTGCAGCACCATGAGAGCCGCTGCGGTTGTCGCCTGACCGCCGATCCGCGCCATCCGTCACGCAGGTGAAAACACGGCGCAAGGGGACAATGCCGCCGAGGCCGACGATGCGGGATCGCCTCCTCGCTCCGCGATAGCCCGAAGCGCTCGAAATCGGGTGAGACTCCTCGACGGTTCCGTTTCTTCTCCGCCAGCCAAGGACGCGCGCCAATCTCCGCCCTCTTCCGCCAGGCCCTCGTATGGACGACCGATTTTGCGCAGCGGTTCGCCGTCGTCGTCACCATCGTCGTGCTGCTGCTGACGATCGTCGCCATGGTGTTTTTCGTGCGGAACTTCAACATGAACATGGCGACCGAGGACATGCTGTCGGAACAGCTTCCCTTTCGTCAGCTCGCGCGCCAGCTGGAGCGGGAGTTTCCGCAACGATCCGGCATCGTCGTCGTCGTCGAAGGCCGCACTCCGGAACAAGCCAGCGAAGCGGCGGCGGCGCTCGCTGCTCACCTCGCGTTGAAACCGTCGCTTTTCACCTCGGTGTCGTATCTGGAAGGCAGCGACTTCTTTCGCCGCAATGGCCTGCTCTTCCTCAGCGTGGACGCGTTGGAGGATCTCAGCGACCGGCTGGCTCTGGCGCAGCCGTTTCTTGGGGCGTTGTGGCGCGATCCCAGTCTGCGCGGCCTTTTCGACATGCTCGAGCTGGTGGCGAGCCAGACGGCCGAGACGAACGAGGAACCGGCGGTGGAAATCGCGCCGATCCTCAACGAGATCGCCGACGTCGCCGCGGCGCAGGCGCAAAACCAGCCGGCGGAGCTGTCATGGCGGCGCTTGATGAGCGGCGAGGCCGCCGGAGAGCGATTGCGCCGGATCATTCTGGTCACGCCCGCGCAAAACACCGCCGTTCTGCGTCCGGCCGAGGCGGCCATCACGGCGCTTCGCGAAACGGTGAGCGTTCTCGGGCTCGATGATGAAGACAAAGGCGTGCGGGTCCGCCTGACCGGGCCGATCGCGATCAATCACGATGAACTCGCGACCGTCACCGTCGGCATGGGCATCGCCAGCGTGGTGTCGATGACTCTCGTCATCGCCCTGCTGATCGTGTGCTTCCGCTCGCCTCGACAGACTGTCAGCTGCCTGATCACCTTGCTCGTCGGACTGATCTTCACGGCCGCGCTCGGCATCGCCATGGTCGGCACCCTGAATTTGATCTCGGTGGCGTTCGCGGTTCTGTTCATCGGCCTTGGCGTCGATTTCGGCATTCACTATGCCCTGCGTTTTCGCGAATGCGCGGAAAAACTGCCGAGCCACGCCGAGAGCTTGCGGGAAGCGGCGACCAGCGTCGGCGGCGCGCTCGCGTTGACCGCCGTCGCGGCGGCGATCAGCTTTTTCTCCTTCCTGCCGACCAATTATGTCGGCTTGGCGGAACTCGGCCTGATCGCGGGCTGCGGCATGTTTATCGCCCTCATCTTCACCTACCTGCTGATGCCGGCATTGATGACGGTGGTGAAGCCGCGATTTCGGCATCCGGTGTCCTGGGAGACCACCAAACGCGCGACGTTTGCGCCGTGGATGCGCCGCCACGCCGGACTCGTCGTCGGCATCGCCGCCCTCCTCGGCCTTGCCGGCTTGGCGATCGCGCCGCAAGCCCGTTTCGATTTCGATCCGCTTCACCTGAAAGATCCCGATAGCGAATCGGTATCGACCCTGCTCGATCTGCTCGAAGACGATCCGACCACCGCTTACGCCATCACGGTGCTGGCTGACGATCTGAACGCGGCCGCGGAACTGGCCGAAAAGGCCGCCGCCATCGAGGGTGTTCACGGCACGCGGACCGTGCTCAATTTCGTTCCGAATTATCAGGAAGAGAAGCTCGCGATCATCGCCGATTTGGCGTTTCTGATTGAGCCGGCGTTGACCACGCCGCAGTTGAACGCGCCCAGCGCGGCAGAAATCATTGCCGCCTACGATTCGCTTCGCTATGCGCTCACCGACCTCGCCGCCCGCGCCAACAACGAAACCGGGCAGGCGGCGGCGCGCTTGGTCACAGCGCTCGACGCCTTGATGAGACAAAGCGCGCTGAACGCCGGAGTTCTCAACGATCTTCACTTTCGGCTGCTCGGCTACCTGCCTCGCGAAATGCTCGACCTGCGCCGCTCCCTCGAAGCCCAACCCGTGACGTTGGAGACGCTTCCCCCCGCCCTGCGCGATCAATGGATCGCCGCCGATGGAAGGGTGCGCCTCGATGTTTTCCCCGAGGCCAATCTGTACGTGGAGAAGGATGCGATCCGCCGGTTCGTGACCGCCGTTCAGGACGTCGTGCCGAACGCCACCGGCACGCCGGTTTCGATTTACGAAGCGGGACGGGCCGTGATCGGCGCCTTCGTCGAGGCGGCGGTGATCGCCAGCATCGCCATATCGGTGATGCTGCTGGTCCTGCTCCGCAGCGTCAAATACACGCTTTTGGTCTTCGTGCCTCTCGTTTTGGCCGCTATTTTCACCGTAGCCGCGGCGGTTCTGATCGGCATGCCGTTCAACTTCGCCAACGTCATCGTTCTTCCCTTGCTGTTCGGGCTCGGCGTCGCCGGCAGCCTTCACATCATCATCCGCGAGCGCAAGCTGGGCGGCGAAGCCGAAGCGCTGTCAACAAGCACGCCGCGCGCGGTCACGTTCAGCGCGCTGACGACAATGGCCTCGTTCGGCAGCCTCGGCTTGTCCCATCATCCGGGCACGGCCAGCATGGGCGTGCTCCTCGCGATCGCCATCGCGGCCAGCGTCGCCTGCACTTTGCTCGTGCTTCCCGCCATCCTCGTTCTGACCGACAACCGCCGCACGCGCCGTGAAGTCGATCCGCCGGCCGTGAAGTAACCGCCCGCGTCGAAACTCCGCAAAAAGGCCGCAAGGCGCCGTCGCGACATATAGAACACACCGTTTTTTTAAGGTTTTATCGCCTCTTTCGCAACGCGACAAACTTTCGTATGTTCAGAGTGAATTGCACGGGAACAGGCTGCGGAGGCGGATTTTGCCGTTGAAAGCTGACAAGCGTTTACGGGTTATTCTCGCCAATCCACGCGGATTTTGCGCCGGGGTGGAGCGGGCGATCGAGATCGTCGAAAGGGCGCTCGAACGCTACGGCCCTCCTGTCTATGTGCGGCATGAAATCGTCCACAACAAGCACGTGGTGGACGCCCTGCGCGCCAAAGGCGCCATCTTCGTCGAGGAACTCGAGGAGGTGCCGCAAGGCGCCGTCACCGTGTTCAGCGCCCATGGCGTCGCCGAGGCGGTTGAAAGCGAAGCCAGGAGACGCGCGCTGCCCGTTC
>CAZRWU010000127.1:0-9645 GCA_964603915.1 uncultured Rhodospirillaceae bacterium
CGCGTGGGCGAGATAGGGATGCGTCAGCGCTTCCGCTTCGTCCCCGAACAGGAGCACGATGTCACTCGCTTCCGCCTGCGCCTTCAAAAGCGTGCGCCGCACGCCGCTGCGCTCAACGGCATCCGCGTTCTGCCGTCCGCTCAGGGTGTGACGCGGCCGGCGCCAGCGGAAAGCCCCTTTTTGCGCAGCACCACCGACAAGCGCGAGGGCGAGATCCGGTGTTCGGTGCGCTTCTCGATTTCGCCCGCTATCCGCGGCAAGGTCCAAT
Source organism: uncultured Rhodospirillaceae bacterium (assembly GCA_964603915.1). Classification (GTDB taxonomy): domain Bacteria; phylum Pseudomonadota; class Alphaproteobacteria; order Rhodospirillales; family Defluviicoccaceae; genus REEP01. The sequence continues at coordinate 269 of CAZRWU010000127.1, forward strand.
TCGTCCGATCCGCGAGCGGCGCCGACAGCAGATCTTCGGCAACGGACAAAGCGGCCTCGGCCTTCACCGGGGCGGCGCCGGGCGGCGGGCGCGTCTTCAGAGCAAACACGCCGCCGCGCATGAAGTCGCTCCGCCACAGGCGCACTGTGTCCTCCCGCACGTCAAAGGCCTGCGCAATCCGGCCGCTCGTCCACCCCGCCAAGGTCAAGAGGATCGCCCGCGCCCGATCCGCTTCCGCCCGGTCGCGCGACGCGCTCAATGCCACCAGAGCCCGCTTCTCGTCTTCACTCGCCTGGAGCCGAGACTTGCCGCCCATGATCCACCTGCAAAACCTGACGAAGGCAGGGAAGCACAACCTGTTCCCGTTGGCCAGCCTCCAAAAGCTTGCTTAGCGTTCCTGAAAAGCCTCGCTGCGCATTTTCAGGACCGGTTTGATCAGATAATGCATCACCGTGTTCTGCCCTGTGTGAATGTCGACCGTCGCTTGCATCCCGGGAGAGATCGGAAGCTTGCCTTCTTCATCGCCGAGATAGGTTTTGTCGGTCTCGACGATGACGCGGAAGTAAGGAACGCCGCGTTGGTCGGTGCTGGTGTCGGGAGCGACGCTGACGACGGTACTGTCCAACCCTCCGTAGCGCACGAAATCGTAGGCGGTAACCTTGACCACGGCGCGCTGACCTGGCCGGACATAACCCCGGTCGGTCGGACTGAGCCGGGCTTCGATGACGAGGCGATCGTCGGTAGGGACGATTTCCATGATCGGCTCGCCGGCTGAAACAACGCCGCCGATGGTGGTGTAGCGGATATTCTTGACGATGCCGTCGGTGGGACTGCGGATTTCGGCGCGGATGCCTTGTCGGGTCGCCTCGCTCAGCATCTTGCCGAGCCGCGCGACGTCCTCTTCGGCGCGGCCGAGCTGTTCTTGCGCATCGCGAAGATAGCGTTCCTTCGCCTCCTTCGATTTCTGTCGCGCCTCGACGACGGCCGCTTGCGAACGAGGAATCGCCGGATCGAGCGTCTTGATTTCGCCTTCCAGATTCTCGACCTGCGCTTTGAGCTGGAGATGCTCCATGCGCGCGGTCAGGCCTTGCGTCAGCAACGATTGCGACAGGCGCAGCCGCTCCCGACCGATGTCGAGGTTGTTGCTGATCGATCGCTTGCGCGCCTCCAGTTCCTGAACCTGCAGTTCGCGTTGCTTGATCTGCGCCTGATGACCGTCCAGAACCGACTCGAGTTCCCGGTGGCGGGCAAGGTAGGCATCCTGCTCGGCCTTCGCCAATGCCGGCTGGCGTTCCATCGCGTCGGCCGGAAATTCGGGATCGTCGCCGCCGACCTCGGCGAGCAGACGCGCCCGCCGCAACAGCGCGCCGTCGAAACGGACCTGGAGTTCTTCCCTGTTCAGCGCCGTCGCGCCGAGGTCGAGCTGCACCAGCGGCTGATCCCGGACGACGCTGTCGCCCTCGCGCACATGGATCGACTGGATAATGCCTCCCTCCAGATGCTGGATGATCTTCACCTTGCTCTGCGGGATGACCTCGCCCGCGGCGGTCGCGACTTCGTCGAGGCTGGCGAAATAAGACCAGACGAGGAACGTGGCCGTCGCCATCATCACGGGCCAGACGACGATTCGCCAGTGGGGCAGCGGATGGCGGTCGAGAAGGGCGTCAAGGCTGGTCGTCACGACAGCCCCACCGAGACCGTGGTTCGTTCGCCACGCCCTCGCGTTCCCGCCTCGGCCGCCACTGGCGACGCGGCGCGCGGCGGCGGGCCTTCCTCAGGGGGATGGCGGTCGGTCTCGCGGGTGGCGCCAAGCAGTCGTGGCAGAATGTCCGCGGCGGGGCCCGCGACGGCGATGCGTCCTTTGTCCAACGCGACCAGGTCGCGACACGCGGACAGAAGCACCGGGCTATGGGTGACGATGATGAGCGTGCGCTCGGCGGCAAGGCGGGAGAGGGTTCGGCGCAGCTCGAATTCGGACTGGCGATCGAGATTGCTTGACGGCTCGTCGAGCAGCAGCACCGGCGGATCGCCGAGCAGCGCCCGGGCGATGGCGATACGCTGCCGCTGGCCGGCGGAAAGGCGCAACCCGGCCTCGCCGATGTCGGTGCCATAGCCGTCGGGCAGGTCGACGATGAAGTCATGTGCGTCGGCCGCCTTGGCCGCGGCGATGATCTCCTCGTCGCGAGCCTTCGGCACACGATGCGCGATGTTGTCGCGCAGGCTGCCGGCGAACAGAACGCACTCCTGGGGAACGTAGCCCATCCAGCCGGCGATCTGGTCGCGGCTGAACTGGGCGATATCGCCGCCGTTGAGCGTCACCCGCCCCGTCGTCGGCGTGTAGAGCCCCTGGATCAGCTTGAGCAGCGTCGTCTTGCCGCTGCCGTTGCGGCCGATGAGGGCGGTCATGCGCTGCGGCTGGATGGTCAACGTCACGTTGTCGACGACGGGCCGCGATCCGGGCGCGTAAACGTAGGAGACGCCGAGGAGGCCGATGGCGCCGCCCGGCCGCGCCATCTCGATCACGCTGTGCTGGCGTTCGCTGGGCATGGCGAACGCCTTGCCCAGACGTCCGACGGCGTCGCCGAATCCAGCATAGGTCCGCCACATGCCGACAAGCTGGGTCAGCGGCCCCACGAGCCGGCCGGCGAGAAGGTTGGTCGCGATGAGAGCGCCGATGGTCAGTTGATGATTGATGATGGCGATGGCGCCCGCCGTCGTCAGCGCCACCGTGGTGAACATCGTCAAGGTCGTGCCTAGATTGGCGTAACTGTCCATCCGCGCGCCTCGGATGACGGCGCGTTCGATGGTCTCGGCGTGCTTGCCTTCCCATAACGGTTGCATCGCGCCGCCAAGGGCCAGCGCCTTGATCGTCGTTCGGCCGGCGACCAGGTCGGCGACGAGCCGCTCGCGAGAGAGCGCGGTTTCCCGCTCGGCTTGGTTGGCCGCCGCCATTGCGGTCCCCGAGCGCCAGGCGACGAGCAGGAAGAGTGGCAGGGCGAGCAGCAGGATCCAGGCGATCGGCGTGGCGATCACGAACGTCAGAGCGAGAAACAGGATGGCGAAGGGGAGATCGGCGATCAGGATTGCCGAAGCGCCGGAGACGGTGTTGCGGATCACGTCGACGTCGCGGAAGAGGACATGCCACGATGCCGCCGGCTGACTCTCCAGGGTCCGCAGCGGCAGTGACATCAGCTTGTCGAACAACCGCCGGCCGATGATCACGTCGCTGCGCGCGGCCACCGTCTGCATGATTCGCGCGCGGCCCTGACGCAGCACGTAATCAAAGACAATGACCACGACCATGCCGAGAGCCAGCCCCTGAAGCGTGCTGAGGCCGCCCTGGAACACCACCCTGTCGTACACCTGCAGCACGAACACCGGCACCGCCAGCGCCAGGATATTGATGAACAACGACATGGCCAGCACCTCGCGGAAGGTCGGCGCGAGCGAAGCCAGAAACGGACGTATCCAGGCGCGAGAGGACGGCTGAGTCATGGCACGCCGGAGTATATATGAACTGGTCGGGATTTTCTCCAGCATAAGTTGTGGAAAAGCCGCAAGTCCCGGCGACTCGCGCCGCATGACGCGTTCGAGCCTTTTGCCGTGCCTGCGTTAGAGCTTCAGGGTGACTTCGACGATGTCTTCGTCGGGCCGAGTGTGGCCCTTGAACCCCATGCTGAAAACAAGATCGAGCATCTTGTTGTTGTCGCGGAGGATTTGTCCGACGATTTCCTTTGTGCCGCGGCTGCGGCAGTAGTGAACCATTTTATCGAGCAGTTTCCAGCCCAGCCGCTGCCCTTTCATGTCCGAGCGCACGAGAATGGCGTATTCCGCCTGATCGTTGTTGGGGTCGGTGATGGTGCGAACCACGCCCAGCGTTTCCCGGCCTTCGCCATCCGGAGCGGGGGCGCTGGCGATGAACGCCATCTCCCGGTCGTAGTCGATCTGCGTCAGCCGCGCCATTTCCGAGTGGGGCAGACGCCTGACCAGGCCGAAGAATCGATAGCGGATGTCCTCCAGAGTGATCTTGGAGAGAAATTCATAGTGTTCGGGCTCGTCTTCGGGGCGAATCGGGCGCAGCATGACCTTGCGGCCCGATGTCAAGACGAACTCTTCTTCCAATTCCTTCGGATAGGGGCGAATGGCGAGCCGGCGCTCCGCGCCCATATCCTCGGCGGCGATCGCGACCCTGAGTTCCGTCGCGATGACGCCGCGCTCCTCGATGAGCAGGCGGCCGATCTCGAGACCGACGATCTCCGGAATATCGACGATCATCTGGGAGACCTTGACGAGCGTCAGGCAAAGCGCTTCGACATCGGCCGCGGGAGCGGCGTCATCGGCGGTAAACATGCGCGTGGCGCGCGTGCGGAAAATCAACTCCCGGGCCAGATTGAGATTGAGCGGCGGCAATGCCGCCGCCCGACCATTGCGCAGGCGACCGCCAACGCCGGCCTCGCCACACATGATCACGGGCCCGAAAACCGGATCGATGGCGACTTCAATGCTGACTTCGCGGGTGCTCTCGGCCAGGGGCACGCGGCTGACGGCGAGGCCCTGGGTGTTGGAGCCGGGGCTTTGCAGAGGCGCCGTCGCCAGCAACGTTTCGGCGGCGGATCGCACCGTGGCCGGTTTCGTCAACAGCGCGTAGGATGAGCCGCGGGCATCGTCCGCGTTCCCGTTACCGGAGACGAGCCTGAGCGAAACCGGAAACCCGATGTCGCACGCAATGTCGACGGCGGCCTGCGGCGTTGCCGCGAAATGCGCCTCCAGAGTCGGGATGCCGTAGGCTTCGAACAGCGCCTCGATTTCCGACGCATCGAGGAAGGCGCGCTCGTCCGCCACCGCGTTCTTCACGATGTGCCGAGCCGATGCGGCGGGCGGGGTGAACTCATGAGGCATGGATGGCGGCGTTTCCATCAGGATTTCCTGATTGCGGCGGAAACGCACCAAATGCATGAAGGCGTCGATGGCTTGGGTCGGGGTGTCGTAGGTCGGGATTCCCGCTTCACCGAATCGGCGGCGGGCGGGCTCTACCGTCTCGCCGCCCATCCAGCTCGTCAAGACGTTGCCCTTGATCTCCTTGGCGACCCGGATGACCGCCTCCGCCGCCTCCGTGCTCGACGCCATCGCGGTCGGAACGTGAAGAACCATCAGGGTGTTCACTTCCGGCGCCTGGAGCAGAACCTTGGCCGCATTGGCGTACACCTCCGGCGGCGCGTCGGTGGCAAGGCTGACCGGGTTGCTTCGCGAGCAGCCCTGGGGAAGCAGGGCGTCGAGCTTGGCGACGGTTTCATCGCCAAGGGTGGCGAGGCTGCCGTCCTTGCCCACAAGCGTATCCGCCGCCATGATGGCGACGCCATAGCCGTTGGCGAGGACCGCAAGCCGGTTTCCGCGCAACGGTTTTGCCCGCGCGAGCGTTTCGACCGCCGCGAACAGCTCCCCGAAACTGAACACCCGCAGCATGCCCGCCCTGCGAATGGCGGCGTCGTAGACTTCATCCGCCCCCGCCGAAGCGCCGCTGCGCAGGGCGGCAAGGCGCTGGCCTTCTTTGACCCGTCCCGCCTTGATGACAAGAATCGGCTTGTTGCGACTGGCGCCGCGTCCGGCCGACATGAAGCTGCGCCCGTTGCGGACGTTTTCGACATAGAGCAGGATCGCTCTGGTCATCGCGTCGCTGCCGAGAAAATCCAGAACATCGTCGAAATCGATGTCCGCGGCTTGGCCAAGCGAGACAAAGTGGGAAAAGCCGATGTCGCGGTGTCGCGCCCAGTCGAGAACCGCCATCGACATCGCCGACGACTGCGAGACGAAGGCGACGCCTCCCGTGATCGCCGGGACGTGCGCGAAGCTGGCGTTGAGGCCGATGTGCGGGACGATCACGCCCATGCATTCCGGACCGAGGATGCGCATGCCGAACGGCTTCGCTTCGGCGGCGGCCTGCTGCCAGGCTGGGCCGATGCCGTTGCGGGTCACTCCTGTCGCCATCACGATGGCGGCGCGGGTTCCGAAGGTTCCAAGATCCCGCACCGCCTTGGGAACCGCGTCCGGCAGCGTGCAGATCACCGCGAGATCGGGAATCATCGGCAGGGCCTCGATCTCGGGATAAGCCAGAACCCCGGCGATTGCCTGCCGGCCGGCGCTGACCGGCATGATCGGCCCCTCGAAACCGCCTTGAAGCAGGTTGTGCATCACCAAATTACCGGCGTCGCCTTCGCGACTGGTCGCTCCGATGACGGCGATTGAACGCGGGTAGAACAGCTTATTGAGGTTGCGGATGGGCATGAAACCGCTTCGCTGAACAGGCTTTCCGATACAGAACCTTCACCGACCGCGATGCAGGACGGTCTTGGCTGGTCGTCCCCGGAACGCTTACCAGGGCTGACCTAACGCACCCTGACGAATCGGGGTCTTCTATCATATGCAGCTTGGCCGTCGGCGCAATGGTCAATGCTGCATTGCAGCATGGAAGTTGACGTCTTCCCGTTCAAGTTTGGTCCGAGCCACGGAATTGCAATGAAGGCTTTCCGCTCGTATCTAAAAGGGCGCGACTTCCGTTTGGATGTGGCCTTCGTTCTCTTAATTCACGCGAGCAACGGCACACGGCATGACCACGCGATCGAGCATCGTCTCGCCATGCGTAGGCGTTTGCGAACTGGATGACGTCACTGGGTTTTGCAGGGGCTGCGCGCGAACGATGGAGGAGATCGTCACGTGGCCCGACACTGGCGACAAGGGGCGGCTGGAGATCCTGCAAGCTATCGGACGTCGCCGCCGCGACGGTTTTCGGACCGTCGCCTCGAAACGGCGCTTGGCGGACGGCGCTTGACGCTCTCGCATCCGCTACCGCTGTGAGAGATGGCGTCATTCTTGGCGAAGGCCGCTCGCGACGCCGAGCGGCGTATCGTCGATCGGATTGCGGCTAGGATGTCGTCTTTTTCCTTGTCGTGCTCCTTGTCGTGGTTTTACGCGGCGTCGTCTTGCGGGCAGAAGCGGGCGAATCGCTGCCTCCGGCCTCGGCTTTCTCTGTAACCGTGGGGGGTTGATCGGGCTTGGTCGGGGCCTGTGTGGCCGGGGGGCTCAGCTGCTCAGGTGACGTCTCGTCGCCTCCATGACGATCCTCCCTGGCATCTTTGACGGATAGCGGCGTCGGCTGTGGTTCTGTCTCCTGAGGCGGGGTTTTGGCCGACATCATGATATCGGTGGCCGCTTGCATGGACCTCAGGACCTCCTGCTCTGCATTCAGCCAATACTGCAACGCCATGTTCTGTTGCCTGCCCGCGGACTCCCACATCAGATAAGCAAGGGTGCGGATGCGATCATGGACGTCCATTGCTAAGTTCTTTATGTCAGTGTTCATGCTGTTTGTTCCTCGGTTCGTGGCGCTATCAGAAAATAATCTATACACGAGTCTATAACCCTGCAGCAAAAATAGGTTGAGGCGAGACTCTTTTGTAATCGAACACGGCATCGGCTATGCTGAAAAAAACAATGAAGGAGATGATGAAGGAGCAATGGAGGGCCGTGTCGCGATTCCCCAATCGGCAGTCCTTGGCTACCGCATGGGCGGCAATGGAATGGAAATACTGCTCGTCACTTCAAAGACGCGAGGTCGGTGGGTCCTGCCGAAGGGGATGATCGCGGAAGGGATGACTCCTGCCCAATCGGCTGTCAAGGAAGCCTGGGAAGAGGCGGGAGCTGTCGGCGCCGTTACGGGGGGATGTCTTGGAACCTACCGTTACTTGAAGACGCGGCGGTGCGAAGCCAAGTGCTGCGTGGTCAAGGTCTATGCCATGAAGGTGACAACGATGCTGCCGACGTGGCCGGAACAGCGCTTCCGTCGGCGGCGCTGGATGGGAATTGATGAAGCGATCGGCAGCGTCAGCGATCGCGACTTGCGGCGGCTTTTGACGGCGTTCCGCGTCAGACTGAATGAAACCGCCTCGCCTGTGGCAAATCGGCGTGGTTGTCGCGCGCTTGGCCGCGGCGGTTCATCGCAAGGCCGCACTCTTGTCGATGGACCGCATGCTGGCGATAGGCGGTTTCCTGACCGCTGGCGCGCCGGCGAGGGTGGACATAGGGCGTCGCATCCTCGCTTTGGAACGGGAGCGCCAGGTTGGATCCGGCCGTAGCGGGCAGCGCATCGGTGGGTGGCGAGCGATGAGCGAAAAAACGGAACGAGATCGCCGGATCGTATGGCTCCAGCCCGACGGCCAGCCGGTCTCTTGCGAAGAAAAGCTCAAGGTGCTGGACGAAAATCTGGCGGAACTGCGCCAGCTTTGCCAGGACGCCTTCGAGGATGCGCTGCTGATGGGGTGTGAAGAGCGCCAGGTTCGCGACGTTTTTCGCAAGGTCGTCGATTCTCTGCGCAATCCATACGCGGACCGCTGAGCCGGTCGCCGCGGCGCACCGGGGGCGATGAACCGCGCTTTGAAGCACGCGTCATTGAAGACCTTGCGCCGATGGCATGCGTCGAAAAAGCCGCGACCGCCTTGCGATGGCGCGCTCTCTGCCATATAACCTTTTTGGGTTACAAAGAGGAAAATCATGGCGTCTCGCCCGGCGCGAAGGGCGCTCGGCGCTGCGACAGCGGCAGCGGTGCGGCGGCTGGGGTCGATTCTAATCCGCGAGCGTGACCGCTGGGTCCTTTGGTCGGCCGTCGGATTTGGGTTGGGGATCGGGATCTACTTCGCGCTGCCGTTCGAGCCGCCGATGTGGATCGGCCCGTCGCTTGCAGGCGTGACGGGATTGGCCGCCGTCTTGTCACGGGCGCGTCCGGCGCCTCTGCTGATATCGGCTGGCGCGGTCGCGATCGTCGCCGCCGGTTTCGCCGCGGCGCAGGTCCGCGCGGCGATGGTTGCAACGCCGTTGCTGGAGCGGCGGATCGGTCCAACGATCATCACCGGCGAAATTGAGCGTTTTGAGTCCCTGACGAACGGCTCGCGGATTGTCATCGCGGATGTCGGCGTTGCGGAACTGGCGCGGGCGGAAACGCCGCAACGCGTGCGAATCAGCCTGCGCGGCCAGCAACCGGCCATGAAAGCTGGAGACACCGTTCGCGTTCGCGGGGTGTTGATGCCGCTGCCGGCGCCGAGCGCTCCGGGCGCATTCGATTTTCAACGGCAGTCGTTTTTTCAGGGCCTCGGCGCCGTTGGCTTCGCCTACGGGCGCGCCACGGTAACGCGCGAGGCGAGGGGGTCCGAAGGACTGCCGGCCGCAATTGCTCGGGCGCGCCAGCGCATCGGCGAGCGGATTGACGATCACTTGAAGGACGCCACCGGCGCTGTCGCGGTGGCGTTGATGACCGGCGAGCGCGGCGCGATTCGAGCGCCGGTGATGACGGCGATTCGCGACTCGGGACGCGCCCATCTGCTCGCGAT
>CAZRWU010000128.1:0-9630 GCA_964603915.1 uncultured Rhodospirillaceae bacterium
GCCGTTGCCTCCAAACGAGCTCCAAGCGCGCCATAAAACCCACTGCCGGAGCCTTGTCCATAAGTCGCGGTAATTGTGGCGGTGGCGTCGCCGCCGTTGTGTCCGGCGCCGCCCGCGCCGCCCTCCGCGTAAGAAATCCCTGACAGGGTGGCGTTGTAAGCTGGTGAATTGGGATTTTCCTCGAACGCGATACGCGCCGTGGCCGCGCCTCCGGCGCCGCCGTTGGCGCTGTCTCCGGATGACCCACCGGCGCCGCCAACGGCCCTTGCCACCGCCGAACCGCTTTCGCCCGGTTGAGCAATGGCGGATGCTGCCCCACCGTCGCCACCGCTTCCGCCCAGCGCGCCGTCACCGCCGCGACCGCCCTTTGCCTCCGACCGAATATCGCTGCGGCCGCCGGGCTTGAGACCCGCAGTCGATGTCGCGTCAGCGCCGCCGCCGTGGCCGCCGTCGCGGCCACCGCCGCCGTCGCCACCAATGGCGCGTGTGTCGGCAGCGGTAACATAGCCAAAATTTCCTTGCGTTGCCGTCGCCACGCCGCCGTTGCCGCCGCGTCCCGTTTCGCTGGCGCCGCCGGCGCCCCCCGTTGCCGTCATGGCGCCCGCTGAAGCTCCCTCATCCCACGCATTCTGAGCACCGCCGCTTGCTCGCGCTTCGCCGCCATCGCCACCGGCTGCGCCGAAAGCGCCGCCGCCGCCGGCGCCGCCGGCAAGGAGGACGACAACGTTCGCGAGGCCGCCCGGCTCGCCCATGCCACTTCCCACCGTGGCGTCGGCGCGACCGCCGTCGCCGCCCTTTTGTCCCGCCCCGAATCCGGCTCCGCCATCGCCGCCGGCGCCACTGGCGGTAACGGTCACCGACCGGCCAAATCCGGCATATCTGACGGCCGAGTAACCATCCGCCGACAGGCTCGCATCGCCTCCCGCGCCGCCGCTGCCGCCGGTGCCTCGAGTGGCGCCACCGGTTGCCGCGCCCGGCAAGCCGCCGGACCCGCCGTCGCCGGCGTCCGCACTGACCGAAACCGCAACCGCCGAATCGGGACCGATCGCGGCGCTGGCCGCGGTCCTGGCATCGCCGCCGCGACCGCCATGACCGCCCTTGCCGGATACCGCGCCGACGCCGGTCGCCGTCCCACCCGGGCCACCGGCGCCACCACGGCCGCCCGCCGCTGTCGCCATGGCCGATGCATCGGCGCCGAACAGAACGCCCCACCCGACATTCGAGCGGGCGCTCGCGTCGGCGGAGCCGCCCGCGCCGCCGGCGCCGCCATCGCCGCCGGCGGAAGGACTGGCGCGGCCGTGACCGCCAGAACCGCCGACGCCCCCGGCGCCGCCTTTCGCTATGGCCCCATTGTTAAGATCGCCATTGGTCTCATAGTCGGCGACCGCCGCCGCGCCGCCGCCGGCCTGACCGTCGCCGCCGGGACCTCCCGCCGTTCCGGAAACCCATGAATCCGCGCCATCGGTGCCGGCCGCGCCGGGGTCCGGGAGACCGTTGACGACGATCGTCGCCGCGGCAACCGGATTGGCAAGCGACATCAGGATGGCGCTCGACAGCAATGCCTTGCGAAGAACACAACGCTGATTGTCGATCACTGTCCCGCACCCCGTTTTATTGGTTTTTCCGAGAGCAACTTGAAACAAGCGGCCTTTCCAGCCCAAAAGCGGCACGGCGGTCAGGGTCTCTCCGGTGTACAAAGCACACCGGCCACGGCAGCGCCGCCTTCAACAAGTATGACGGTCGCCTCGGCTGAAGGATAGCGTCGCGTTCGCGGCTGGTCGCCGGATCTCGCCGCCAGCGGCCGGAGCATGAACCTTGCAGGCCGCTGGTTCAGACAGCGCGCGAATGTTTTTTCTCGCCGCGCTCAAGATAAGCGTCGAAAGCGGCGGCGGCGAGACGGACGAGCGGGCGACCCTGCTCGGTCATCGACACGCGCTCGCCGTCGATGACGACGAGGCCGTCGGCCGCCAGCGGCTCGAGGCGCTCAAGACAGTCGGCAAGGGCCGCGACCTCGGCGGCATGCTTCTCGCAAAGAGCGCCGAGATCGACCCAAAGATCGCACATCAGCCGCTCGATGATGTCCGCGCGCAGCCGGTCGTCGGCGTTGAGCATGACGCCGCGGACGACCGGCAGGCGGCCGGCGGCGACCGCTTCGGCATAATCCTTGAGCGGCGCGACGTTCTGAACGTAGCCTTGCGGCAAGCTGCCGATGGCCGATGCTCCAAGACCGAGCAGAACGGCGGCGGTGTCGGTCGTATAGCCTTGGAAGTTCCGGCGCAGGCGGCCGCGCCGTTGCGCCTGCGCCAAGGCATCGTCGCTGCGGGCGAAGTGGTCGAGGCCGATGGCTTGGTAGCCCAGCGCCTGCAACCGCTCCGCCGCGGCGGCGAACTGTCGCCACCGTTCGGCGGCCCCGGGCAGTTCCGCCTCGTCGATCATGCGCTGGTGCGACTTCATCCAGGGGACATGAGCATAACCGAAAAGCGCAAGTCGGGATGGCTGGAGCCGATGGGCAAGATCGATCATCGCGACGACGCGCGAGACATTCTGCCGCGGCAGGCCGTACATCAGGTCGAGGTTGATGTCTTCGATGCCGCAACCGCGCAGCCAGGAGCACACCCGTTCAACGATTTCGAAAGGCTGGTTGCGGTTGATGGCGGCTTGGACGTCGGCATGAAAGTCCTGGACGCCGATACTGACGCGGGTGACGCCGGCCGCGGCGAGGGCGGCGACATAGTCTTCGGTCGTGTCCCGAGGATCGAGTTCGACGGCAACCTCGGCGTCGCCCGCGATGGCGAAGCGCGCCCGGAGATGATCGAGAACGGCAAGCCAATCGTCCGGCTTCAGGATCGTGGGACTGCCGCCACCCCAGTGCAGGTGACTGACCGCGAGCGTGCCGGGCAGGGCGGCCGCCACCAGGTCGATCTCGTCATGCAAGGTGGCGAGGTAGCTCCGGACCGGATCGTAGCGATTGACGATCTTGGTGTAGCAGCCGCAGAACCAGCACATGGAATCGCAGAACGGGATGTGGAAGTAGAGCGAGAGCACGCTTTCAGGATCCAGCGCCCCGAGCCACCGGCGGTACATCTCGCCATCGACGGCGGGCGTGAAGTGCGGCGCCGTTGGGTAGCTGGTGTATCGGGGAATCCTCAGATCGTATCGTTCGGCTATGCTTACGCTCATCATCACTGCCTCGCGCTCGAGAGCCGTCAGGACTCGCGATAGGCGACCACGTCCTGACGCTGGTGTCCAAGACCCTCGATGCTGAGTTCGAGCACGTCGCCCGGCTTCAAAAATTCCGGAGGCTTGCAGCCGAGGCCGACTCCGGCCGGGGTGCCGGTGGCGAGCACGTCGCCCGGCATCAGGGTCATGAATTGACTGACATGACTTATGAGATAGGCCACGCGAAAGATCATGTCAGCGGTTGTTGCGTCCTGACGCGTTCGGCCGTTGAGGTCCAGCCGTATAGCCAGCTTCTGCGGGTCCGGGATTTCATCGCGGGTGACCAGCCATGGCCCGAGCGGCGCGAAGGTGTCGGCGCTCTTGCCTTTGATGAACTGTCCGCCGCGCTCACGCTGAAACGTTCGCTCCGAGACGTCGTTGATGATCGTGTAGCCGGCGACATGATCGAGGGCCTCGGCCTCGCCGACGTAGCGAGTCACGCTGCCGATGATGACCGCAAGCTCCGCCTCCCAGTCGGTTTGGGTCGAACCCTTCGGGATCATGATCGGATCGTTGGGGCCGCTCAGCGCCGTGATCGCCTTGGAGAAGAGCAGGGGCTCCGAGCGCGGCGTCGATCCGGTCTCCTCGGCGTGGCTGCGGTAGTTCAGACCGATCGCGAGGATCTTGCCGATGCCCTTGACCGGAGGACCGAGCCTCGGATTGCCCTCGACGAGCGGCAACGAGGCCGGATCGAGTTGCGCCAGCTGACGAAGGCGCTCCGCTGCGAGCACATCGCCGGTGATATCCGCAATATGGCCGGAAAGATCGCGGATCCGACCGTCGGCATCCAGCATGGCCGGCCGTTCCTGTCCTTTCGGACCGTACCGCAGAAGCTTCATGATGACATGATCCTCATTCTCCCTCTCTTCTCACCGCGCCCCGAACCGTCCGGGCCGCGCCAAGCGTAATCGGACAACAAAAGCTCGCGAACCGTTTTAGAACCTCCCATATCAACGACATTAACGACGGGTGCTAAAGTGGGGTATCATACTCGTAATGCCTGCAAGTCATTTCATGGCGCCTTTGCTTGTCGTCCTCCTGGTGGCGCTCGTCGGGATTGACGCTTCCGGATATTCGGCGCACGCAGACGAAGGACCGAAAGAATCCCGTGGCGTCATTGTCGCGCCCGCCCGCCTGTCCGAGTTCGCCGACCGGATCGAGGCGCTGGGCACGACCCGGGCTAACGAGACGGTGCGGCTGACGACCAGCGTGACGGGAAAGATTCGCGAAATCAAGTTCGATGACGGCGAGGAAGTCGCCGCCGGCGATGTTCTCGTCGTTCTTGAGACAAGCGAGGAGGAAGCGCGGTTGCGGGCGGCGCAAGCCGTTCTTGCCGAGCGGCGTTCGGCGTACGCGCGCGCGCGCGAGCTGGAGCGCCAACAGTTCGCGACGACGGCGCAATTGGAAGAACGGCAGGCGGCGATGCGGGAGGCCGAGGCGCAGATCGGAGTGATCGAGGCGCAAATTGCCGACAGAACCATAAGGGCTCCCTTCGCGGGCCTCGTCGGTTTGCGTAACATCAGCGTGGGAGCGCTCGTCGCTCCTGGCGACCTTGTCACCACCCTCGACGATCTTGACGTGATCAAGCTCGATTTCGCGGTTCCGGCGACGTACCTGCCGGTATTGCGGCCGGGCCTGGAGATCGTCGCAAGATCGAGCGCGTTCGCCAAGGAGCCGTTTGCGGGCGAACTCAGAAGCGTCGATACTCAGGTCGATCCGGTGACACGCTCCGTGGTGGCCCGCGCCCTTATTCCCAACCCGGATGGAATTTTGCGGCCGGGTTTGTTGATGACCGTCGAGTTGTTCAAGAACCGGCGGCAGGCCCTGGTCATCCCCGAGGGCGCGCTCATTCCGAGGGGGCGCGAGAACAGCGTTCTCCTTGTCGACGAAGCTGCCGGCAAGGCGGTGCAGCGCGATGTCGTGATCGGCGCGCGGCGGCCTGGTGAAGTCGAGATCCTGAATGGGCTGACCGAGGGCGATCGCGTCATCACGCATGGAACCCTCTCGGTACGCCATGGTGAACCCGTCACCGTGATCGCGGTCGAGGATGGGGAGCAACCCCTGGGCGCCATGCTTTCGCGCGCCGGGGAAGGTTGAATGTGGACGGGATTTTCCATTCGCTCGCCGCTGCGGGCGTCGACAGGCGCGCCACCGCATTGGCCGCATACGCGCGGCGCCTGGTTTCCGCTGGCTGAGCGATGATCCTCTCCGATATCTCCGTCACGAGGCCAGTCTTCGCGTCGGTGGTCAGCCTGCTTCTCATTGCATTCGGACTGGTGGCGTTCGACCGGCTGCCGTTGCGTCAGTACCCGGACATCGATCCGCCGGTCGTGTCGATCGATACAACCTACCCCGGCGCCTCTGCGGCGGTGGTCGAGAGCCGGATCACCGAGATCATCGAAGATCGTATCGCCGGCGTCTCGGGAATGAAGTTCATCTCTTCGAGCAGCGAAGATGGCCGCTCGCGAATTACAATCGAATTCGACGTCAGCCGCGATATCGACGCCGCCGCCAACGATATCCGCGATCGCGTCGCCGGCGCGCTCGATGATCTCCCCGACGAGGCCGATCCGCCGGACATTCAAAAAGCGGACAGCAACGACGACGTCATTATCTGGCTCAACTTGACCAGCGACCGGATGAACGTCCTGGAGCTGACCGACTATGCCGAGCGCTACATCACAGATCGATTCTCAGCCCTCGATGGCGTCGCCCGGGTGCGCATCGGCGGCGGTCTCAACTATGCGATGCGGATCTGGCTGGACCGGTCCGCTCTGGCCGCCCGCGGTCTGACCGTCAACGACGTCGAGCAGACGCTCCGCGCCGAGAACGTCGAACTGCCCGCCGGCAGCATCGAGTCGAGAACGCGGCAGTTCACCGTCCGCACCGAGCGAAGCTTTCGCGAGCCCGAGGATTTTCGCGAACTCGTGCTGGGAAGAGGCGAGGACGGCTACCTGATCCGTCTTGGCGACGTCGCTCGGGTCGAGAAGGGCGCGGTCGAGGATCGCACGTTTTTCCGCGGCAACGCCATCCCGATGGTCGGCATCGGCATCATCAAGCAGTCGCAGGCCAACACCGTCGCCGTCGCCAGGGCGGCGCGCGAGGAGGCCAAGCGGTTGAACGCGACGTTGCCGGCGGGAATGAGCATCGAGGAGAGTTACGACACCAGCGTTTTCATCGAGAACGCGATCAAGGAAGTTTATAAGACCCTCTTCATCGCGATCGCGCTCGTCGTTCTCGTCATCTTTCTCTTTCTCGGCAACGTCAAGGCGATGCTTGTTCCGGCGGTGACGGTGCCGGTGTCGCTGATCGGCACGTTTATCGTCCTTTACGCGCTGGGCTTCTCGATCAATCTGCTGACGCTGCTCGCCTTGGTGCTCGCCATCGGGCTTGTCGTCGATGACGCCATCGTCGTTCTCGAGAACGTTCACCGCCGTGTCGAGGAGGGCGAGCCGCCCCTGGTCGCCGCCTACCGCGGCGCCCGTCAGGTCGGTTTTGCGGTCATCGCAACGACCCTGGTGCTGATCGCGGTGTTCGTTCCCATCGCTTTTCTGGAAGGCGATGTCGGCCGTCTGTTTTCGGAGTTCGCCTTGACCATGGCCGCGGCTGTCGCCCTGTCGAGCTTCGTCGCCTTGACCTTGTCGCCGATGATGGCTTCGAAACTGCTCGGCGGAACCGAACGTCGGACCTTCGTCGACAGGACCGTGGGACGCGGCTTTGCCTACCTGCGCGCCGGTTACGGCCGGGCTCTCAAGCTCGCCCTGCGCTTTCGATGGGTGACGATCGCCGCTTTTGCGTTTGTCCTCGCCGGCGCCGTCTGGCTGTTCCAATTGATCCCGCAGGAGTTCACGCCGAGGGAGGATCGGGGCGCCTTTTTTCTTATGATCGACGGACCGGAGGGCGCGTCCTTCGAGTACATGTCCGAGTATATGAATCTCATCGAGGAGCGGTTGATGCCGCTGGTCGAGAGCGGAGAGGTGAGCCGTCTTCTGGTGCGCGCGCCGCGCCAGTTCGGCACCATCGAGAGCTTCAATAGTGGGATCGCCATCCTCGCGCTCGCCGATTGGTCCGAGCGGCGCTCGGGCTGGGACATCATGGACGACGTGCGCAGCCGCGTCGCCGATCTGCCGGGGGTGCGCGCCTTCCCGATCATGCGCCAGGGCTTCGGCAGCCGCACGCAGAAGCCGGTCCAGTTCGTTATCGGCGGCGGCACGTACGACGAGCTCGCCGAATGGCGGGATATCATGCTCGAGAAAATCGAGGAGTCCAATCCCGGCCTTGTCGCCGTCGATCATGATTACAAGGACACCAAGCCGCAGTTGCGTGTCGTCATCGACCGCGACCGCGCCGGCGATCTCGGCGTCACTCTCGGCAACATCGGGCGCACGCTGGAAACCGTTCTCGGCGCGCGGCGGGTGACGACCTATAGCGACGCCGGCCGTGAATACGACATTATGCTCCAGGGCGAGCGCGACGATCAGCGAACGCCCACCAATATCGAGAACATTTACGTCCGCTCCGAGCGCTCCGGCGCGCTCATTCCGTTGTCAAACCTTGTTACCATCGATGAAATGGCCACCTCGCCGACGCTCAATCGCTTCAATCGCGTTCGGGCGATCACGATCGAGGCGAATCTGGCTCCCGGCTATACCCTCGGCTCCGCCCTGGAGTATCTCGAGGGCCTCGTCGGGGAGCACTTGCCGGCCTCCGCAATCATCGACTATCGCGGCGAGTCGCGGGATTTCAAGACGTCGAGCGGCTCCATCTTGTTTGTCTTCGCCCTCGGCATCGCGGTGGTGTTCCTGGTCCTCGCGGCGCAGTTCGAAAGCTACATTCACCCTCTTGTGATCATGCTGACGGTTCCGCTGGCGATGGCGGGAGCGCTGCTCGGAATTTACCTGACCGGAGGCACGCTGAACGTCTACAGTCAAATCGGCTTGATCATGCTCGTCGGGCTGGCGGCGAAGAACGGCATTCTGATTGTCGAGTTCGCCAACCAATTGCGCGACGCCGGCGCCGCCTTCGGCGAGGCGATCTTGGAATCCTCCATGGCGCGCTTGCGCCCGGTGATGATGACGGCGATCACCACGGCCGCCGGCTCGGTGCCTTTGATCCTCAGTTCCGGGGCCGGCGCGGAGACACGCTTCGTCATCGGCATGGTCGTCTTTTGCGGGGTCATGACGGCGACCCTGCTCACTCTTTTCGTCGTGCCTGTCGCTTATCATATCGTCGCCCGCAGGACGGGCTCGCCCGGCGCCGTCAAGCGGCGCTTGTTCGAGCAGATGGCGCCGTCGCAAGCGCCGTCGCAGGTTCCGGTCATCGACCGCCAGGCTGCGGAGTAGGCGCTTTTCGGCTATTGCTTGGCGCTTGATGGGGGATCGAGACGTGATCGCGGTTCGGGCGGCGTCGGCGTCCTGCCGACGACGATTTGCGGTTGACGGTTGCCGCTTGCCGTGTTCTCGCCTTGCTTCAGATCATCCAGCGTCACGTCGGCGGCAACGTCGATGGCGACGCCATAGCCGCTATTGTCGATGATCGTATTGCCGGAATAGCGGCCCGCGCCGTTGGCAAGGACGAGGATGCCGTGCTCGCCGTTCGCCGCGATCCGGTTGTCGCTCATCGTCGGATTGCCGCCCGGCCCGACAACGACGCCCGAAAAGGCGCTGCCGATGACGATGTTGCCCCGGTAGGCCCCACGGCCACCATCGTAGACATAAATGCCGGCTTGCCCGGCGTTGTCGATGCGGTTCCCTGCGACAGCCGGATCGGCCTGCCCACGAACCTCGATTCCCGACCAGGCGCTGTTGCTGATCCGGTTCCCGGTGATGCGGGAAGCGCTCTCGCCGGTGACAAGGATACCGGCTTGGCCGGTGGAATCGATGCGGTTGTCCTTGATCTCGGGCGCTGCGCCATCGCGGACGAGGATTCCCGCCGCGCCGCTGCCCGTGATCGCATTGGCGACGAGGGCGCCGCCGGCGCGGTCCTGGGCGATCACCGCCGGGCCGGAGAGCGTGGCAATGCGATTGGCGCGAACAGCCGGCGCGGCCTCGGCGCCAATCCGTAGCGCGGGTCCCGCCGCGCTGCGGATGATGGCGTTGGAGACGCTCACCGTGCTGGCGCCGGCGATGTCGACGCACGAAGCGGCAGGCGCATGGGAGCGGGGGCTCTCGCCAATGAAGCTGAGCCGGCTGAGAGAGCCGGTCTCGGCCGTGATGGTGATGCACGGTCCCGGACCGGACGCGACAATGACGATTTCCGCGGCATCGCCGTCGCCCTCCACGGACATGGGCCGGGTCATCGCCAGCGGCGCGGCATAGCGGCCTGGTCGCACCCGGATGCTGGCTCCGGCCCGGGCGGTGGCCATGACCTTGGCCAAGCTTTTCGCGTCGCCCTTGCCGCTCGCGTCGCGCG
>CAZRWU010000129.1:0-9623 GCA_964603915.1 uncultured Rhodospirillaceae bacterium
GATTCCTCGACCTGGCTAAGCGCTTCCGCGGCATTGCCCGCCTCGAGCACCGTAAATCCTTTCCTGCGCAGTCTCTCGGCAGCCGTCTTGCGGATCCGGTCATCACTCTCGACGATCAAGACAATCTCGCCGTTCCGTCTTCCTCGAGCGTCCGCATCGTCTTCTTTCCCCTCTTCTGGGCCAACTTTTTCTGGGCCAACTTTGGGCAGATAGAGCTTGATCGTGGTTCCGCGGCCAACTTCGCTATCGACGGTGATATGTCCGCCCGATTGGGTGACAAAACCATAGACCATACTCAACCCCAATCCGCTACCTTTGCCGAAGGGCTTCGTCGAAAAAAACGGCTCGAAAATCCGTTCAAGAACGTCCGCCGGCATCCCGACACCGGTATCGGTTATCGACATCACGGCGTATTCTCCCGGCTTGACGCCGTGCTTGTCTTCAATTTCATCGGCCATCAAAACGGCATTCTCGGTGGTAATGGTCAACACGCCGCCCTTTGGCATGGCGTCGCGCGCGTTGACGGTCAGGTTGAGCAGCACGTTCTGAAGCTGTCCCTGGTCGATCATCGTCTTGACCAGCGCCGGCGCGAGAATTTCGCGAATCTCGATAGTCTCTCCCAGTGTCCGACGGAGCAGATCGGTCATCTCCCGGACAACCTGATTAAGATCCGTGGCTTTGGGATTGAGCCGCTGCCGCCGTGAGAACGCCAACAAGCGGCTGATCAACTCAGCGCCTCTTTCTGCCGACCACATGGCGTCCGAGATCAGCTCCCGCCTCGGGTCGTTGTCGGCCAATTCTTCCTCGAGCAGCTGCAGGTTGCCGATAATGATCGCAAGGAGATTGTTGAAGTCATGTGCGATCCCGCCGGTGAGCTCGCCGATCGCGTGCATTTTATGAGCTTGTCTCAGGCGCTCTTCCGTTCCTTTGCGCTCCGTAATGTCTTCCTTGACGCAGACGTAATGGGTGACTCTGCCGTGAACGTCACGAACCGGGGCGATCGACGCCATTTCCCACAAAAGCGTCCCGTTCTTTTTCCGGTTTTGAAACTCGCCCCGCCAGACTTGTCCCGCGCCGATCGTCTTCCACAAGTTGGCGTACTCAGCGGCGGACGTATAGCCGGACTTGAGAATCCTTGGATTCTTGCCAACAACTTCCGGATAGGTATACCCGGTCGTTTCGGTGAACTTCGGATTGACGTACTCGATTTTTCCCTGAAGGTCGGTAATGACAACCGACACCGGGCTTTGTTCGATGGCCTGGAAAAGTTTGCGCAAGTCTCCCTCGGCGCGCCGGTGCGCCGAAATGTCTCTGATGAAAAGCAAGAACTGCTGCTCTCCGCCCAATGTCATCGGGATCGACTGCATCTCTGCGTATACAACCCGGCCGTTGGTGCGCGTGATCTCGATTTCCGCTACGTCGTTCTCGCTGATATGAAAACCGAACGGGGCGCCGATCAGTTTGCCTGCTGCATGTCCAAACAGCAGTTCAGCGGCGCGATTGACGAATCGAATGTGATTTTCTTGATCGACGATAACGATTGCGATCGATTGCATTTCTATGATCGACCGCCATCGCGCCTCGTTGTCTCGAAGAACCTGCTCCGCTTGTTTTTGATCGGTTACATCATCGTAAAGGACGACGACCTCGCGATTGGGCAGCCGGTAAATGTACTGCTCGCGCCAGCGCGCGTTCTTTTCGTCCTCACCGAGACGAACCGGAAGATGCTCCGGGTGACCCGAGCGCCACACGCGCGCGATGGCTGAGAGCAAGCCGTACTTGCAGACGCGAGGCAGCGCCACATCGATCCGTTGCCCAAGAACTTCTTTACGATCGATGGCGTCAATACGCTCACCGGCCCGGTTGAGGTCCTTGAGAACGAATTGCCGGCCGCCGTCGCCGGCTTCGACGACCGCCGCTCCGCTCCTCATGCTGTCGAAAAGTTCGCGAAATCTGGCTTCACCCTCGCGGATGCGCGCCATGATCGGATCACTGATCGCAAAGAAGAGATAGGCCCCGAATAAAATGAGTATCACGGCGCTGCCGGCGATCACGCTGCCCGCCTTGAGAAACGGTGCGCGGATTTCCTGAAGATCAACGCTCGCGACGACACCTAACCTCAGGTCCGGCAATGGTTCGTGCACGGCCAGCACATAATCGCCGCTATGGTCTTGCCCAAGGAAAACGCCGGCCTGATTGTCCAGGGCTCTGCGCATCGGCTCGGAAAGGCGCGCGGCGCGCCGAAGTTCACTGTGTTGAGCAATTTCCCGAGGGTTCCACAATCCAACCAGGAGCGTGACTTCCTCGCCGCTCGCACTCCCGAGACGAAGCTCGCCCGTGCTGCTGAACCAAGAAAGTGGAAATACTGACTGACTCTCGCGGATACGGTTCCATATCTCCGTCGCTATGTCCTGGATTCCGGCGTCTTGTTGTTCTTTGTCTTCAAGAACTGTGCGGATCAGCATGGCGGTGCTTTGCACGATATGCGCAAGCCGCACCTTATGCTGTTCGACGGAGGCCTGGTACAACGTCCCGAAGGCGATACCGCCAACCGCTACGGCGATACACGTCATGATCAAGCACAAAAAAATGACGCTCGTCCAACCGCGACTCCCCGTCTCGTCCATCGCGTGTCTCAATCGTCCGACAGGTCTTCGATATCGCCTTGCGGACCCGAGAGTATTTGGCGGAGCCGACCCACGCTGACCGGTTTGCTTACGGTGCGCACGGAACGCAAGCCTTTGAATTCTGCGAGGATTCGCGCATTGACCGCATAATCCGGGCTGAACCCGGTGATAATAATGATGTCAGCCTCACAGTTCTGTTGAACAAGCCATAATATCAGTTCGTTACCGTCTATTTCCGGCATCACCATGTCGATCACGATGGTATCAGGTTTATTGGCTTTATAGGCACGCTGGAAATCCCGCCCGTGAGTGGTGATTTCAACCTCATAGCCCAGAGGAGACGCGACCTTGGCAACGAAGGCGGCAAATCTCGGTTCATCGTCGACGATCAGCAACCGTTTGCTGCACACACCACACGCCCTTCAGTACAAATCTGGTCCGGTATTCGCTTTTTTCTTACCGGTCTGTTGTTGCGTCGGATCAAGCGGCCACGCCATCATGTGTCAGCCACGGCAAGTTGCGCTACACAAGAAAACGATGATCCAGCACGACCTCGTTTTCGCCGGCCGATTCTACCGCAAAAGCTGAGAAAGGAAGAGATGAGGTTTCGTGCGACAAACACCAAACCACCAGCACACCACAGCGGAGCGATTGGCCGCGTGCCGCGCTTTCGGGTGACGCTACCGGATTCTTGCGATAATCTTGATCGGTCGCGGTATCGGCCGGCCTGTTCGAGAAGATATCGATGGATGCTGACGCGCGATCTCGTGTTTCTGCGATACGCCATCCTCCGTGCCCAAGGGAAAGATGACGGCGCAGGCTTCTCTGGATGCGGGCGGCGATAGAGAAATAAACGTTTCGCAATTCTCCTATGATTTGGAGAGTTCTTTCCGGTGTGACGGTGGACGCTTCCTCCAAAATTCTGCAGAAAAAGCATGGAGAGAAACATTCTACAGTGCATCAGCTACAAGAAAAATTTGCATTGCAATGCCAAAGTCCGCCATGACATATCAATTCTGGGTCGATAGGGGAGGAACATTTACGGATGTTGTCGCCAAAGCTCCGGACGGCAGCATTGTTACGCGCAAACTTTTATCGGAAAATCCCGAGCAGTATCAAGACGCGGCCTTGCAAGGCATTCGCGAAATATTGGGCGTTGATCGGGAAGATGCCATCCCAGCCGGGCGCATTGCCGCCGTCAAGATGGGGACGACGGTCGCAACCAACGCCCTGCTCGAGCGCAACGGCGACCGCACGGCTCTCGCCATTACCCGCGGCTTTGCAGATGCTTTGCGAATCGGCTATCAGAATCGGCCTCGCTTGTTCGACCGTCATATCATCCTTCCCGACTTGCTCTATGAGCGCGTCATCGAAATTGATGAACGCGTTGACGCGCAAGGGCGCATCGTCACGCCGCTGAACGAAGCGAGCGCTCGGCAAGCGATCGAACAGGCCTATCGCGACGGAATCCGCGCCATTGCGATTGTTTTCATGCACGGCTATCGCTTTCCCAGGCATGAGAAGCGGATCGCCGATATGGCGCGCGCCATCGGCTTCACGCAAGTGTCGACGTCGCGCGAGACCAGCCCACTGATGAAGCTGGTTTCGCGCGGCGATACCACCGTCGTCGACGCCTACCTTTCACCGATCCTCCGCCGTTACGTCGATCGCGTCGCCGCTGAACTGGGCTCCAGCCGCCTGATGTTCATGCAATCCAACGGCGGCCTTACCGACGCGCGTCTGTTTCAGGGCAAGGACAGCATTCTTTCGGGGCCCGCGGGTGGAGTCGTCGGCATGGTGCGCACCGCCGAGATGGCGGGCTTTCGCAAGGTCATCGGGTTCGACATGGGCGGCACCTCGACAGACGTCTCGCATTTCGACGGCGAATACGAGCGGACCTTCGAGAACGTGGTCGCTGGCGTTCGCATGCGGGCGCCGATGATGGATATCCATACGGTCGCCGCCGGCGGCGGCTCCATACTTCATTTCGACGGATCCCGATTCCGCGTCGGCCCCGATTCGGCCAGGGCCGACCCGGGGCCGTCATGCTACCGACGAGGCGGACCTCTCACCGTCACCGACTGCAACGTCATGCTGGGCAGAATCCAGCCGCGCTTTTTCCCGAAGGTTTTCGGAGCGAACGCCGACGAACCCCTCGACGCCGACGTGGTGCGGCAACGCTTCGCGCAGCTCGCGGAGACGGTCGCGGCGGCGACCGGCTCGACCGCTGCGCCCGACGAGGTGGCGGACGGCTTTCTCAAGATCGCCATCGAGAACATGGCCAATGCGATCAAGAAGATCTCGGTGCAACGAGGGCATGACGTAACCCGCTACGTCCTGAATTGCTTCGGCGGCGCCGGCGGGCAACATGCCTGCCGCGTCGCGGACGCCCTCGGCATGACCCACATCCTGATCCACCCTTACGCGGGAGTTCTATCCGCCTACGGCATGGGCCTTGCCGAAGTTCGCGCGCTGCGTCAGCGCGCAATCGAAGCTCCGCTCGAACCTGCTCTGCTCAACGATCTCGATGCACACCGCGCCACGTTGGCGGCGGACGCCCAAGCGGAAATCGAAACGCAAGGAATCGGGGCCGATCGAATCATTATGCACCCTCGTGTTCATCTCCGCTACGAGGGCACCGATACGGCGCTGATCGTTCCGCTGGGGCCGATGACGGAGATGATGACGACGTTCGAATCCGAACATAGACGGCGGTTTGGGTTCGTCATGCCCGGGCGCCGGCATGTCGTCGAGGCAATATCCCTCGAAGCCGTCGGCGTCATCGACACCGTGATCGACGCCGAGGAGCAGGCGGAGGCGGGGCGTCTTTCTCCGCAACCGGTTGACCGCGTCGATGCCTATTTTTGCGGCGGGTGGCGGCAAACCCCCGTCCATGCCCGCGACGGACTGCAGCCGGGCGATGCGATCGACGGACCGGCAATCATTATCGAAACCACCGCAACGACGGTTGTCGAGCCAGGATGGCGCGCCGAGATTACGCCGCGTCGGCACATGCTTTTGCGCCGGGTTCAGCCTCGAGCGTCGCAACAGGCGGTTGGGACGCAAGCCGATCCCGTCATGCTTGAGGTTTTCAACAACCTTTTCATGTCCATCGCCGAGCAAATGGGCGCCGTGCTCGCCAACACGGCCTACTCGGTCAACATCAAGGAACGCTTGGACTTCTCCTGCGCTGTGTTCGATTCCGCTGGCAACTTGATCGCGAACGCTCCGCACATGCCGGTCCATCTCGGATCGATGAGCGAAAGCGTGCGCACCATCATCCGCGAACGCGGCGGGGCGATGAACCCTGGCGACAGCTACGTTCTCAACGCGCCCTACAACGGCGGAACCCACCTGCCCGACATCACGGTCATCACGCCGGTCTTCGATGACGCAGGCGAGCGCCTCCTCTTTTTCGTCGGGTCTCGCGGCCACCATGCAGATGTCGGCGGGATATCGCCGGGATCGATGCCTTCGAACAGCCGTACCGTCGATGAGGAAGGGATCCTGATCGACAATGTCGTTCTCGTCGAGGAGGGCCAGTTTCGGGAAGCCGAAATGCGCAGTCTGCTCACCCAGGGACAATGGCCGGCGCGCAATCCCGATCAGAATCTCGCCGATCTTCGCGCCCAGACGGCGGCCAATGAAAAAGGGGTTCAAGAGCTTCGCAAGATGGTCGCGCAGTTCGGGATCAGCGTCGTGCAAGCGTACATGGGTCATGTCCAGGATAACGCCGAAGAATGCGTCCGGCGCGTCCTCGGCGTGCTGACGCCCGGTCGCTTCACCTACCGGATGGACGATGACGAAAACGACGGCAGCGTCATTTGCGTCGTCATCTCGATAGACGCCGCCACCCGGTCGGCGACGATCGACTTCACCGGAACCTCGCCGCAGCGCGGCAACAACTTCAATGCTCCCGCGGCCGTGTGCCGGGCCGCGGTCCTCTACGTCTTTCGAACCCTGGTCGACGACGACATCCCCCTCAACGAAGGCTGCCTGAAACCTTTGCGAATCATCATTCCCAAAGGCTGCATGCTCAATCCGCGCTATCCGGCCGCCGTTGTCGCCGGCAATGTCGAAACGTCGCAAGCCGTGACCGACGCTCTTTACGGCGCCCTCGGCGTCATGGCCGCCTCGCAAGGCACCATGAACAACTTCACGTTCGGCAATGAACGTTACCAGTACTATGAGACGATTTGCGGCGGCTCCGGCGCGGGTCCCGACTACGACGGCACCGATGCCGTTCATACGCATATGACCAACAGCCGGCTGACGGATCCCGAGGTGTTGGAGTGGCGCTTCCCAGTGCTGGTGCAGTCCTTCTGCATACGGCGGGGCAGCGGCGGTCGCGGACGCCATCGCGGCGGCGACGGCGCCATCCGGCGCATTCTGTTCCGCGAGACAATGGCGGCCTCGATTCTCTCCAGTCATCGCCGCATTCCGCCCTTCGGAGCGGCGGGAGGAAGCTCCGGTCAGCCGGGGCGCAATTTCATCGAGCGGGCGAACGGACAGATCGAGAGGCTGAAGGGCACGGACCAGGTCGCGCGCGTCGCGCCGGGTGATGTCTTCGTCATCGAAACGCCTGGCGGAGGAGGATTCGGTGCGCCGAGCGGGAGCACCCACAACGATTCATCAACCGCTGTGCTCCCTGAGAGCGCAGGAACGTGCCGCCGCCCGGATATCCGATGAACGTGAACGCGGCGATTTCACCCCATATGGGTTATACATTTTGACGCGGTCGCCTTCGCTTTGTAAAATCCGCCGACAACCTGAAGTTCGGTTGCCTTGGGGTGGATCAGGGTTCAAGCGTGCGCCGTTTCCTGCCTGCAAAGGTTCTCATCGCGGCATTGGTTTCGAGCTTGGCGACGCCAAGCCATGCACGCGCCGAACAACTTGAAACGCTCCTGATCCAATTGCTCGCTACCCATCCGCAAATCCAATCACAACGGGCGCAAGTGGAATCGGCGCGCAAAACAGTCGACCGCGCGCGAGCGCGCTACCTTCCCGAAGTCGAGGTCAGCGGCGCCGTCGGACCGGCTTATATCCGTACGGATGTGCAAACCGAGGCGGGCCAGCCGCCGTTCGACGCAACGCAGCAAGTCGCCCGGTTGAACATCACTCAGAACGTCTTCGACGGTTTTGCAACGCCGGCGCAGGTCAAGATCGCACGCCTCAATACGGAGGTCACCCGCCTGACGCTTGACGAGACGCAGCAGAACATTCTTTTCGATGGCATCGCCGCCTACATTGAAGTGCTCCGGCAGTCCGATCTGATCGCCCTGGCGCGTCTCAGCGAGGCTTCGATCATGCGGCAGGCGGAATTGGAGGACGAGAGAGTCGAGCGTGGCGCCGGCATCACGGTCGATGTGCTGCAGGCAAAATCCCGGCTTCAGATTGCCAAGGAGCGCCGCGTCACCTTTGAAGGCGCGCTGCAGAACGCGGTCACACGCTTCACACAGATCTTCAATGTTGTCCCCCGGATGGAGGCGATGAGCGTGCCGATGCCGCCGGTTGCCGCCCTTCCGCCCGATCTTGACGTCGCCGTCGATGAAGCTTCCGACAGGAACCCGACAATCGGCAGCAGTCTCGCTTCCGTCGAGCTTGCGTCAGAACGCCGTCGTCTCGCCCGCTCCGACTACTTCCCCCGTTTCGATATCGTCGGGTCGGCCAACTATGAAAAAAACTACGATCTGCTGCCGGGAACCAGGAATGACGTGTCCGTCGTCTTGACGGCGACGTGGCAGCTGTTCGATGGATTCGCGACGCGCGCCAACGTTGCGCAGACCGCCTATGACTACCAAGCCAGCCGCGATAATCATGACGCCTCCGTCCGTGGCGTGGTCGAGGCAACGCGGCTGGCGTGGCAGCAACTGACCACCGCCCGCCAGCGCGTGAGCCTTCTCGAAAACGCGGTCGAAATCGCCGATGAAGTGTTCGATGCACGCTCGCGTTTGCGCGAGGCGGGGAACGAGACGGTGATCAATGTTCTGATCGCCGAGGATGAAGTCAATAACGCGAGGATAAACCTGACGATCGCCCGTTACGATGCCCTTCTCGCCGTCTACCAGCTCCTGCTCGCCACCGGCCGCCTCGATCTCGACACCCTCAACACCCGCGGTTCCGCGGCCGCGATCAAGCCTTGATTCCAAACACGCGATCTGCCTCGGCCGCGCCAAGTCCTCGGCCGGCATTGGCGAGAAGCGCTTCGACAGGCCGGCCCTTGGCTGCGGCGTAGAGCTTATCGACGCCTTCGGTTGTGGCGAGATCGACCTCGATTGCTTCGACCGACGCGCCAAGGCGACGAAAATCCTCCGCGGCCGTGTGGATCTCGGGCTCGTCGGCGGCGATCAACAAGTCAAAGCCGTTCTGCGCGCATTGCTTGGCCAGTTCATAGCCAATGCCAGTGGACGCGCCTGTAACGATGGCAAGGGAACGAGAGTCTAAAGACATGCGTGATCTCCAAACCCGATGTCGATAACGCTCAGGGCTTCATCACCACCTTGATGCAGCCGTCCTGCTTGTCGCGGAACGCCTTATAAAGCTCAGGTCCCTCTTCGAGAGTGGCGCGATGGGTGATGACGAACGACGGATCGATCTCGCCGTTCTGCACTTTTTCCAATAGCGGAGCGAGATAGCGATGCGTATGGGTCTGCCCCGTTTTCATGGTGAGACCCTTGTTCATGTAGGCGCCGAAAGGAATCTTATCGACGACTCCGACATAGACTCCCGGCACCGAGATCGTGCCGCCCTTGCGGCAGCACATGATGACCTCGCGAAGCACGCTGGGCCGGTCGGTGGCAAGGTAGACCGCTGCTTTCGCCTTGTCGAGAATCGAGCCGATGGCGCCGCCGGCATGGGCCTCCGTGCCGACGGCGTCGATGCAGCGGTCCGGGCCACGCCCGCCGGTCATCTCCATGAGACGATCGTAAACGTCGGCATTGTCGAAATTGATTGTCTCCGCCTTGCCCTGCTCTTGCGCCATGGCCAGACGTTCCG
>CAZRWU010000130.1:0-9600 GCA_964603915.1 uncultured Rhodospirillaceae bacterium
TACTTTCGATGATCCCTGGCTGACGATTCATCACACTGTTGAAGGCGTCCTTACCTACACGAGCCTTTTGTTCATCCCGCCGACGCCGCCCTTCGACCTCTTCCACCCCGACCGCAAAACGAACGTCCGGTTGTACGTCAAGCGCGTGTTCATCACCGACAACTGCGAGGGGCTGATTCCTCCCTACCTTCGCTTCCTGCGCGGCGTTGTCGACTCCGAGGACTTGCCGCTCAACATCAGCCGGGAGATGTTTCAACATGATCCGAGGCTGACCAAGATGCGCTCGGGCATCGTCAAGCGTGTGCTCGAGGCGGTTGCCAAGAAGGCGCAAGAAGAACCCGAGAATTACGCGACGTTTTGGAACGCATTCGGCGCGGTGATCAAGGAAGGCATCTACGAGGACTATGAAAATCGCGAGCGGCTTTTGGCGCTCGCCCGTTTCCGCAGCACCGCAAGCGACGAGCTTGTCACCCTCGACCAGTATGTCGAGCGGATGAAGGAAGGGCAGGACGCGATTTACACCATCAGCGGCGAAGAAGTGGAAGCGCTGAAGCGCAGTCCGCAACTGGAGGGGTTCAAGGCCAAGGGTGTCGAGGTTCTGCTGTTGACCGATCCGGTCGATGAATTCTGGATTCCATCAGTCGGCCGTTACAAGGAAAAGCCCTTCAAATCCGCCGCCGCCGCCGGCGCGGATCTGGGCAAGATCGCAGCCGCCAGCGAAGGAGAGCCCGTGGCGGTCGAGACTCCCGAACAGCAGGCGCAGATCGCGACGTTGATCGCCGCGCTGAAGGATGCGCTTGGCGACCGGGTCAAGGACGTGAGGACCTCGGAACGGCTGACGGAGAGCGCGGTCTGCCTGGTCGCAGCGGAAGGCGAAATGGACATATATCTGGAGCGCCTGCTGAAAAGCCACCGGCAACTTGACCCGGCAGCCGCGATGCCGCGCATCCTCGAGATCAATCCGCGGCATTCTCTCATTCGACGCCTTGCCTCGATTGCCGCTTCCGACAACGGTGAACGGCCGAAGCTGGCCGACGCTGCTCACCTACTCCTCGATCAAGCCCGCATCCTGGAAGGAGAACCGGTGATTGATCCGACAGCTTTCGCTCACCGCTTGGCGGCCATGATCGAAACCGGTTTGGCTGCGCCCGCCCCCTCAGCCAGCAGCGCGCACTGATGCGCGCTGCGCCCTGGTAAATTTGCGGGAGGTAAATCTTTCAAAATCAACGAAAGGGTCGACGGCACGCCAGTCCGGGTGCCGCCCGGTCATCCCATGGAAATGTTTGGCTTATCGACTTCTTAAGCTGTTGCGAAGATCATCGACCAGAGTGCGGAGGTCGATGGGATCGACCCGGTCGCACCGCATGATCGCCGCGGTCACAGGGTCGTTCAAAAGATCTTCAATGGCCGGCTCGACGCCGCCATCCGCGTAGCGTTCCTCTCGACCGCGACGCCGCCGGGGCGGAGGTGTCGCCTCCTGCGGCCACTTCGGCTTCAGCCGAACATCGGCGATTGTTCCAAGCATGTCGTTCCTCCCTCGTTCGGCAATTTCGCCGATTGTGCTCCTGGCTGTCGACTTGACCGCCATCACCGTCCCTTGTCGATCATTCCGACAGCTCTTTATCCCTGCAACCCGTTGGGTCGCTTCGGGCGAGGGCGCCGGAGCACCCCACCCCCTTGAACACGCCAACGTTTGAGGTACACCCAAATTAGTACTATACGCCGTGAGCGTGATCTCTACAAGCGCAACCGCAGCTTCGTAACATCCGCCTGCCCCGCGCCGAAGTTCATAAGCTCTTAAACCCGGAGTAGGCGGTCTGCCACGCTGTGATCCTGGTGGGAATCAAACGGTGCAAAATCTTGAAGAAGAGAATCGACTGTTTCATGCGGTTGTTTCATGCGGCGCCGGACAGGTTATTTAAGACGAACTGTAAAATACCACCGCTGCGATAGTAGTCCATCTCGTCGAGCGTATCAATCCGACAGATCAGTGAAATTTGCTCCATGCTGCCGTTCGGGCGGTGAATCGTCAGCGTCACGTTCATGCCGGGCCGCACCTCATCTTCAAGGCCGGTGATGTCGAAGGTCTCGCTGCCATCGAGATCGAGGGTCTTGCGTGTCGTCCCTTCCGGGAATTGCAAGGGCAGCACACCCATGCCGACCAGGTTCGAACGATGGATGCGCTCGTAGCTCTCGGCAATAACCGCTTTGACGCCAAGGAGCCGCGTTCCCTTTGCCGCCCAGTCACGCGACGAACCGGTGCCATACTCCTTGCCGGCGATGATGACCAAGGGCGTGCCTGCTTGGAGATACTTCATCGCAGCATCGTAGATCGGCATCAGCTCGCCCTCGGGCATGTACCGGGTCACGCCACCCTCGGTGCCAGGCGCCATTTCGTTGCGAATGCGGATGTTGGCGAAGGTCCCCCGCATCATCACCTCGTGGTTGCCGCGGCGCGACCCGTAGGAGTTGAACTCCCGAACAGCAACGCCCCGCTCGAGCAGGTAAATACCCGCCGGGCTGTCCCTCCTGATGGATCCGGCCGGTGAAATGTGGTCGGTCGTCACCGAGTCGCCCAGGATTGCGAGCGACCGAGCGCCATGAACGTCGCGGAAGCCTTGCGCGACGCCATCCTCGAAAAAGGTGGGATGACGGACATAGGTCGACTCCGGCTGCCACTGATAGGTTTCACCACCCGCGATACCGAGCGAACGCCATTCCTCTTCGCCGTGAAAGACATCGGCATACCGCGCGCGAAACAGCTCGGGAGTGACGACCTTGTCGATCACCCCTTGGATGTCCTTGTTGCTTGGCCAGATGTCGCGCAGATGTACAGGCTGCCCTTCCTCGCCCGATCCAAGTGGGTCGTTCAACAGATCGACCTTCATTGATCCGGCGATCGCATAGGCAACGACCAGCGGCGGCGAGGCGAGGTAATTCGCCTTGGTCTGGGGGTGGATCCGGCCTTCGAAGTTGCGATTGCCGGAGAGAACGGCGGCGACCGTCAAATCGCCCTCGTCGATCGCATTGGCGATCGGTTCCGGCAAGGGTCCTGAATTGCCGATGCACGTGGTGCAGCCATAACCGACGAGATTGAACCCCAGCGCATCCAGATCCTCTTGCAGACCGCTGGCTTGCAGATAATCCGATACGACCTGCGAGCCCGGCGCCAGCGAGGTCTTGACCCATGGTTTGACGCCGAGACCTTGACGACGGGCGTTGCGGGCCAACAGACCGGCGCCGACGAGAACGGCCGGATTGGAGGTGTTCGTGCAACTGGTGATCGCGGCAATGACGACGTCGCCGTCCTTGAGACTGTAATTAGCTCCTTCGACCGCAACCTCGCGCTCCCGCGAAGGTACTACGGAACCGGTGCTTTCTTCCGCCATGCCAGCGGCGGCGCTGACGCCGCGCGAGCTCAGTTCGTTGGCCAGGTAATCCTCGAATTCCGTCGCCGCGTTGGACAGCGTAATGCGGTCCTGGGGCCTTTTGGGTCCGGCCAGTGACGGCTCGACCTCGGCGAGATCGAGCTCCAGCACCTCGCTGAACTCGGGATCGGGCGTGTTGGCGTCGCGCCACATGCCCTGGGTCTTGGCATAGGCCTCGACCAGCGCGACACGTTCGGGATCGCGACCGGTGAACGCCAGGTAGGCGAGCGTCGATTGGTCGATCGGGAAAAAGCCGCAGGTCGCGCCATACTCGGGCGCCATGTTGCCGATCGTCGCCTGATCGGCCAGGGTCAAGTGATCAAGACCCGAGCCGTAGAACTCAACGAACTTGCCGACCACTCCCTTCTTGCGCAGCATCTCGGTGACGGTGAGCACGAGATCGGTTGCGGTGGCTCCCTCCTTCATCCGGCCGGTCAGCTTGAAACCGACAACCTTGGGGATCAGCATCGAAATCGGCTGACCGAGCATCGCCGCCTCGGCCTCGATGCCGCCCACGCCCCAGCCGAGCACGGAAAGGCCATTGACCATCGTGGTGTGGCTGTCCGTGCCGACAAGCGTATCCGGATAGGCGACAGTGACGCCGTTCGCTTCGCTGGTCCAGACAACTTGAGCCAGATATTCAAGATTGACTTGGTGGCAGATGCCGGTCCCGGGCGGAACGACTCGGAAATTATGGAAGGCTTCCTGGCCCCACCGCAAAAATTCGTATCGCTCCGCGTTGCGCTCGAACTCGCGCGCCACGTTCTGCTTGAAGGCGCTGGCGTTACCAAATTCGTCGACCATGACCGAATGGTCGATGACGAGGTCGACCGGCACCAGCGGATTGATTTTTTGCGGATCTCCCCCTCGGGCGACGATCGCGTCGCGCATCGCCGCCAAATCGACGACGGCGGGAACGCCGGTGAAATCCTGCATCAGCACGCGCGCTGGACGGTAGGCGATCTCGCGCGTCGATGAGCGGCTCTCCAGCCAGGACGCCATCGCCCGGATATCGTCGATACTGACTGTGCGGTCGTCCTCGAAGCGAAGCAGGTTCTCAAGCAGGACCTTCAATGAAAACGGGAGCCGGGAAACATCGCCAAAGCCGGCCTCGGCCACAGCCTCCAGGCTAAAGTATGTGTAGGTCCTCCCACCCGCCGTGAGAGTGCGACGCGCGTTGAGGCTGTCCTTGCCGAATACGGACACCATGCTCTTCCTCCCGAACTGAAGTTTGTCCCGCTGCTATGAGCACACTTGCCCTTCCCTGTCCACCCATCCGCTGCTCTTGTGCATGATAACGCCGATCATCACCAGCCGCAGCAGGTTCGTGCCAGTCGCGCAGTTGTGTTGTGGACGTAAGCGCGTGCGCGAGGCGCGGCAAGCAGATGGCGCATCTTTCCAAGATGTGTTCGTTCGCTGGGGCCGCGCGCGCCTTACCGGCGGGAGGCTCGGCCCCTCATGCTGACCAGCGCGGCGTCCCTGCTGCGCTTCCTGGCGCCGCGGCAGGGCGCCGCACCATCGCTCTTTACCGAACGCCGATCAGGGATTATGAAGAAGCTGCTGGGTGAGCCTGCCGCGAGACGGCAAGGATGGGGAACAAGTTTGGAATATTACAAGGCAGCGCATTCCGTCGCTGAACGGAAGAACTGCGTCTTGACGCCGATCGTCCTGTTTGCGCTCGCGTCTCTCGCGATGCTCGCATCGTGTAACCGCGCCAACGAAAGCGCGGAGGAACCGGTCCGTCCGGTGCGGGTGGTAACGGTCGAAAAAAGAGAAGCAGGCGAGACGGTCTCGCTGACGGGGCAGGTATATGCCCAGGACGAAGTCAGCTTGTCGTTCCGCATCGGCGGGCGGATGATCGAGCGTCTTGTCAATGTCGGCGACCGTGTCGAGCCTGGTCAAGTGATCGCACGGTTGGACCCCGAACCGGCGCGCAACGCCTTGCAGACAGCGCGCGCCAATCTCGCAGCCGCCATGGCGCAAGTGGGTCGGGCGCGCAACGATTATCAACGGCAGGAGACCCTGCTGCGGCAAGGCTGGACGACGCGCGCGCGTTACGACGAGGCGCTCGAGGCGCTGCAGGCTGCCGAGGCGCAGGTCGATGCCGCGCAGGCGCAGCTCAATATCGCCCAGGACCAGCTTGGCTATACCGAACTGATCGCCGATGGCCCTGGCGCCGTCACGGCGCGAGGCGCAGAACCCGGAGAGGTCGTGGCGGCCGGCCGCATGATCGTGCAACTCGCTCGGGAGGGAGGACGCGACGCTGTCTTCGACGTGCCGGCGCGGGTGATTCATAATGCGCCGGCCGATCCAGTGATTACCGTGGCGCTGGCCTCCGATCCGAATGTGCGCACCACCGGCAGGGTGCGCGAGGTAGCGCCGCAAGCCGATCCGGTCACCCGCACGTTCGAGATCCGCATCGGTTTGCACGATCCTCCCGAAGCGATGCGGCTCGGCTCGACTGTCGTTGGATCGATGCAGCTTGGCGGCCTGGGCGCAATCGAGATTCCCGCCACAGCCTTGACCATGGCGAATCGTCAGCCGGCGGTCTGGATTTTCGACCGCGCGACAAGCACCGTCATGCTGCGTAACATCGACGTCGAGCGCTACGACTTGGCGCGGGTGGTCGTCGCGCAAGGATTGGACTCCGACGATATCGTCGTCACTGCGGGCGTGCAGGCGCTTCGGCCAGGACAAAAAGTCCGCATCCTCGGCGAGGCGTCGTGAGTGGCTTCAATCTTTCCGAGTGGTCGATTACAAATCGCTCTCTCGTCATCTTCTTCATGATCGGAGTGATCGTCGCGGGAGTCGTGTCATTCCTCAAGCTCGGCCGCGCCGAAGATCCGGTTTTCACCATTCGCACGATGGTGGTGCAGGCGCATTGGCCGGGCGCGACGTTGGAGGAAACGCTTCAACAGGTGACCGAGCGGCTCGAGCGGACGCTGCAGGAGGTTCCCAATCTCGATACGCTGCGCAGCTACACCACTGCGGGAACCACGGTGATCTTTGTTGATCTTGTCGGCAGCGCATACGGGCGAACGGTGGCCGACACGTGGTACGAAGTGCGCAAGAAGGTGGCCGACATGCGCCACACCCTGCCGCAAGGTATTGTCGGACCGGGCTTCAATGACGAGTTCGGCGATACGTTCGGCATCATCTACGGCTTTACCGCCGATGGATTCACCCACCGCGAGTTGCGCGATCATGTCGAGACGATCCGCTCGCGGCTTCTCCTCGTGCCGGACGTCTCCCAGATCGAGATCCTCGGCGAGCAGGACGAGCGCATCTTCGTCGACTTTTCCTTCGAAACGCTGGCGGGCCTTGGGGTTGAGCCGAACGCGCTGATCGCGGCGCTTCAGGCGCAGAACCTGGTCCATCCATCCGGCGTTTTGCGCACGGGCGAAGAAGCGTTGTCGCTGCGTGTCTCCGGCGCCTTCCAATCCGAGCAGGACATTCTCGACGTCAACTTCGTGGCCGGAGGACGCATATTGCGCCTGCGCGATCTGGCCGAAGTCCGCCGCGCCTACGCCGACCCGCCGCAGCCACTCTTTCGCGTCAACGGGGAGCCTGCCCTCGGATTGGCCATCGCGATGCGCGAGGGGGGCGACATTCTGGCGCTCGGCGACAACATAACTGCGGAAATGACGCGAATCGTCGCCGACCTGCCGATCGGCATCGAAACCCACCTGGTCGCCGATCAGGCGCGCACGGTCGATGAGGCGATCTCCGACTTCACGACATCGCTGTGGCAGGCGATCGTCATCGTGCTCGCCGTCAGCTTCATTGCCCTTGGCGTCCGCGCCGGCAGCGTCGTCGCCATCGCCATCCCGCTGACGCTGGCGATCGTCTTTCCGGTGATGGACCTGATCAATATCGACTTGCAGCGCGTCTCGCTGGGCGCGTTGATCATCGCGCTCGCCCTGCTCGTCGACGACGCGCTGACGACGATTGACGCGATGACACGGCGGCTCGCCGCCGGCGACCGGATGGAAATCGCCGCGGTTTATGCCTATAAGACTCTCGCCTTCGCCATGCTGGCCGGCACCTTGGTGACCATCGCGGGCTTTGTGCCGATCGGCTTCGCCCAGAGTTCGGCCGGCGAATATACCTTCTCGATCTTCGCCGTGGTCGGGGTGGCGTTGATCGCTTCGTGGCTCGTCGCCATGATCTTCGCGCCCCTTCTCGGTATGATGCTGTTGCGCCCGCCAAAGTCCGACCAGGGCGCAGAGCCGGGCGGAGTGCTGCGGCTCTACCGGCGACTGCTGACCGTTGCGATCCGCGCCCGCTGGTTGACGATCGCGTTGACCCTTGGCGTGTTCGTCCTCTCGCTGGCGTCGCTCAGTCTGGTGCCGCGACAATTCTTCCCGCCATCGGACCGCGTCGAGTTGTTGGTCGATCTTCGGCTGCCGCAGAACGCGTCCATCCATGCGACGCAATCCTCGGTGGAAAGACTCGACGCGATCCTCGCCGAGGATCCGGACATCGAGCGCTGGAGCAGCTATGTCGGACGAGGGGCGATCCGCTTCTACCTTCCGCTGAACGTGCAACTGGCCAACCCTTTCTTTGGCCAGTTGGTGGTGGTGACCAAGAGCATCGCGGCGCGCGAGCGGGTTCAGCCGCGGCTGGAGGAGCTGCTGGCGGAAGAGTTCCCCGAGGCCGTCAGCCGCGTCTATCCTTTGGAACTGGGACCGCCCGTGGGATGGCCGCTGCAGTACCGCGTCAGCGGTCCCGATCCGAGCGAAGTGCGGGAGATTGCGCTCCGGTTGGCGGAAGTCGCAGCGACCGCCCGTGAAACGCGGCGGATCAACTTCGACTGGTTCGAACCCGCGCGCGAGCTGCGCGTGCGCATCGACCAGGACGAGGCGCGGCGCCTCGGTTTGAGTTCGGCCGCGGTCGCGGCGATGCTGAACACGACGATTTCCGGAAGCACGGTGACGCAAGTGCGCGACGATATCTACCTGATCGACGTCGTTGCGCGCGAAGCGCGTGGGCAGACCCTGTCCATCGAAACGCTGCGCACTTTGCAGATAACGCTGCCGAACGGGCGCAGCATTCCGCTGAATCAGCTCGCCAGCTTCGAATACACCCAGGACTATCCGATGGTGTGGCGGCGCGACCGCGTGCCAACGCTGACCCTGCAGGCGGACGTCGCTCCGGGCGTGCTGCCGGAGAGTGTCATCGACGAACTGGCGCCGCGAATTGCCGAGCTTTCTTCGACGCTGCCGCAGGGCTACCGGATCGAAATCGGCGGCATTGCGGAAGAGAGCGCCGAAAGCCGCGCCTCGGTCTTCGCTGTCGTGCCGCTCATGTTGTTGCTTGTCCTCACCGTCCTGATGTTCCAGCTCCGCAGCTTTCAGCGCATGTTTCTCGTGCTGAGCGTGGTGCCGCTCGGATTGATCGGCGTTGTCCTGGCCCTGCTGGCCTCGGGCCAGCCTTTGGGCTTCGTCGCCATTCTCGGCATCCTTGCCCTTGTCGGCATGATCGCGAAAAACGCGGTGATCCTGATCGAGCAGATCGAGGCGGAACGCCAAGCCGGACTCGGCGTGACCGACGCCGTGGTCGCCGCAAGCAGTTCGCGCTTCCGCCCGATCATGCTGACCGCCGCGTCGACCGTCCTCGGCCTCATGCCGATCGCTTTCACCGTGTTCTGGGGCTCCATGGCCTATGCGATCATGGTCGGTCTTCTCGTCGCTTCGCTGCTCACGCTCGTTTTCCTGCCGACGCTTTACGTCACGTGGTTCGGCCGCCAGGAAAAGGCGCCGGCAGCGCCGCCAGCGGCCTGAGCTGCTGCGGGGGTGGGTCGTGAGGCGGGGAAGGACGACGAGAAACGGCGATGCGGACGGAAACTGCGGACAGCGCTATAGAAATCAGGCTGCGTGAGCTCGGCCAGATCTTCAACACCTTCGATCCGGGGCCGTTTCATCAGGGCCTCCTCGTGCCGGAGGCGGAGGACTATCTTCTGCGAAGGGTGAAGGACCTGCCGAAAAATCAGCCTGTCC
Source organism: uncultured Rhodospirillaceae bacterium (assembly GCA_964603915.1). Classification (GTDB taxonomy): domain Bacteria; phylum Pseudomonadota; class Alphaproteobacteria; order Rhodospirillales; family Defluviicoccaceae; genus REEP01. The sequence continues at coordinate 9,428 of CAZRWU010000130.1, forward strand.
GCATCGTTCTCCATCTGCCGCCGGCCGAGGCGACGCAGCCCTCGCCGGCGGACATCGCCGCGGCGTTGTCGCGTCATTTCGCCGACCACGCTGAAGCGGAGTCGAAAAAGATCCGCGAGCTGCTCAGAAACGGTCGCTGGGCCGCCTCGATCGGCTTTGTCACCTGGTGTCTC
>CAZRWU010000131.1:0-9440 GCA_964603915.1 uncultured Rhodospirillaceae bacterium
CGCCGCCGTCCAGGACATCGGGTTCGCGGCGGGCGAGCTCGGCCTGGAGAGCCCCGTCGTCGTCGCAGATGACAACCGTGCCGGCGTCGCGGCTTTCGGCGTGGATGTGCGCCTTCTCCCGCAACAGGGCGCGGTCCTGGGCTCGCCAGGTGGCCGGAGCGTAGATCTTGATGCGCGGATTGTGCTTGAGCGTCGACTCGATCCCCCAGAAGTGGTCGAGGTGCCAGTGCGAGAGCACCATGAAGTCGATCTCGCCGCGCGCCAGCATCGCATCGACGCCATGGCGGGCAAACACATAGTCCATCCAGGTCGTGTTCCAGCCGGTATCGAGCAGGATCTTGCGCTGATCGCCGTCGAGAAGGGTCACGGTGAGGAGGGCGGCATAGCCGCCCGCGTTCTCGGCGTCCCAGGCGATCTTGTACTGCGTCTGCTCGCCGCCGCCGCCGGCGGCCATGTCCTGCTTGAAGCGCGCGTCGTCGAACCAGCCGGTCTCGGTCAGCACATCGATTTTCAGTTCCCTGACCGCGCCGATGTCGATTCTGTCGTGCATGGCTCCTTCCTCCTTGCGCTATCCTAAGGCTCCCCGCCGCTTGTCGCCTCGCGACCATGATGATGGCGATGCGCGTGCGTGTGTCCGCGCCGATGTCCATGCTCGCAGCCGCAGGTCGCCGCCGCGGCTTCCTCCGGCGCCGTCCGCTCGCCCGCGAGATACGCCTTGACCGCCGCCACGGGATCGGTCTTGTCCGTGACCGCAACGGCAATGCCGCGCATCCCCATGCGGCGGGCGAAGCCGTCGCCGAACCCTTGCGAGAGGATCGCGTCGACGCCGTCGATGGGGTGCGCGCCGGCGCCGTGGAAGTCGTGCATCGCCAGTTCCTTCGGCAGGTCCAGCCGGGCGACCTCAAGTGGCTCGGCGCCCGGCTCGGCGTCGTAAATCAGGAACCGTCGCGCGCGACCGGCATGGCCGGTCACCGTCCGGAAGTTCTGGCTGGTCACGGCGATCTTCATGAAGCCTCCTCAATCAAGAATCGGCGGCGGGCGTAAAGGCGAGCATCGTTTGCACCGATTCGCCTTCTCCCCGCCGCAGGTATTTCACGGTCAGCGGCATGCCGACGGTGATGTCTTGCGGGTTTGTCGGATCGACATCGTCGATGAGGGCAACGACGCGGCCGCCCTCCTCAAGTTCGACGACGCCCGAGCAGTACGGCTTTTGCCGGCCGTAACCCCATTCCTGCATCAAGGGGGGGACGACGCGGATGCAGGTAAAGGCGGCCAGTCGGCCACGCCCGCTGTAGGGAATCCATGCGAAATCGGATCCATAGCAGGCGGTGCACAGCGGTCGTGGCGGAACATAGCGCGCGCCGCACGACGCGCATCGGCAGCCCATCAGTTGTTGTTGCTCGACAAAGCGTTGATAGGAGATATCGTTGAAGCGCGCCTCGACCATCCGTGTCATCTCCTCTCCAGAATGGTGAAGGTGCAGGTCCCGCCGGTGCCACCCAGATTCTGCGTGGCGCCGAAGCGAAGATCCTTCTTGCGCACTTGGCGCTCGCCGGCCTCGCCGCGGAGCTGGGCCCACACTTCGCAGATCTGGCCGACGCCGGTGGCGCCGACCGGATGACCCTTGCACTTCAGCCCGCCGGACGTGTTGATCGGCATGGGGCCGTCCAGCAAGGTCGCGCCTTGCTCCACCGCCTTGTAACCCTGGCCGGGCTCGAAGAAACCGAGGTCCTCGATGTGGATCAGCTCGGCGATCGAAAAGCAGTCGTGAACTTCGGCGAACTGGATGTCCTCGGCCCTCAACCCCGACATGGCATATGCTTCCTTCGCCGCATAACGGTTGGCCTCGAAGGAGGTCAGATCGTCGCAGGCGTGCAGCCCCCTTCCGCTGCCCTGGCCGAGGCCGACAACGTAGAGCGGGGCATCGGTGAAGCTCTTGGCGATGTCCTCGGCGACGAGAACCGCGCAGGCGGCGCCGTCGCTGATCGGGCAGCAGTCGAAAAGGTGCATCGGCCACGCAATGGGCGGATTGGCCGCCGGATCGCGGAGAAACTCCTTTTCGTCGCGCCACTGCGGCGCGGGCCTGTCCTTGCGTTTGGCGTTCTCGATCTTCTCGGCCATGACATCCTTGATCGAGACGCTGAACTGAGCTTCCGGATTGAGCTTGGCGTTGGCGTGACTCTTGATGGTGACGTTCATCAGGTGCTCGCGGTTGGCGCCGTACCTTGCGAAGTAGGCCGTGGCGATCGCGCCGAACACGCCGGGGAAGGTGAACCCCGCCCGGATTTCGTAGGGCGAGGCGGCGAGCGCCAAGCCCTCGGCGACATCCTCGGTCGTCCGCTTGGACATGTCCTCGAGGCCGCCGACCAACACGATGTCATAAAAGCCGGACGCCACGGCGAACACGCCTTCGCGAAAGGCTTGCGAGCTCGACGCGCAGGCGCCTTCCGTTCGTGTCGCGGCGCGCGGCACGAAGCCGATCACATCGGACGTCAACGCTCCCCAATGGGATTGCCGGACGAAAAAGTCGTTGGAAAAATTGCCGAGATAAAGGGCCTCGATGTCTTTTGGATCGAGGCCCTTGTCGATCGAGGCCAGCGTCCGGCTGAAGGCCTCGGCGAACAAATCCTTGGAGTCCCGGTCGGCGAACATGCCGAACCGTGACTTGCCGACGCCGACGACGGCGACGCCGCGGCCGAGCTGTCTCTTCATGGCTCCCTCCACGAGTCTGTAACGGTTCGACTCGCTGTCCCTTGGTCATCCTCCAGGGGCAGCCCGTCAGGGAGAGCGGTTTCTCTCTCTGACCGAGCTGCCGTTCCCCCGAATTGCCGATCCTTAAGAACGCCCGCGCTTCACGCTCGGAGGCGATACTCGCTGATCGTCTCGTCGACCCGGTTGCGCAAGGCGTCGAGGAACTGATCGGGGTCCTCGAAGGTCTCATGCTCGATGCCGTATGTGCGCAGCAGGTCCTCCTTGGCGTCGTGATAGCGCCGTTCCGGCTCTCCGTGGGTCGACCTCATCAGGTTGGCGATCTCGGATTCCTCGGTGAACAGCGCCTTCAGCTTGGCGTGATCGTCGGGCAGGGATTTCACCTTCTCGGCAAGATCGAACAACGCCTTCTGGCTGCTGGCGATCCGCGGATCATCCGGGTCGGCGAGCACCTTCTCCGCCCGCCACTCGGCGGCCGTCTCGATCTCGTTGATCAAGGCCTTTTTCCACGCGCTGAATTCCATGGCTTCGACTCCTCTCCCCAACAAGCGGCAAAACATCATGGCAACGACGAAGCGGCGAGGCGACGCTGTCCGGAATTTTGCGTTCGGCGTTTATGAGGCGCATCGCGTTCATGGCGTCGGTTCCGGACCTGTCGCCTCGGCCGGTTTTCGCCGAGGTTCAAAACAGGCATACTTGATACCTCATTAATAAATTGGTACAACAAATACCCGTATTTGGCAAGAGGGGAGTCAGGCCCTTGCGCATGACGCAGTTTTCGAATTTCGCGATACGGGTGCTGATGTACGCCGCGTTGAAAGGGCCCGCTCCCAGCGCGGTGCGAGAGATGGCGAACGCCTATGGCGTTTCCTACGATCATCTCAAGAAGGCGGCGGCCGAATTGTGCCGCCTCGGCTATCTGGAGACCGTTCGCGGCCGCGCCGGCGGCTTCCGGCTGACGCAAGATCCGCAGGCGATCCGGATCGGCCAAGTGATCCGTCAGACGGAAGGCAAGGTGATCCTGGTCGAGTGCTTCGATCCGGCGACAAACAGTTGCCCCCTCATCGCCACATGCCAGCTACGGGTCGCTCTTCAGGAAGCTGTCGCGGCGTTCTTCGCCGTCCTCGACCGCTACACCCTTGCCGATCTCATCCGCCATCCCGCCCAGCTTGCGCCGTTGCTCGGCCTCGATCTTGATCGAAGCGGGGCGGAAAAGGCGGATCTGCGGCGCGAGAACGCCATCGGCATCGCATGTTCGGTCCCAGCGCCAGCGGAGCCTGACAAAGGGGTCTAGCCGGTTCATCGTTCGGATTTCCGGGGACAGCTGACGAACGAGAAACGCCTTGGCTCGTGCGCGGCGAGCCGCCTGCCTCGTTTGACTGCGTCTTCAGCGGGAAATCGAGATCAGGTTAACCCTTGCACTTAGACGGCTTCCTGTCTGCGTTCTCCCAGCCAGCCGCCGAGGACGCCCGCGGCAAATGGGATAATGCCGCCGGCGATCATGTTGCCAAGCGTAAAATTGCCCGAGAGCAGCAGGCCGATCAGAACAGCGATCGCCGCGGAGATGCCCGGCTCGAGAATCGTCCGGCCGGCGGACTTTAATCCGACGATGAAGCCGCCGATCATGAAAACAAGAAAGTTGACCACGGCAACCAAAAACATTTGCCCGCCGGTAAGCCCGACCGGCTGGCCCTCGGGTCCTGCTTGAAGCCCGAGAACCATCGCGAGAATGAAGCTGGCGGCAAGCGCCAGACCGAGCATGATCAAGACGCCGAGCCCGACCCATTTCCAATCCAGTTTTCCAGCCATCTGGTCCCTCCCTTGCAGTTAAGCGACGTCCAGGTCGCTCGGTAAGAAGATCGCGATCGCGTTGACGTACCTCCCGGCGGCTTGTCGCGCAAGAGGCGGCGTCGTCATTGTGTTTCCTGGATACAAGGAGCGCAGAAACGCACGACTCCATGGCGCGCCTCTGGGTTTGACGGCAGAACGCGTGCTTGGCTGGCGAAGAGTGACCGTCCGACAGACGGAGTACGGGACCAATTCCTCGATATGGCGTGAGAATTCAGGAACACCTTACCCTTTAGGTTGCGATTTTGTTCATGCGCGTTGCCCAACGTACCCCGCATGCCCAACCGGCAGTCCTGGCTCCCCGCCCTTCCATCGCCGCCCGCGGTTTCGAGCGATTCTAAAAAAAGGCAGATGATCTGATTCAACCAATAAATAAGCCATCGAGAAGGCTATGTATCGGGCAAGCACCTGAGTTCAAGAATGACTTGCAGTTTAAAAACTGATGCGGTACACTAGCTCCGCAATTAGGGACCATTCTCCATATACAGAAAGTCTAAATTAGGAGAATGTTCGTGCTTTGCCAATAACTAATATATAATTTTTAGAGACCTCTGGACATTTGCGTGCCGCAAGTCGGTCATTCTGCAAGTGTGTAAATGAATAGTGCCTGCAGTGGAGGAAATTGTTTATGAATTTAAATGATTTCTACCAGTCGATTGGCGTCTACGGGACGGTTGTTGCGCTAGACGTTGATAAACTGTCTTTCTCTGTGCAGTCGCGCAGCAACAATGTTTTCGAGACCCATGTCGGTCCGACGACATACTATGAAGTGCTCACCAATGTGGACGGGAACTGGATGGACCGCGTCGCGGAGCCGGAGGGGTTTGTCCGCAATGACGACCCGGTGCGTTACGATTTGCGCAAATACATCCAGTGCGATGCGGTTGTATTCGTGCGCGGCATCTATCAGCAGCACGGCAATCAGCAGCGCTTCGATGCCCGCACGGTCTATCTTCTGCATTCGGTTCCAGGCCGCTATCTCTTCGAGGAAACCCATTGGTGGCTGGTGCAGATTTCGCAAATGGCCGACCGTTGGCTCGACATGATGTTCGAGGCGCGGCGCAGCTACCAGATCGACGATTTTTCAAGGCTCTATCGCACCAACTTGAACATTACCGGCGGCCCGACGGCCGATAACGTGCAAGAATGCGCGACCCTCTCACGCTTGATCTATGGCCTTTCCTCGGCGTATCTGCTCACAGGCGCCGAACGCTATTACCTGGCCGCCAAGGCGGGCGTGGATTACCAGCGGGAAGCCTTCCGCAGCCTCAGCCACGACGGACAGCGGTGCATTTGGGCGTATGGCAGACGGCGAACGCCCGAGGGCGAAAAGCTGATCGTCGCCTCGGAAAATCCCGACGACCTCAACACGATTCCGCTTTACGAACAAATCTATGCTTTAGCGGGACTTGCCCAATTCTATCGTATTACTCTTGACTGGGAGGTTCTTGAGGATATTCGGCTGACCATCAACTCCTTCCAGGATTACTTCTGGGATGGCGAGGCGACTCGCGAAAAGGGTTTTCCGGGCCTGGGGGGTTATTTCTCGCATATCGACTATGCAACGATGCGGCCGGACACGCCAGGTCTTGGCCAAAACCGATCGCGCAAGAACTGGAATTCGATTGGCGATCATATTCCCGCTTATCTCATCAACCTGATCCTGGCCCTCGACCCCATCCCCAGGGGACCGGCCAAGCGCAATTTGGACGATTTTCTTAAGTCATGCCGTAGTATTCTTGAGGAAACCTCGCAACTGATCGTCGAGAAGTTCCCCGATCCGCAGTCCGACTTCGTCAACGAGCGCTTCCATGCCGACTGGACTCCGGACCACGAATGGGGCTGGCAGCAGAACCGGGGGATCGTAGGTCACGATTTGAAGATCTCTTGGAACTTGACCCGGTGCGCCTTCTACTTCCAGTGCCAGGAAAAAATCTGCCGCGATCGGCGCAATAATGCTGAAGCCGACCGCTACAAGAAAATGGCCGCGGATTGTCTTGCCCTTGCGCGCAAGCTCGGCCGGGCGATGGCTGAGGTCGGGATGGATAAGATCCGCGGCGGCATTTTCGATGCTGTCGAGCGCACTCCCCAGAACGGCATCCCGACACAGTTCTCCTGGTACCCGACCAAGGACTTTTGGCAGCAGGAACAGGGCATCCTAGCCTACTTGATCATGCACGGAGCCGAGCACGATGAAAGCGAGTTCCTGAAGCTGGCGCGTGAGGCGACGGCGTTCTGGAACCTGTTTTTCCTCGACCGCGACCGCCAGGGAATTTTTTTCCGCACCTCGGAGAACGGGTATCCGATTATTCAAGGCGCTTACGGACAGAAAGGCGGCCACTCGGTTTCGGGATATCACGCCTTTGAGCTGAACTATCTGGCGCACCTCTACATGCGCAGCTTTGTCGCCGGCCATCCGCTTCATCAGGCCGACGGGCCGAGCGGAGATAACGGCTTCTGCCTTTACTTCAGGTTGTCGGCGCGTCGCGACCAGGAATCGATCAATGTTCTGCCCGATTTCTTTCCGCCGGGGCATTTGCGGATCACCGCTATTCGGGTCGATGGCGTCGATCGGACCGAGGACTTGCTCCCAGCCAATCCGAACGACTTTCAGATCTGTGTCGGGACGGCGGATTGCCCGGTTGAGCTCGCTGTCGAGTTTACGGCCCAGTTAACCCAATAAACCGTACGCTCGAGAGACACAGGAGACGCGTGTCATGGCGGACAAGCCACTTGCGGGCAAAAAGGTCGGCATCCTTGTCGAGGCGCAATACATCCCGCATGAAATCGCAACCTATCAGAGGCGCTTTGCCGATCATGGCGCCAAGGTCGAGTTGCTGTCCAGGCTATGGGGCAATTCATCGATACGTCTCTATTCGACGGTCGAACCTGGCGCTGTCGACGAATTGCAGTGGCTGGAGGCGACGGTCGATATCGAGCACATCAAGCCTGAGGATTATGCCGCCATCATCATGGCGGCGAACTACACCAGCGTGCGGTTGAGGTGGAATGAAGCGGCGGCGACGTCCGCCGAGCCGGCGGCGGCGGCGCGCGCGGCCGTGGCGCCGACCTTCTTCCGCAATGCGATGCTCAACCGCAACATCGTCAAGGGCGCGCCGTGCCACGGTTTGTGGCTGCTGACGCCCTCGCCGGATGTCCTCGCCGGCCGACGCGTGACCTGCAATCCGGTCGTTCTCGCCGACGTGGTCAATGCCGGCGCCTTGTTCGTGCCGGCCCCGTCGCGAGAGGGTTGGGACAGTCACATCGTCGTCGACGAAGACCTCGTAACCAGCACCTCCGCGCATAACGAAGAAGTCGTCGCCCTGTTCGTCGACGCGGTCAAGGACGCCATCGTGTCGCGCGTCGAGCGGCTGGCGGCGCCGGCGCGTGCCGAGACGACCAGCGTGACTCCCGGCAAACGGCGGATTTTGATCGTGCTCTCGGAGTGGGGCTACTGGGGCGAGGAGCTGGTGGGTCCGCTCGGCGAGTTCGATCGCGTCGGCTACGCCGTCGATTTCTGCACCCCGACCGGCCGGCGTCCCAACGCTATCCCGGTCAGCATGGATCCGGACTTCTTCGATCCGCCGCTGCAGCGGCCGGTGACGACGCCGGAGATGGCGGCGCGGGTGCGCGAAATCGATGATCCGGCGACCGAGCAGGGCAAACGCCTCGATCATCCCATCGCGCTGTCCGGATGGTTTCCGGAGCGCCCGTACTATGCGGACACTGCGTTCGTGCGCAAGCTCGAAGCCTACCACTGGGCCTTGGAAGAGGCGGAACGGGGTATCGAAAAGTACGACGCGCTGTTGATCGTCGGCGGCTCCGGTCCGCTCGTCGACCTCGTCAACAACCAGCGTCTGCACGACATGATTCTCGCCTTCGTTCGCGCCGGCAAGGCCGTCGCCGCCGAATGCTACGGCGTGCCATGCCTCGCCTTCGCCCGCGACATGAACGAACGCAACAGCCTCATCTGGGGCAAGCACGTCACCGGGCATTGCCTGGAGTACGACTACAAGGACGGAACGGCCTTCGTCGAGGCGCGCGGCCGGTTTCTCAACTTCAACATGGGGCCGCCGCCTTACCCGCTGGAGTTCATCTTGCGCGACGCAACGGGCCCGGACGGCGCTTTCCATGGCAATTTCGGCCATCCGACCAGCGTCATCGTCGATTACCCGTTCATTACCGGACGATCGACCCCGGACAGCATCCTCACCGGCCAGAAGGTCATCGAGGTGCTGGACGGCGAACCGCCGCTGCGGCGCTGGGGCTGGTGAGGACTCTCGCGACATGACGACGAACGGGCACCAGAAGCTTTTGCAACAGCTCCGCGTCGACGGCATCGCCTGTATGTTCGGCAATCCCGGCAGCAGCGAAGAGGGCCTGCTCGACGAAATCTCGCGGTTCCCGGACATTCGCTATATCCTTGGGTTGCAGGAGGCGGCCATCATCGGCATCGCCGACGGCTATGCCCAGGCCACCGGAAAACCGGCGATCGTCCAGCTGCACGCCAGCGTCGGCCTCGGCAACGGCATCGGCAGCCTGTACCATGCACACCAGCGGCATTCGCCGCTGGTGGTGATCGCCGGCGAGGCAGGCGTCGCCTACGATGCGCTCGACGCGCACATGGCTGTCGACCTCGTCGCGATGGCGCGGCCCGTCACCAAGTACGCCGCCCGGGCCATCGACCGGCGCAGCCTGCTCCGTTGCCTTCGCCGTTGCATCAAGACCGCCGCGACTCCGCCGCTCGGGCCGGTCTTTCTCGCCGTCCCCCAGGACATTCTCGATGCGGCCAACGATGAGGTTGTCGCGCCGACGGTGTTTCCTTCGACCCGGGTGGCTCCGGAGCCGGCGCTCATCGCCGCCGCGGCGGCGATGCTGCGCGG
>CAZRWU010000132.1:0-9322 GCA_964603915.1 uncultured Rhodospirillaceae bacterium
CGGCGCTCGCGTCAAGCGGATCGACGCCGAGGTCGAGATCTTCCGCCAGGGCGCGGAGCAGCGAAGCGTCGCCAGCCGCGCCGTCGCCGCGCGGCGTGCGCACGAGCGCCACCAACAGGTCGCGGAGCTGAACGCCCTCCGGGGCTTGACCGAACACGTGGAGGCCATCCCGGATCTGCATTTCCTTCAGCTCGCATAAATAGTTGTCGAGCTTGGCGAGAGCGACGTCGCGCTCGTCCTCAGCGCCGATGCCGCAATCGGCATCGAGTCCGCTGACCCGGCAGAGCGAAAGGATTTCGTCCGTCAGCACCGCCAGGCGTCGTGGATCGACTCCGGCCGCCTCATAATATTCGTCGACAAGCTGCTCCAGGTTGCGCAAGGGGCCATAGCTTTCCGCGCGCGTCAGTGGCGGCGTCAAGTGATCGACGATCACCGCCTGCGCCCGACGCTTGGCCTGTGTGCCTTCGCCAGGATCATTGACGATGAAAGGATAGAGGTGCGGCAGCGGCCCCAACGCGGCCTCGGAAAAGCAGGAAGAAGACAAGGCCACCGCCTTCCCCGGCAGCCATTCAAGATTGCCGTGCTTGCCCATGTGAACCACCGCATGAGCGCGAAACGTCTGCTGCAACCAGACATAGAACGCAAGATAGCCATGCGGAGGCGGCAAGTCCGGATCGTGATAGGTCGACGCCGGATCGATGTTGTAACCGCGCGCCGGTTGCAGACAGATCGCGATATTGCCGCAGCGAAACGCCGGGATGACGAACTGCCCGCAGTCGAGCGATCCCGGAACGTAGAACGGATCGCCCTCCGCCGGGCCCCACCGCTCGATCATTCGCTCTTGAACGTCATGCGGCAGGGCGGCAAAGAACACCTGATAGTCGGCGAATGAGAGGCTCTCGCTGACGTCGCGGTTCACCCTCGCGCCGGAAGCGTTGGTCGGGCCGGCGGCGAGCCGTGCGACCAGCGCATTGCCGTCCGCCGGAATGTCCTCGACACGGTATCCCTTCTCCGCCAGCGCGCGTAAGACGTTCACTGTCGCGGCCGGCGTATCAAGGCCGACGCCATTGCCGATGCGGCCGTCCCGATTGGGATAGTTGGCAAGGATAAGCGCGATCTTGCGCTCGCCCGGCTCGCTGAGCCGCAGCCGGATCCAATTGGCGGCCAGCGCGCAAACGAAGGCGATACGGTCGGCAACCGGCTCATGGCCGACGATGTCGGTTTCAGTCGCCGGATCGCGCCTCTGCAGTCCCTTGAAGGAGACGGCGCGACCGATGATGCGCCCATCCACCTCCGGAAGGGCGACATTCATGGCGATGTCCCTGGCCGACAAGCCGCGAGTGCCTTCGCGCCAAGCCGCTTCGTCGCCACCGGAGAAAATCACCTGGATCACCGGGCAGTCGGCGCCGTCGAAAGGACCGTGCGCCCCGCCGGCGCCGGGCGCGGAAACCGCGAAGGCTGTCGCATTGAGAATCACCGCCGGCGCGGCCTGAGCGATGAGGTCCGCCAGCGTCGCCGCCGCGACGGGATCCTTGAGGCTGGTGACGTAAACCGGCAGCGGATTGAGCCCAACCGCCTGAAGACCGGCAATCAGCGCATCGACCGCCTTCAAATTTCCCGCCTGCACCAACGCCCGATAGAAGACGACGAGGGTGACCGCCTTTTCCGGCTGCCATGATCCCTGAATGTCGCCGAGGGAGCAGCGTTCCTGACCCGGCCAGTACAGGCCGGCGCGCAGCAACGGTTGCGGCTCGCGCCATTCCGTGTCGATGCCGATAAGGAAACTCGCGTAACGCAGGAACTCCTCGGCGTTGCCGATGCCGCCATGAACACAGTACTGCCATAGCCGGTGCGTCGCTTCTTTCGGCAAGTTCGAGAGTTCCAGCAAGTCCCGGTCCGGCTGATCATCGCCGGGAAGAAGCGCGAGAGCGACGCCATGCTCGCGGCAGGCGGCGGCCACCTGCTCGACTCCATATGGCCAATAACTTCGCCCGCCGAGCAGGCGGACGACGACGATGCGGGCGGCGGCGATAGTCTTTTCGACATAGAGGTCGACGGATAGATTATGCCCGAGGTGAAGTAGGCTGGCCAACCTCAGCGACGGGAACCCGGGGCCGGCGAGCCGCTGCCGCGCCGCCGCCAGACACGCGAGTTCGCTATCGGCGGCGGACAGAACGACGATGTCGCCAGGACTTTGACCCAGGTCGACGGCTTCGCTGCCGTCAACGATGGTCCCGGGGGTGGTGGCGAGCAAATGCACGTGTTTTTGTCCCTGTCGGCGTCTTTTTGTTCAATCCCAGTCTAACCCGCGAGCGCGGTGGCGATAACGTCCTGATCGAGATCGTGATGCCCGATGACGACGAGACGGCTCTGGCGGGTCTCGCCGGGTCGCCACGGCCTGTCGTAGTAGCGCTGCACGCGGGCGCCCACGGCCTGAACGACATGGCGCATCGCCTTGCCGGGGACGTCGACGAAGCCCTTCACCCGCAGGACGTCGTGAGCATCGACAACGGCGCGCAAACGCTCTTCGAGCGCGGCAGGATCGGCGATCGCGCCAAGATCGAGCACGAAGCTGGCGAACTCCTCGTGGCCATGGTTCGCATCCGCCGTGTCATGATGCGATGGCCGGGTCGCAAGATCGGCCTCGGCCGCCGCGCCAAGCCCCAGCACCACCGCCGGATCGAGCCGGCCCTGGATGCAGGGAACGATCTTGGTTCCTGATCTCGTTTCGTCTTGCAGCGTTTGCCGAATTTCATCACGCAGGCCATCGATCGCATCTGCATCGAGAAGATCGGTCTTGTTGAGAACCACAAGGTCGGCGCAGAGCAACTGGTCTTCGAAAACCTCTTCCAAGGGCGAGTCGTGGTCGACACTCGCATCGATCGCCGCTTTGGCTGCATCGCGATCTTCAGCGAACCGGCCGGCCGCCACCGCCGGCGCGTCGACCACCGCAATCACGCCGTCAACGGTGACGCGCGAGCGAATTTCCGGCCAATTGAAAGCTTTGATCAACGGCTTGGGCAAGGCAAGACCAGATGTCTCGATCACAATGTGATCGGGCGGCCGCGATTGATCGAGCAGTTGCGCCATGGTCGGAAGGAACGCATCGGCGACCGTGCAGCAAATGCAGCCGTTGGCGAGTTCGACGATATCCCCATCGGCGCAACCGGCGACGCCGCAGCCAAGAAGCAGCTCACGGTCGATGCCAAGGTCGCCGAATTCATTGATGATCAAGGCGAGGCGCCGGCCGCCGGCATTGGCGATCAAGTGACGGATCAACGTGGTCTTTCCGGCTCCGAGAAAGCCGGTGATCACGGTTGCGGGAATCTTCATTGTCTTTTTCTATCCTTCTCGGTCTGCTTTCCATCTTTGAGGGCGAGGGGCAGGCCGGCGGCGATGAAGACGACACGATCGGCGAGCCGCGCCACCTCCTGATTGAGTCGCCCGGCATGATCGCGAAACGCTCGGCCAAGCGGCGTTTCCGGAACAAGGCCAAGGCCGACCTCGTTGGAGACAAGCACGATGGGCCCGCGGACGACGCCGAGACTACCGGTCAGCGCCGCCACCTCAGCGCCGACATCGCGATCTGCAGCCATGAGGTTGCTGAGCCACAGCGTCAAGCAATCGACAAGCACCGGACGACCGGGAACGCTCCAGCGGCGCAGCGCCGCCGCAAGCTCAAGAGGCTCCTCCATGGTCGTCCAAGCCTCGCCGCGTCGCACCCGGTGATGGCGGATACGCTCGGCCATCTCGGCATCGCCGGCTTGGGCCGTGGCCACGTACAGCGCGCGGCCGCCGGCCTCATCGGCCGCCGCGATCAGGCTCTCGGCGTAGGCGCTCTTGCCGGAACGGGCGCCGCCCAGTATCAGGGTCACGGGAGGCAAGGTCATCGTTTCAAATGGCTCGTCCTGTTTGGCTGCGTTCGCCCCACAGCTCGAAACCTAACATGGCGTTCATCGGCTAATCCAGCGGCAGGGGCAATTGACGCCCTGCACCAGCCAAGCCGCCCCTGCGCCACGAAGCAGCTTGTCTTCGACATAGCTGAGGCGGGTGATCGACAAATTGTCGACGACAATCGCCATCGCGGCCGTTGCGTCGAGGCCAAGCGCCGTGGCGATCGCGGCGCGGATCGTGCCGCCATGGCTGATACAGACCAGGGTTTTCCCCTCGTAGCGGGCGGTCAGTCGTAGAATGGCGGCACGCGCCCGCGCCATGTGCTCGGCGTAACTTTCGCCCTCGGGCGGCGCCGAATGAACAGGATTTCGCCAGAACGCGGCGTAGGTCTTGGGATCCTCGGCGGCCATCTCGCTCCAGCTCAAGCCCTGCCAGGAACCGAAACTCTGTTCCTGGAAGGCCGGCTCGACAACCGGTTCGGGCAATACGGAGCCGGCGGCGGCGATGGCCGCCATGGTTTCCCGGGTTCGCGCAAGCGGGCTGACGAGCCAAACCGCGTCCTGAGGCAAGATTGTCGCCAGCGCGCGGAAGGAGTCGGTGTCGGCCGTCTCGCAGCTGACATCGAGCTGGCCGAACAGTCGGGCGGGCGCGCCCGGAACCGGAGCGTGACGCACCCACCACCAGTGCGTCGGCGCGCTCACAGCAAGGCGGCGACGGCGAGCAATGCCGCCACCTCCGCGGCCTGCTGCGCCGCGCCGCACACATCGCCGGTATGGCCGCCGATCTGCCATCGCGCGAGCACAGCCACCACAGCGGCGGCGAGCGCCGCCACCGCGGCGGCCACCACACCGGTAACGGGACCGACAGCGACAAGCGCGATCGCGGCGCCGATCGCCGCGGCGGTCGCGACCGCCGCGGCATCCGGCCGACCCGCATCGGCGGCCATTCCGGCCAACCGCGCCGGCGGCAACCAGCGCAGAATCGCGGGCAGCGCCGCGCGCGACGATGCCGCAGCGGCGACGAAAGCCGCCGCCCCGAGCGCAGCCGGCAGACTGGCAAGCGCGGCCGCGCGCAAGCCGAGGCTCAGCACGATAGCGACGACGCCGTAGGCGCCGACGCGGCTATCCCGCATGATCCGCAGCTTGTCGTCTCGGCCGCGACCGCCGCCAAAGCCGTCGGCGACGTCGCCGAGGCCATCCTCATGAAGGGCCCCCGTCATTACCACGACCGTGGCGACCGCCAGCAACGCTCCCGCGAGCGGCGGCAGACCGAGCCCGGCGGCGGCAAGCAGCAAAACCCCAGCGACAGCGCCGACGGCGGCGCCGACGAGCGGAAACATGGGCATCGCCGCAGCGAGGAAGCCGCCGCCGATGGAAGGAGGTCGAGGCGCCTTCGTCGGCCCCGGCAGGAGGGTGAGGAACGCCGCGGCCGCTCGCAGCTCGCGCCACCACCGCGCCGCGACCCGCCGCAGTGCTCGCCATCCCCCGGCGCCACCGCCGCCGTCCCGTTGGCCATTGCGGCGACCGAGAATCATCAACTTGCGCCTTTCTTACCCACGATTCGATGGCGTGCGTTATAGGAGAAGTCCGCACCAGAAGAAACCGCCGCGCTAAGGAAACCTCTCGATGCAGCCTTGTTCCGCCATCACTTCGCTTGCCGACGTACGCCGGCTGTTGCGCCATCTTCCCGGCCCGGATCGCGCCGCCGCGGCGCGCGCCGCGGAGCGTGAGCCGCAACTGACCAAACCGCCTGGATCGCTCGGCCGGCTTGAGCGCTTGACCGAGTGGTTGTGCGCGTGGCAGGGCCGCTATCCGCCAACACTTTCGCGGCCGGCAGCGCGCGTGTTCGCCGCCAATCACGGGGTCGCCGTTCAGGGAGTCTCGGCGTATCCGTCCGAAGTGACGGCGCAAATGGTGGCGAATTTTCAGGCCGGCGGCGCCGCCGTCAACCAGCTTTGCCAAGTATTCGACGTTGATCTCGCGATCGAAGCCATCGCTCTCGACGATCCAACCGCCGATTTTACCATCGCTCCGGCGATGACCGAGGCCGTGTTCGCCGATGCGTTCAATCGAGGGATGATGGCGGTCGGCAGCGACAGCGACCTCCTCGCTGTCGGCGAAATGGGCATCGGCAACTCGACCGCAGCCGCGGCGCTCGCTCATGCGCTGTTCGGCGGAAACGCATCTGAATGGACAGGGCCGGGGACCGGCGTCCATGGCGCGGCGCTGCGGCGCAAGATCGAGGTTGTCGAGGCCGGCGTAACGCTCCATTGCGCGGCCGCAAGCGATCCTCTCGACCTGCTTCGGCGGCTGGGCGGACGGGAGCTTGCGGCCATCGCGGGAGCCATTGTCGGCGCGCGGCTGGCGCGGGTTCCGGTCCTGCTCGACGGCTTCATCTGCACGGCGGCGGCGGCTCCCCTCGCCGCGGCGCAGGCGGGCGCGCTCGACCATTGTCAAGCGGCGCATGTCTCCGCCGAACCGGGTCACCGACAGTTGCTCCGACAACTCGGCAAGGAACCGTTGCTCGACCTCGGCATGCGTCTCGGCGAAGCCTCCGCGGCGGTGCTGGCGGTAGCGGTTCTGCGCGCCGCCGTCGCGTGCCATAACGGGATGGCGACTTTCGGCGAGGCCGGCGTAAGCGTGACATGAACGAAGCGGCACGCCGGAACAATTGGTTTGTCGCCAGAAGCCTTGGCGGCAGAGAAGCATCTTGTCGAGAGCGACGGCCAGGTTGATAGTCGAGTCGATGAACCGCATCCGTCCGCTTCTTGTCGCCTTGTTGCTGCTGCTGACGGCGTGCGCGAGCGATCCGGCGAGCGGAGACAAGAGCTTCACGCCGTTCATGTCGCCCGAGCAAGAGCGGCAGATCGGCGCGCGCGAACACCCCAGGCTCGTAGCCGAGATGGGCGGCGTCTACCGCGAGGCGGCGCTGCAAGCCTACGTCTCGGCGATCGGCGACAAGCTGGTCAGCGTCAGCGAGACGCCGGACCATCCCTACACATTCACCGTCATCGACAGCGACGACGTCAACGCCTTCGCGCTTCCGGGCGGCTACGTTCATGTGACGCGCGGACTCCTCGCCCTTGCCAACAGCGAGGCCGAGTTGGCGGGGGTTCTCGCCCACGAAATCGGCCACGTTGTCGCCCGTCACTCCGCCCAGCGCTACAGCCAGTCGGTCGCCGTCGGGATGGGAGCCGCAATCATCGGCGCCATCGCCAGCGCCGCCGGTGCGCCCGCCGGCGGCGATCTCGCGGTGTTCGGCGCTCAGGCTTACCTGCAGAGATATTCCCGCGAACAGGAACTGGAGGCGGACAGGCTCGCAGTCCGCTATCTGATCCGGGCCGGATACGACCCGCAGGCAATGGCCACTTTTCTTCAGACGCTCAACGACTCCAGTCGCTTGCAAGCGAAACTGGCGGGCAGGCCTGACGATGCGGCCGACGGCAAGAACATCATGGCCTCGCACCCACGCACGGACGACCGGGTCGCGCAGGCGAATCGGCTGGCCGCGCAGGCGGGAGCGAGCGAACAGCGAGAGGATCGGGATACCTATCTCATGAGGATTGACGGCATAATCTATGGCGACAGCCCCGCGCAAGGCTTGCGCATCGGCCGGGATTTTTATCATCCGGGCTTGCGCTTTACGTTCCGGGTTCCTCCGGACTTTATCATGATCAATCGACCCAGCCAGGTCATCGCGCGCGGCCCGCGCGGATCGTTGATCGTCTTCGACAAGGCGGCAGCCCCTGCCCGCCGCGATCCCGCGCTTTACGTCGGACGAGACTGGGGTGGCCGTCTCGACCTCACCCCCGTCGAGCGGATCGACGTGAACGGCATGAACGGCGCCACCGCCGCCGCGAGAGTGGAAACGCGGGGCGGCGTGGCGAATGTTCGCTTGGTTGCGATTGAAGCCAAGCCGGCGAGGCTCTATCGCTTTATCTTCTTGACGCCGCCAAGGCTGGCCGAGCGACTGGCCCCGGACTTGAAGCAAGCCATCTTCAGCTTCCGACGGCTGAGCGAAGCCGAAGCGGAGGCGGTTCAACCCTTGCGGCTTCGCGTGACGACGGTCGGGCCGGACGACACCGTTGCGAATTTCGCCGCGAACATGGCGTTTGCCGATCATCAAACGGAACGTTTCCTGGTGCTCAACCGGATCGACGCGGACGAGCCGCTTAGACCGGGCCGGAAGGTCAAGATCGTTGCGCGCGGTGGCGTCCAATGAGCTGGCTGCCGCCGTCGACCGTCGCCGAAGAAATCAAATACCGCGTTGTTCCACCCTCCTTTTACATCCGCTACCGGCACGCCAAGGAACGCAGGCGCGGCGAGAAGGAGATCCATCTCGTCCCATTTCTCGCGATGAGGGACCGCGTTTCGCTCGACGTCGGGGCGAACAAGGGCGTTTATGCTTACGCCATGCTAGCCCACAGCGCGGCCGTTCATGCGTTCGAACCAAACCCGAAAATCTTCGCCATTCTACAAAGCTGGGCAAAGGATCGGCTTCAGCTTCATCAGGTGGCCTTGAGTTCCACGTCTGGCAAAGCGCAGCTTCTCGTGCCAAGAACCGAACGGGGGTATTCCAACCAGGGCGCATCCCTGAGCCTGGACAAGGTGAAGGGCGCGCACATGAAGGTGGATGTCGATGCCGTTCGGCTGGATGAGCTGGAGATGCCGCCCATCGGCTTCATCAAGATCGATGTCGAGGGTTTCGAGCTGGAAGTGCTCAAAGGCGCCGCCGCAACCCTCCAGCGGGATCGTCCAAACCTTCTGATTGAAATCGAGGAAGCTCACACCGCGCGACCGCTATCCGAAATGGTCGATGAAGTTTGCGCTTACGGATATCGGTGCCTCGTTCTGCGACGCGGAACTCTGACTATGTTCGAAGAGATCGATCTCGACGCGCATCATCGCAATCCGCGCTCAAGGGAGGACTACATCTTCAATTTCATCTTTCTTCCCGCTTGATCTCAGGTGGTCGAATCACGATCGACGCCGCCGTCGTGGCGGCTGCAAGCGCGGCGGCTCTGACCTTACCCCGGCAAGCAACGCTTCCGGCGTTCAGCGCCGCGCCTGCGAGTCTGTAAGAACCGCTTCAAGATACGCAAGAGCCTCCGCGTAAATTCCGGGAGCGCTACTTTCCCGCGGCCCGGCGATGTTGAGTACGACGACCGCCTTGTCGATGAGCCATTCACGCATCGCCAACGGAGCCGGCGCGCCCTGGAGATCGACAATCTGGTGCAAACGCCCCAGAGCCACAGCGCAGGAGACGGTCAGCGCGGTGCCGCCGCTCGGCCGGCCACGGCTGAGTATCAGCGTCGCGTCGGAATCGCGGACGTTGCGCCGCGTCCGCTGAGCATAAGCCGCGGTCTCGGTTTCGTGCATCGGGTACCGGCGAGGAATGACGCCGTCTTCGGCCCGCCGACCCCGAGGGA
>CAZRWU010000133.1:0-9287 GCA_964603915.1 uncultured Rhodospirillaceae bacterium
AAGCCGCTTGGGAACTTGCAAGGTTCTGCGTTTCCTGGCGAAGAATGCCTTTGATCTCGTCGAGAGCAAAGGCTAGTTCTGCATAAGTCGTGCCGGTGAACGCCATCTATATCCCCTCTTAAGTTGCTGTTCCGCCAATGACATCGGCGGCGGACGCGGACGTGAAATACACTGTGTAGGACCGGCCCGGCGCGAACACGAGGTTGCCCGTCAGTGTGACACCGCTACCCGCAACAAGCGTAAGGTTGCCACCCGTGCCTGCATTGATACCTGACCAGACATCCCCGGCAGATGCAACGCTGTTCGCTATGGTAAACGTCTTGGCGGATGGTGAGGCCGTCCAACGAACCCAGTTGCCCCGGTCTGCTGCGGTGTTCGTCCTCGTGGTGCCGGAATTGGTTTGCGCCGAGCGGTTGCCGACACTGGTGTAGGGCAGGGTGCCTGTGACATGGGTTGCAAGGTTGATCAACGCACGTGTTATTTGCTGGTTGGAGATCGTCAGGTAATCAGGAGTGCCTGCCAGCGTGACGAGCACCAATCGGCTGTCATTCCCCTGCACAACGACATTTGCCGCCGTCTCGCCGTCCGTCGCAAGTTCGACCACCCCGGTTGCCGTCGTCGTCGCCGCCTGCTTGAGATTGGAAAATGCCGCCGCCGCTGTTGAAGCACCCGTTCCGCCATCGGCAATGGCAATGTCGGTAATGCCTGTAACGCTCCCGCCAGTGATCGTGACGTTGCTGGCGGCTTGTGTCGCTATGGTGCCGAGGCCAAGCGTCGTCCGAGCCTCTGCATTGTCTGTATCATCTATCAAGGACCGCCCGAACGATGTCAGCGTTGTGGTGGCTGCCGTACCTGAATCGCTAAAATACGGCAATGTGTCCGCAGATGACGTAAGACCGGCAAGGGCGAGGAGTTCCGCGTCAATAGGCTGATATGTCGAGTCGTGGTTATGGTTGCCCTCGGCGACAGTTCCCGCGCCGGTTCCGAATGGAGCCGCCCCGCCGCATAGGATCACGCCATCCGCCAGAACATGATATGGAACGTCAAGACGCGCGCCCGCAGTCGAGGGCATCACGGGAACGCTGCCCGAGAAATAAAAATTCGTATCCCATGCAAGCGAGTGCCCGCCGGCCGCGCCTTGGGTGATGAAGAACACCCCGCCACGGTCGGCGACCTGCCCGCTCGGATTCCCCATCAGCCGATTGCCGTTGATCGTCAGCGTGAAGTTGTCGGCGTCCGCGAGATCGATTGCGACAGTCGCGGCATCCGTAAGCGCCGCAGTCGTCGATCCGCCGGCGGCGGCCGTGCTGTGCAGCACATCGACACGACGCCACCGGCCAGGGTCGCCAGCATCCGTTGCCGAGGGCTTCAGCCAGCCTTCGCCATCATCGGCATTGCTCGCCGCAGAGTCCCAGACATAGATCCCGCCGCCGCCGTCGCCGATGGCCGTGGAGCCGAAAACAATCAGGCTTTCATACTGTCCGGGATCAAGCAAACGCGCATCGGCAACAAGCAAGCTCAAGACCATTCCTCCTGAACGAGAACGGCCACGCGGAACGCCTCTTTCGATCCGTTGGCGAAGCTCACGCGGTTTTCGATCAGCGCCTCCTCGCCGACATCGCCCCCAACAACCTCGATTGACGTGATCGATCCCGAATAGAAATCGCCCTCAAACTCAAGCGGCGTGTCGATCACTTCCAGCCATTGAGAAGATGCAATCGATGTGTTGAGCTTCGTCAAGTAGCGCGACCAATCGATTTCAACGCGCGTCTCTGCAAATGGGTGTTTCATCATGACGCGGAACAACCTGCCGCCCGGTTCAGCCGTGAAGATCATCAATGCCCTCGGCAACTCGTAAAGCGCTGTCGTGTCGCCGCCGGAAACCTCAATCTCGCCGGCGGCTGGCGCCAGGGACAACGGCCCAAGCGAAACAGCCACGGATTCCGCATCGATCCGGATTGATCCGCCATCTATGTAAGCCCATCGGTGATCCGGCGATGTCACGTCGAGAGCCATGGCCGAGAGCGCAAGCTCGCCCGCATCGACGGGAATATCCTGGCGTTCCCCGGCAAACAGGCCAAGCCCGAGCCCGGTCAAGGTCAGCGTGCGCGCACCCGGAGATGCCCAATAGTGCCCGGTCGCTGCGAGCGAGACGCCTTGCCCCGCGGCCGTGATAGCAGAGGCGGAAACAGGCAAGAACGCGCCTGCTGTTGTGTCGATGTCAAGCGCCTCGCCCACAATCGACATCGCGGCATGATCCGGGTCCGCCCATCGGTGCGCCGTGGCCGTGGTCGTTAACGAAACACCGTTCATTGCCAGATCGGCATGCGCCACATTGGCCCACCTGTGCGCCGTAGCGGTCAGGCCCGATGCGATGCCGGCCAAGGCAAGCGGAGATGGATCGACATAAAGCCAATTGCCCGCGCCCGCCTCGACGTTCGCCGTTTGCCCGGTAACGGAAATCGTGCCGCCGGCCGGTGCCGGCCACGCATGAGCAGTACTTGAAATCTCTATCCCAAGCCCGGACAACGATAGATCGCCGGGAACCGGGGATGCCCATGCATGGGCGGTGGCTGTCGTCGTCAGGGATGCCCCCGCCAGGGTAAGCGATGCGTCATCGACGCCGAGGAACTGATCGGCCGATGTGCTCGCCACCGGCGCAAATCCGGAGACTTCGATCTCCCCGGTGGCCGGGGATGGCCACGCATGGCCCGTCATCCCAATGGCGGATTCAACCCCGACCAGGGACAGATCGCCCTGCCCTGGATATGCCGAAACGCTTGCGCTCACATCTAGGGAAAGCGCCTGGCCATTGATCTCGACCCGCGAAGCTTCCGGATAGAGCCACCATTGCCCTGTCGTGGACGCTTGGACTGCGATCCCGGCGATGCTCAGCGCCGCATTCACAGGCTGCAATTCGACGGCGGAAACCGTGGAGAATCCCGCAAGCATCATCGCGCCGGTCGGAGATCGCAGAGCCGCGCCGGTCGGCGACACAAGATAATAGGGCGAGTATACCCCGCCGCCCGTGATCGAAACGCCGAATGCGCTCATCTCCATGGCAGCCGGCGGAGGATCGCAATCAACCGGCGTCGGCGTCAAGGAATTGCCGATCCGGAATCCGCCGAGCGAATAGGGGTTCGGCAGAAAGTCGGTGTCATTGCGATCGACATAGAACGCCAGCTCGCGTGAGCCGCCCACAATCGAGGACGGTATCGCGATCTCGATCACTTCGGCGTTGCCGCTAACCCCGTGCGCAATCGGGTCCTGCTCGACTGTTTGCCCGAGTGATCCGCTGTAGATCGCCCGCGTTGTGCCGGTGATCCTGACGTGATATTCCGCTCCGACCGCCCATCCCCACACGAGGTAGCCGGTCGAATCGTTCAGATCGGTGTCAAGCCAGATGATCGTGTTCTGCGTGAGCGAAACGCCGCTCGGACCCTTCAGGGCTATGTAAAACGTATCGCCGATATAGGTTCCATAGACCTCGTAGCCGGTGACTTCTTTTCCGGCGTCAACCCTGTCGCCTGATGTCCAATCAGAAAGGCTTCCGTCGAGTGTTATCGTGCGCCATGACATTCGCGCACGTCACAATCAGACCTTGGCAAGCTGCAGGATGCCATTCGCATGAATGACGAGGGTCAGCACGTTCCCATCGGTCACAGTGACATCGGCAGGCGTCGTGTCGAGCAGGGAGTAGGCGATGATCGGATCTGTCCGGCTGTTCGCCGTTCCCGACTTGAAGACCACGGCAAAACGCGCGGTAATGTTGCCGCCGCTGGCCGTCCATGTAGGGTTTGCGCACTTGAAACTGGCGGTGCCGGTTGTGCCCGTCCATGTCACGGAGGCGAGAGTTTGCCCGCCGCTCGTGTACCCGTTCGAGCCGGCAACCTCATTCGTGAGATCGGCCCGGACCGTGTTCGTCAGGGTCGCGGCATTCGACGTGCTCTGATAAAGCCCGACCTTGAACGTGTCGGTGTCGAAATCAATCGTGCCATCGCCAATAAAGAGCGGCACTTGGTTGTAAGTCGTCCAGGGCGAACTTGCCATCACTCGGATTCCTTCTGCTCTGGCTCGCCCTCGGCCTCGCCGGTCTCATCCTCTTGATCATCGTCGTCATGGCGCGCGGCATCGCCAGACATAAAGTCGCCAAGCAAAGAGAGGATCGCCAGCTCATAGCGATTTTCGCTCACGGTCTGTTTGACGCGCGGCCCGGTCCTATCCTTCAGCCGGTCGATGTTCTCTTCAAGCGTCTGGATGCGAGCATTGATATCCTGAGCGCGTTCCTTGCGCTCCCGTTTGCTCCGCGCCTCGGCAACCGACCTTGCGAGTTGCAGCGCCGATAGCTCGATCTGCGATTGCTGGTCAATTTTCATCGATTGTTCCCGTCAGGTCTGGCGCGGTGCTCAAGATCTCACGCTCGCGCGTCAACGCTTCAATAAGATCGTCGATTTCCTGAATGCGCGCGATAACCGCATTTCCCGCCGCCGCCATGGAAGCGGCATCGGGAGCCGTGGCCACCCGCAACAGAAGATCGAACGCCCGTTGTTCCGATTGCAATATCATCGAAAAAAGAGGCCAGCATCGGGAACGCTGGCCACGTCTAGTCCGGGAGGAAACGTCCGAGAAACAAGGAGTGATCGGGGAGAAACCGATCATGCCCAAATGACATACGTTAATGTCCGCCGTGTCAATAAAAAAAATGGCCGCACGGTCGCGGCCAAGTTACGGGACTGCCTTTCCCAGAATGGATAGGTAGGATCTCGATTATCTCACTCCCTTAGCGCCGCGTCAATCCGGTCGCGCGCCTCGGCCTTGTAGACGTGCCCATGGTCCGCCCACATCCGCCGGAACAGAGCGACAATCGCGCCGTGCGGATGCTCATGGCATCCATAGGCCGTGGTCACGAATTCACGGTACAAATCGGCATCCACCTTCATGTTGATAATGCGCCCATTCTCGTTGCTCATTCTGGCTGCCCTTCGTCATTTCCTGTCTCGCCATTCCGGCCGGCGTATACAGCCGCCAGATCCTTGATTCCTTGCATGTGCGGCTTCATCGCTTTTTGCTCCGCCGGCGTGAGGCCGTCCCACCATTCCTTGAGATCGTCCAGGCCTCCCGCCGCCTTGTCTTCTCCCTGCTGCCGCAATTCGTCGATGACCTCGGGCGACAAGGACGGCGCAGCGTTGCCATTCGCCCGAGGGGAAGGCTGCTCATCAGGCAACGGATCGACTTGGAACATCTTCTTGACGCCGCGCCTCTCCGTCAAAGGAATCTGAAGGACGGACCTGATATGAGACATATTGGAGATCCTGATCCCGCCGACCTTCATGCCGCCATACATCGCGTTCGGGTCCCGATAGAGCCGCAGTGATCGCCCCTTGTACTGCGATGCGTCTCGGCCCCAAGCATGGACCAAAACACGCAACATCGACTTGCATGGCTTGTAGGGTTTTCCGTTGTCGCCGTCATAATGGATGATAACGGGCTGTTCACCCGAAACAACCTTTATATCGGTTATCCTGATCGTGATCGGCCCGATCATCAAATCGTCGGAATTGAGTTGATCGGACTTCGCAACAATTGTGTGTCCAAGGTCAAGCATCGTTGTTTGCACCTATATCGTCATTGCGCACGAGGAACCCCCATATGTCGAGAGCCAATGCATTCTCGACACCGGAGGGCCAGTTGTTCTCTCTGACACAATCGCGCCACGTCGCGATTGCCGCATCGACATCGCCCATTGCGATATCCAGATCTTCAGCGGCGAGGTCGTGGAACCTCGCCATAAACGGCCATCTGTTTTGCTGGACAAGGTAGCGGTAACGCACCGGCCGCCCCGTGGCCAGGGTATAGCAGCGCATGTAGAAGGCCGCGCGCATATCCCACCTTAACGAGCGAGAAAGGCGGGAGATGTCGCCACCGCGACAAGCCGTCGTCTTGTAGTCGATGATCAGATCTTCGTCATGGCCCCTGATCAGCCAATCAGGACGGCTCTTGAGCCATACCCCATCCGCCTCGGCAACCACGCTCGCCTCGGCAATCGCGCCTTCCTGGAATACCCCATCGGGCGCGGTGCGGAAGGGAATGCCGTCGAGGCGGTTCCTCAGCGCCGCAACGGCAGGCAGCAAGCTGTCATATTCCTTCGGAAGGAGAGGGATCAAGCCGTGGCTGCGCGCGGTGTCCCTGGCCTCCCTGGCAGCCTTGCCCTTGTAGTCGGCCGCGTCGATCAGAACGATGTCCGAAGGAACACGATCCGGCTCAAGGACCGCCATGTGAAAGGCCGTGCCGAGTTCAAGCAACCGTCGCGTCTGCTCAGAATACAGATCATCGTAATTGCGCATCATCGATGACCACGCTTCCGCAGGACCGTACCCGATCAGGTCTATGGCCAGACCGGCCGAAAGCGCCGCTTCACGCGGCCAGATGTATGAGTGATAAGCAATTGCGTTGACGCGCTCGTAAATGCCTGCCGACATCATGTTTGCCCCTTTGGTTGCCTCTTGCATTACCCGTAGAGAAAAAGCGCCACCGCTCCCACGGCGGACGCGATGATGATCCCGATCAGAACAACGAGGATCACCGTCCTGAAAACGTCGGGTTCATTCATGATCGGGATCGATATCAAGTATCGCCTCTTGTACCCATTGCGGCGGCATCGGATATCCCTTCTCTCGGCTTTCCCTGCAAAGCCTTTGGAATATTCTCTCTCGATCCTCATCGACCGCCTTCTTGCGCTTCTCCAAGATGCTCGATTCATCCGGCATTCGATCCGGTCTGATCACGCAGAGCCGAGCCTTTACCTCATATTCTGCAGAGGAAATACGATCCGTGGCGCGATAATCCGCGGCTCGATTATAGGTGAAATCTATAAGACCCCGGTCGAGCAGATATCCCACAAGCTTAGCTGCCGCTTCTTTACGGCATAATGCGATGGCATCTTCTTCCACCCTATCGTCGAGGTCCAGTTCTAGTACCGAAATACCTACAACCACGGCCGCATGTTCCGGCGATACGAGGTCATTGCACGCGGGGCATGGATACCGGCGCCGGTCAACCGTAAGCGGAATTACCTGCTCCAAGCGATCGAGCAGGAGGTTCCCGGCAATCGGCTTGCTTGGAACGGCAACAACCAACTCGCCCGCGCCTTTGCAAATCTGGCATCTCATAGAAGAACTCCCTGATCATGCTCGGCGGTCGCGGGTTCCTCGTGCCGGCACCAGTGCGTGACGATGCATCGCGGGGATGACGGCAACGGAGAGCCGATAATGTCACGGTGTCGAATTCGCCAACCGCCCCTATAGCGCTCGACATCGGGAACCCGGCCGCACCAAAAGCCGTCCCTCTCATCGATCCAGAACCCGCCGCAGTAGATCTTGGCAAGTTCCTCGTTGTAGAATTTGACCCACACATCAACGATCTCGCCCATGGGGCACGTGTGCTCGGGTTGCCAGTTCATCGTTTGTCCCTTCTATTCGGTTGATCGGCCATGCGCGACCGAACCCATGGAAGCATGACGGAGCGCGATTCCGCCACGAACGGAAGCATGAAGAAAATCGCCATGATCCACGACACCCTTAGCAAGGGATACGCCTTGATCAGGAACCCGATAAGATCGGGCGTCGCCATCATGGCTGGCAGGGCCAGCAGGAGAACAACAGCCGAGGCGTAGAGCAGACCACGCGCCGCCGTTTCCATGATCGCGTAGAGCATCGCGGCGCACTCGGCGCGCACGAGCGCCTTGTTCGCCATCGCTTCCCGCCAGATGTCCCGGTCCGATTGCATCGGCCTACCCGAACAACGACGGTTGTTCGTCGGCATCGACCTGCTGAAGAACGGCAAGGACCGCTTGCATGATCGAGATCTTTCGCGATGCGCTCGCCGCCGTCATCTTGCCTTGCGCAACGCGATTGGGGTAAACCCGGTGACGCATGAGGATTTCCGATTCAACCTCGCGCACCATCTCTGAAGCCGTAAATGTTCGTTCTTTCATCAATCTCTCCATCTCATTCCGTGCGTATCATGCCTGTTTGTGTACACAAACGCTACACTAAAGATGCGCGTCATTCTCCGAAGATCTCTGCAATACGCTTCGTTTCCGCCCGTTCGGCCGCACTTTCCGCCAGTTCCCTTGATGGAAATGGCCCGTTCCATCCGATCCACCCGGGGGGAGCGAGGTCTCCGCCTCTGTAACAAATATCGATGGCATAGAACCATCCGCCCGGCCCCTTCCCGATGATCCTTCGGACTTCATGCAGACCGTCCGTCCACCAAGGGCCAAAGGAAACGACCTTCACGTCATCACCCATCGCGGGCCCCTTTGATCCAGGGATAGCCGCCGTTCGCGACGGCAAGAACCGTGTCCACATGGCATGGCTCGTCGAGCGGGCACCAGCACGCGAGATCGCGGCCGGCAAGCTGCAATGGCGCTTGGTGCAGGATGAATTGGCGCACCCTGGCAAGCGCCGGGATCACCATGCCGTCATATCCCGCCTCGGCAGTGTAAGTCGGCCAGACCGGGATGAACTCGCTCGGATCGTCGCCATCGATGAGCCACCGATGAAACCACTCAGCCGCATCCGCACGGGCGATCTCGTGGCCAATATGAAACTGCGCCGTGCATGCCGGAAAGATGTCGCGGAACTTGAACCCGGCCGAACGCTTCGCGTCGGATGTGTCCCCGCGCACCGGCTTGCCGGCAATGATCCAGTTCTCAAACGGCGTCGGCCGCCCGATGTATATCGCCCCGGCAGGCATCCGCCAGCCAGCCTCTCTCTTGCGTTGAATACGGATCGGCATCTCACTTCCCCTTCTTTGAACCAAGATTACGCTCGCGCTCCAATGAGCGCGCGATCAACCAGATCGCGACAAGCCCCGCCAGGGAAATTGCGGCGACCCAGAAAAGAAACTCATTCTCCGTCATAATAAAACCTCAGCAAACAGGCCGCGCGTGCTCCCGGTCGTAATCGCAGACCGGTGCAATCGGCAGTGGAATTGAAACGTAGCTGGAAACGGCGGCGCGCTCGGTCGCGTCATCCATGATGCGCCATACGGCCCCGCCAACGCCAGCGCCGGCAATGACCATGGACGCGATCAGCAGCAACCGAAGCAACCATGCCAGATGACGCCATAGCCAATCCCCGGCCGCGTCGATCCGTTCCGCCCAATCGTCGAACACATCGCCTAGCGCCCGCATGGCAGGCGCGCTCGAAACCGTGACCGGATAAGCGGCCAGCGCCATCCGACGCGCCGCACCTATCTCGGCCAGCCGAAGCCTTTGACTCCTT
>CAZRWU010000134.1:0-9269 GCA_964603915.1 uncultured Rhodospirillaceae bacterium
CAACCACCGGGGCGCCTTGAGCGGTGGCGGCGCTGTCGTCGATGGCGGTGGGTGGGGTGTTGCCGGCCGCTGTGACGGTGATGCCGACGGTGGCGGGATTGCTCGTGGCGATGCCGTCACTGGCGGTGTAGGTGAAGCTGTCGCTGCCGGTGAAGCCGGCGGCCGGGCTATAGGTCAGCGTGCCGTCGCCGTTGTTGGTGACCGTGCCGTTGGCGCCCTGGGTGAAGGAGTCGATGCTGAGCGTATCGCCATCGGGATCGGTGTCGTTGGCCAGCACCGCAACAACCACCGGGGCGCCTTGAGCGGTGGCGGCGCTGTCGTCGATGGCGGTGGGTGGATCGTTGACCGCCGCCACCGCAACGCTCACCGTCGCGGTGGCGCTGCCGCCTTTGCCGTCCGAGATGGTGTAGGTGAAGCTGGTGGGGCCGAAGTAGTTGGCGTTCGGCGTGAACACCACCTCGCCGGTGGCGCCGTCCAGCGTTACGGCGCCGTTGATGGCGTTGCTGACCGAGGCGATGGTGAGGGGATCGCCGTCGGCGTCGCTGTCGTTGGCGAGCAGGGCTGCCGGCGCCAGCCGCAGCGCCGTATCCTCATCTGTTGGAAAGCTACCACCGTCACCTGGATCGTCGCTCGCCACCGGCGGCGTGTTGGGGATAGCCTCCTGGAACACCACGTCGACCCAGTAGTTCGAGGCCCTGAAGGTCTGCGTCGGGAAGGTGCTCGTCGCGCCGTAGCGGTAGACACCGTTGCCGCCGACGGTGCCGTCGGCGGGCGCGGTCAGCGGCCCGTTGGTGTAGGCCTGGGTGAAGTAGTCCTCATTGACCGAGTACTGCCCATTGGGAGCGTGGTAGGAGGCAACGTACGTGGCGCCCGCAGTGATCGGCACCGGAGCAGCGAAGGCGACCTGCTGCCACCCGCTCGTCGTCTCGTTGGTGAAGGTGGCAGTGGCCAGGTTGGCGCCGCTCGCCGTCCACAGGTTGCCGACATGGGCGCCGGTGTTATTCGGCCCCTTGTAGAAGCGCAGGCCAGTAATGGCGCCGTCGACATTGGCCTGGAACTTCACCCCAAGCTCGACCGCCGCCGTGTCCGGGTCGGTCAGAATCGCCGGCGTCGCCGTGGCGTCCCAGAGCGAGGATATATCCCCAGGTCCGGCCGGACGGTCGTTGCGCGTGGCCGGGCCGGTTGGATAGTTGCGTGGGTCGCGAGGGCGGGTGACCGTTATCTTCGCCGTTGCGATGGCGGTCCCGCCCTTCCCGTCGGACACTGTATAGGCGAACGTGTCAGCATATGAATCGCCCTCCGCCAGCGCCCATTGAAAGCCATTCGGCGGCTCGTAAACGATCGTGCCGCCTTCGATGCGCGCCAAACCTCTGGCCTGCGGCTTAGGCAAGCTGGAAACACTCAGCTGATCGCCATCAAACTCCCGGTCATTGGCCAGGAGCCTCGCAATCGGGATCCGCAGCGTGTTGCCGTCTTCGACGGTAAATCCTGTGTCGTGCCGCGCGACCGGCGCATTGTTCGTGCCGTCGAGAAACACCTTGCGATCAAGGAACTCCAGGCGCTGGATCCCGATCGCCCGGTCGGCGCCGTCGTTCCGGCCGCCTTCCGGCCGTGCATGGCGGACCGTGACCTCACGGTTGCCCCGGACGATGTCGTATTCGAACACGGAGCCGCTGAAGCGAGCGGCGTTGTCGCCGCGGCCGCCGACCAGCGTGTCATTGCCGGGACCGCCGATAAGAACATTGTCGCCATCGCCGCCGACCAAGGTGTCGTCGCCGAGAAGACCCTCGATGACATTGTTCTGCGGACCGCCGACGATGACATCGTTGCGCGGACCGCCGGCGAGCTCGCGCGCAATTTCGAGGCCTGGCGGCGTAATGACCGGCAGGGGAACCGGCACGACATCGGCAAGCCTTGCCAGCACGTCGGCGGCTGGCGTGGCGGCTGGCCCGGTCGGTGTTTCGGAACCGGTCTCATCGGGATCCATATACGCCTCCTATCGTATGCACCTGTTGCGCCGCGTGTCTCGCTCGCCGCTGACTCACAGCCACATCGCAGTTAACTCTGTCGTCGATCGCTCGTCGTCGACGCCGTACAAAGAACGACCTGTCGTCGGTGCGCCCATTCTCAGGCGGCCAACGACGCAGATGGCTGGAACACGACGTCGACCCAATAATTCGATCTGTTCCACGTGTTGGTCGGGAAGCCGCTGGTCGAGCCGTATCGATACACGCCGTTGCCGCCGTCCATTCCGTCCGCCAGCGCCGTCAGAGGACCGTTCACGAGACTCGAGCCGAAGTAATTCTCGTCGACCGAGTACTTGCCGCTTGGAGTATAGTAGGAGGCAACGTAGGTGGTGTTCGCCTGGATCTGCACCGGGTTCGCGAAGTTGACCTGCTGCCAGCCGCTCGCCGTCTCGTTGGCGAAGGTGGCGCTGGCCAACTGCGCGCCAGTCGCCGACCACAGCTTGCCGATGTGCGTTCCGGTGTTCTGCGGACCCTTGTAGAAGCGCAGGCCGGTGATCTGGCCTGCGACATTCGCACGGAACTTCACGCCCAGTTCGACCGCCGTCGCGTCCGGGTCCGTTACCGTCGTCGGCGTCGCCGCGTTACTCCACAGCGAGTAGGGACCCGTCCCTGGCGACGTCGACCCGACGCTCACGCTGATGCCGGCACCCGGCGTTTCCATGTTGAGGGTATCGTCGACAGCGCGGCTCTTGATGGTGTAGTTGCCCGCGGCCTGCGGCGTCCAACTGTAGGTCCAGTTTGAGCGGCCCGCAGCCCGGCGCCACGTTGCGCCGCCGTCGGTCGAAACCTCAACGCCGCCAACCACTCCTCCGCTATCCGATGCCGTTCCAGAAATGGTGACGGTTTGACCAGAGGGAATCGAGCTCCCGGCCGTTGGCGAGGTCACCGTGGAGGTCGGTTTGACAGTATCGGTGGAGGCGGTCGCGCGCACAAGTCCCGACTGAAGCGTCGCCGGCTGGACTCCCATATCGGCGAACAGGTTCACCGTCGCCTGCCGCACGCGGGCATCCGGAACCGCGGCCGCTATACTGCCGCCGTGCGCCATGTCGTAGTCGTGAGTGCCATCCAATCCCCAAGCCCACCGCGGCGTGCCGGCGCCGAAAACCAACGCCCCGCTGTTGGCGCGATAGAGCGTCAGGGCATGCGTGGCGCTTCCCGGCCCGTAGGTGGAGCCATAGTCCTTGATAACCTCGGCGTTGTTGTCGACGGTCGACGACAGCCGGATCAGCCCGGCGGGCCGATGGCCATTATCCAGGTCCTCGTCCCACTCATAGCTTAGCAGTTCGCCGGACAAGGTCGCCGTCTGTCCCGAGGACAAGTTGGCAATAGGGGTGTTGCGCCAGAAGCGGAGGTCGCCATAGCTCCCCGGCACTCGGATCGTCTCCTGCGAGCCGTTGTTGACGGTGAAGATGGTGCCGGTCAGGGCGTTCTCGGGACGCCCGCCGCCGTTGCTATTGGGTGGGCCGAAGCGCGGATCCCGCCACGTGCCCGTCCATTCGGGGCTCGGGTCGATCTCGGCGTTGGCGTGCGTCTCCTTGTAGGACACAAGCGTTTTGTATGGGGTATTGGAGCCGTCGATGCTGTTTTCCCAGCGGGTCTTCCAGAACACCTCGTTGCCGCTGAAGAACGCAAGGTTCACCCCGGCATCGCGCGCGGCCTCGACGTTGGCGCGCTGCTGGCCGGACCAATACTCATCATGGCCGACAGAGAGGAAGGCCTTGTGCTCTCGAAGCTCCCCACCAAACCGATCGCTGTCGATACCCGACAGATAGGAAACATTATACCCGTTGGCTTCAAGCCAGCGGATCATCGGGTACTCGGAGTCGAACAGGTAATCGCGCGGACCGGTGGCGGCTCCTCCTTGCCGGGTCGTGAACGGACGGTTGTAGCTGACCTTGTAGGCCCGGCCGGCGGGCGAGCCGGTATAAAGGCTGTTGCCTCCCCACTCGTTGTAGGCCTGCCACGTGGTGTCGGCAGTCTGGAAGATCATGTCGGATCGGCCGTCGTCGTCCCGCACGATAAACGGAATATGATTCTCGCCGGACGTGCCATCCTGCCGCACGAGCTTGGCGATATAGACGCCCGAAACCGCATCGGCCGGAACGGCCCATGAAGCGGACACGCTCCAATTGCCGGCATCGACCAAGCCGGTGGCGGAGTTGCGCAGTGGGTTGGGCTGTGTTTGCGCCTGCGGCAGAGTGCGGTTGATGGTCGCCACTTTGCGGGCGCCCGAGCCGCCATAATAACCCAAGCGGTAGATGTCGATGCTGTAGTTGGTAGAGGGGGTTCGAATCTTGAAGTCGACGGTTTGACCCTGATCGACGCTGAACTGCGCCGCGTAACCCTCGATGGTGCTGCTCGCGCCGTTGTTGAGGTCCCATTCGCTCCGCGGGTTGCCGGGACGTGCGTTCTCGGCCGCAATCGGGTTTGACGGCTGCGCTGCTGTTCCGACGGTGAGGCTGACGGTGGCGGCATTGCTCGTGGCGGCGCCGTCGGTAACGGTATAGGTGAAGCTCGCGGGACCGCTATGGCCGGCGTTGGGCGTGAACACCACGTTGCTTCCGCTGAGCGCCACGCCGCCATTGGTGGCGTTGCCAACCGAGGCGATGGAGAGGCTCGAAGGCGGATTGTCGACATCGGTGTCGTTGCTCAGCAGAGTCGTCGCCGGGATCGTCAGCGCCGTGTTGGCGGGGGTGGTGAAGCCGCTGTCGTTGTTCGCCACCGGCGGATCGTTGACCGGCTCCACCGTGACGGCCACCGTTGCCGTGGCGCTGCCGCCTTTCCCGTCCGAGATGGTGTAGGTAAAGCTCGCCGCCCCGTTGTAGTTCGCCTGGGGCGTGAACACCACGTCGCCGCTCGTGGCGTCCCGCGTCACGCTGCCATTGGTCGCCCCCCCGACCGAGACGATGCTCAACGCATCGCCATTGGCGTCCGTGTCGTTGGCGATCAAGGTTGCCGGCGCCAGCCGCAGCACCGTATCTTCATTGGTGCTGGCGCTGTCGTCCCTTGCCACCGGTGGGGTATTGTTGGGATCGGTGGCGCCCTCCTGGAACATCACGTCGACCCAGTAGTTCGAGGCCCTGAAGGTTTGGTTCGGAAAGGCCGTCGCCGCGCCATACCGGTACACGCCGTTGCCGTTGCCGCCGCTGCTGGCGGGCGCGGTCAGCGGGCCGTTGGTGTGCGCTTGGCTGAAGTAGTTCTGGTCGATCGAATAGCGGCCGTTGGGAGCGTGATAGGAGGCGACGTAAGTGGTGTTCGCCTGGATCGGCACCGGGCTGGTGAAGTTGACCTGCTGCCAGCCGCTCGCCGTCTCGTTGGCGAAGGTGGCGGTGGCCAGCTCCTGGCCGGTCGCCGTCCACAGCTTGCCGACGTGGGCGCCGGTGTTCTGCGGGCCCTTGTAGAAGCGGATCCCGGTGATCGCGCCGTCGACATTCGCCCGGAACTTCACACCGAGCTGTACCGCCCGCGTCTCCGTGTCCGTCACCGTCGCCGGAACCGCCGCGTCGGTCCATAGTGAAGCCATCGGTTGCCCTCCTCCGCCGCGGCCTGTCGATGCACCGCCATCTTTTTATTTCGATCGTTTTTAAGTCGATCGACCGCTTTTGTTCGCTCCCGATAATTAATGTTAAGCTATACTAAAAGCAGACTATCAAAGAAACTTGACAAACTTTTTAGACACTTGTGGTGCCCAAACAATTCAAGGTCTTGTCAAGCTTGGCCACTTCACCCCGGATTCTATGGACAACTCCCGTATGATTTCGGCAATCTATACAATAGGCGTAGCCCAAATGAGACCCAAGAACTTGTGCTTTTTTGCCTTGCCATTAGTCTAAACATTCTCGATAAAAATGGAAAGTCTAAGCGGCGCAAGAACGCGGGCGGGGACAGAAGCACCTCCTGGTTGGACGATGGCGCGCGGATCGTGAAAGGAGCGGTGCAAGGTGGCGGATGAGATTTTTACCGACGGGATCAGTGAAATTACCGTGACGGGGCCGACCGTGCGGATCGATCTGTTCAGCCTGTCGCCGACGGAGCGCGACATCAACAACAACCCAAAACCGGTGCTTCGTCAGCGCTTGATCATGACGCTTGAGGGATTCATGAATGCGCATGAGTTGATGGAGCGTGTCGCGGGCGAGCTTGTCCAATCGGGGGCGGTTCGCCGGCGGCCGCCGGAAGCGGCGCAGACCCCGACCGCCGATCCGGCTGGCAGCCGCCCGCGAGGCTCGCCGAATTTTCCCTGAGTTCGCGCGACGCCGCTGCCTCAATGGCGTTCACCGTTGTTGGCCGGTTTGGCTGTCGGATGGGCGGTGAAACGCCGAGGGCAAGACCCGCTCTCGACGGCACAGTCGCGGCAGACGGTTGTCGCAAGAAGTTGACGTCGCTGACTGCTCGATAACGAGGGGTTCATGAAGTTGTTACGCCGTCGGAACATGCCGGAGCGGGACAAGGAAGCGGCAGCGCCGGCAGAAACTCTCCATCCTGTCCCGGACCAGGGCGATGAGTGCCTTGCGGGATCCGGACCGGGCGCCTCATCCACAGCCGACGGCCCTGAAGCCAAGCCGCGGCACACCGAATTGGAATGCCTGGTCGCGGTTATGCGCCACCACGGCGTCGACCTTTCCATGGATCGGCTTATCCATGACTATGCCGTTGGCGCCGATGCTGTTTCGCTGCCTTTGTTGTTGCGCATCGCCCGGGAGACGGGGTTTCGGGCGCGCTCGGCGCAGATCAAGTGGCGCGACTTGGCCAACCTGGGCGACGCCTATCCGGTGCTCGCGCGCCTCGACAACGGCAACTGGATTGTCCTCCTCGGCCTTCAAGGAGAAGGTCCTGACGCCACCGCCATGGTGTTCGATCCCTTGGCGGAACCGCCTCATCTTTTCACGCTTACGCAGGAGCAGTTATGCGCCCGCTGGCGCGGTGAAGTCGTTTTCCTCAAGCGCGCTCATCGTCTGAGCGATCCGGAGCAGCCCTTCAGGTTGCGCTGGTTCGTGCCCGAGTTGATACGCCAGCGTCGATTGTTCCGGGACGTGGCCGTGGCGGCGCTTTTCCTTTACGCCGTCGGACTCGCTACCCCGATCTTTTTCCAGCTGGTCATCGACAAGGTCCTCGTGCACGAGGGGTATATGACGCTCTACGTTCTCGGGGCCGGCATCGTCGTTGCGCTTGTTTTCGACGCCCTCTTCACCTTCCTGCGACGCTACCTGCTGCTCTATGCGACCAATAAAATCGACATCCGCGTGGCGACCCGGACCTTCGGCCATCTGCTCGGCCTTCCTATCGCTTTTTTCGAGAGCGCGCCGGTGGGGGTTCTGGTCAAGCACATGCAGCAGTCCGCGCGGGTGCGCGAATTCCTCACCGGGCGCTTGTTCCTCACTCTTCTGGACGCGCTGTCCTTGCTGGTTTTCGTGCCGGTGCTGTTCCTTTACAGCTCTCAGCTCACACTGCTCGTGTTGTTGTTCACGGGGTTGATCGCCTCGACGGTCGCGATCCTTGTGGGGCCCTTCCGGCGTCGCCTGAGGGAGCTGTACGAAGCCGAGGCGGAACGGCAAGGACTTCTCGTCGAGAGCATTCACGGCATGCGTACGGTGAAGTCGCTTGCGATGGAGCCGCTGCAGCGCCGCAACTGGGACGACCGTTCGGCCCGCGCCGTGGCCACCCGCTTCGGAGTCGAAAAGATCTCGAGCTTCGCCCAGGCGTCAACCGGCCTCCTGGAGAAGCTGATGGTTGTCGCGATCATCGGCGTGGGCGCGATGAGCGTTCTCGACGGGACGATGACGGTGGGCGCGCTGGTCGCGTTCAACATGCTGGCCGGCCGGGTTTCCGGCCCGTTGGTGCAACTCGTCACCATGGTGCACGAGTATCAGGAAGTTGCGCTTTCGGTGCGGATGCTGGGAGAGATCATGAACCGCCGTCCGGAGCGTGAGAATCACGTTCGCGGCATCCGGCCGCCGCTCAAGGGCAGAATCGAGTTCGAGGGCGTTTCCTTCCGCTACGCGCCGGAAGCGCCGCCGGCGCTCGACAACGTTTCCTTCACCGTTCCGGAAGGCTGCGTGCTCGGCATCGTCGGCCGCAGCGGCTCGGGCAAGACGACCATCACCCGGCTCATTCAAGGCCTTTATCCCGTCCAGCAGGGAGTTGTGCGGGTCGACGGCTTCGACATTCGCGAACTCGATCTCGTGCACCTGCGCAAGAATGTCGGCATGGTTCTCCAGGACAGCTTCCTGTTCCGCGGCACGGTGCGCGAGAACATTGCCGCACCCAAACCGGATGCGACTTTCGAGGAAATCGTCGAGGCGGCCCGCTTGGCCGGGGCGGATGAATTCGTCGAGCGTCTGCCGCGGGGCTTCGACACAATGCTCGAAGAGAACGCGCAGAACCTGTCGGGCGGCCAGAAGCAGCGCCTGGCGATCGCGCGCGCGCTGGTGACCCGCCCCCGACTTTTGATCCTGGACGAGGCGACCAGCGCTCTCGATCCCGAGAGCGAGGTGATCATTCGGCAGAACTTGTGGCGGATCGCGAAAGAGCGGACGGTGATCATCGTTTCGCACCGGTTGTCAGCCCTGGTGGAGGCAAACGCCATTCTTGTCATCGAGCGCGGCAAGATTGTCGATGTCGGGAAGCATGGAGAGCTTCTGTCACGCTGCGCCAATTACCGCCATCTATGGAATCAGCAGACAAGGCAAGTGGCATGAGTGCGGAAAGCGGACAGCCTTCGTCCTCACCCGTCGATAAGGGTTCCCCCTCGCCTGCCGCCGATCACAGCAACAAGGTCGATCAGGAGCGAAGCCGAAAGACCTCTCTGCGTTCTGTCAAACGAACAGCCGTTGCCAGCGAATTCCAGCCGGACGCGATCGAGATCGAGGAACGCAAGCCTCCGATCCTGGCGCGGGCGACCCTCTATGTCGTGGCCGCGTTCATTCTCCTTGCCGTTGCCTGGGCATCCCTTGCGGAGATCGATGAGATCGTCGCGGCGCCGGGAAAACTGGTCACGACGGCGCCAAGCCTTGTGGTGCAGCCCCTTGAAACTTCGGTGATCCGGAGTATCGATGTCGACGTGGGCGATACCGTGCGGGCCGGCGACGCGCTCGCCGCGCTCGACTCGACTTTCACGGAAGCGGACGTCAAGCAACTGAGGAGCCGGGAGGCAAGCTACGCCGCGCAGATCGAACGCCTTGAAGCGGAAATTGCGCGAGGCGACTACGTTGCAGCCCCGACGTCCAGAGACGACGAACTGCT
>CAZRWU010000135.1:0-9227 GCA_964603915.1 uncultured Rhodospirillaceae bacterium
GCCGGAATCCCGCGCGAGGCATTGTGCCGACCTGACGCAGGCGTTAATGTCGCAACGCACAACGCGGCGCGCCGCCGCACGCGAAGCCGCAAACCAGTGAAGGGGGAAGCAGCATGGACGACTTGCACGGCTATTATCTTGAGGACCTCAAGGAAGGAATGAGCGCTTCGTTCGGCAAGACGGTGACCGATGCCGATATCATGGTGTTCGCGGGCGTCTCGGGAGACACCAATCCCGTTCATCTCAACGACGACTTCGCCAAGAACACCATGTTCAAGGGCCGCATCGCCCACGGCATTTTCGGCGCGTCGCTGATCTCGGCGGTGCTCGGCACCAAGCTTCCGGGGCCGGGCTGCATCTACGTCAACCAGAGCCTCAAATTCAAGGCGCCTGTCCGCGTCGGCGATACCCTGGTTGCGCAAGCCACGGTGAAAGCCATCAACCGGGAGAAAAAACTGGTGACGCTCGACACGATCTGCACGGTCGCGGGCAAACCGGTGATCGAAGGGGAAGCCACCGTGATGGTGCCGACCCGCGGCTGAGGCGGGCCAGAACCGACCAGGCGACGACGGGAGAACGATAGCCGATGGCGGACGGTTAATGCTTGACCGGCTGTTAAGCGACTGACACCTATCCGGAATGCGACTGTTTCGTCATTACGAGCATCTCCCCTCCGGAGTTCGCGGGGGAGCCGTCGCCATCGGCAACTTCGATGGCGTTCACCTCGGCCACCAGACCGTGATCGGGGAAGCTGGGCGCATCGCCCGCTCCGCGGGCGTTCCGTGGTCGGTGCTGACGCTCGAGCCCCATCCTCGCTGCGTTTTTCAGCCGTCGGCCGAACCGTTCCGGCTGACCCCGTTTCACGCCAAGGCGCGGTTGATCGAGGCGCTCGGCGTCGAGGTCCTCGTCGTCCTTCCGTTCAACCGCGAATTCGCCTGTCATTCAGCGCGGGAGTTCGTCCGGCGCGTTCTTGTCGACGGCATCGCCGCGCGTTTCGTCGTGTCCGGTCACAACTTCGCTTTCGGCCGGGGACGCGAAGGCACGCCCGAACTGCTCCTGCAGCTCGGCGGCGAGTTCGGTTTCGATTATACCTGCGTGCGCGAGGTTCGCGATCCCGGCGGGCAACCCTATTCGTCGACGCGGGTCCGCAAGGCTCTTGCCGAAGGCGATTTGGAGAAGGCGCGGCAGTTGCTCGGGAGGCCCTTCGAAATCGAGGGGCGCGTCGTCGCGGGCGACCGCCGCGGGCGGACCATCGGCTTTCCCACCGCCAATGTCCGGCTCGGCGAGTACACCCGCCCGCTGTTCGGCGTGTACGCGGTCCGTGTCGAGATCGAGGGCGGAACGCGCTTCGACGGCGTCGCCAATGTCGGGGTGCGGCCGAGTTTCGGCGGCTCGGAAGCGTTGCTCGAAGTCCATCTGTTCGATTTCGCGGGCGACCTTTATGACCGTCACTTGCGCGTCGTGTTTCTGCACTACATCCGCGCCGAGAAGAAATTCGATGGCGTCGACGTCCTGAAAGCGCAGATCGCCGCCGATGTCGCCACCGCGCGGAACCTCCTGGCCGCCACCGTCGCATCCATTCCCAGCCGAACTGTCGGACAATCATGACCGTGGACTACAAATCGACCGTCTTTCTCCCGCAAACCTCGTTTCCGATGAAGGCGGGGCTGCCCAAGCTGGAGCCGAAACTGCTTGAGCGCTGGCAGGCGCTCGACCTTTACCGGCGGCAGCGCGACGCCGCGCGTGGCCGCGAAAAGTTCATTCTTCACGACGGCCCGCCCTACGCCAACGGCCATCTCCATATCGGCCATGCGCTGAACAAGATCCTCAAGGACGTCATCAACCGCTCCCAGCAGATGCTGGGCAAGGACGCCAACTATGTTCCCGGCTGGGACTGCCACGGCCTGCCCATCGAATGGAAGATCGAGGAGAAATACCGGGCCGCCGGCCAGGACAAGGACCAGGTGCCGATCGCGCAGTTTCGCAACGAATGCCGGGAGTTCGCCCAGCACTGGATCGCCGTGCAGCGGCAAGAATTCAAGCGCCTCGGGGTGGTCGGCGACTGGGACAACCCCTACGCGACGATGACCTACGACGCCGAGGCGCAAATCGTTCGCGAACTTGGCAAGTTTCTGATGAACGGCGGGCTCTACAAAGGCTCCAAGCCGGTGTTGTGGTCGGTCGTTGAGCGCACGGCGCTGGCCGAGGCGGAAGTCGAGTACCACGATTACCGCTCGACGACGATCTACGTCCGCTTTCCGGTCGCGCAGGCGCAAGACGCCGCCGTCGCCGGCGCTGCGGTGGTGATCTGGACGACGACGCCGTGGACGATCCCGGGCAACCGCGCCATTGCCTATGGCGAGGACATCGACTACGCCGTCATCGAGGCGGTCGGCGTCGCCGTGACCGGGAACGGCGACGGCGCGCCTCGGGTCAAGGCCGGCGAGCGTTTCGTGGTGGCCGAAAGCCTCGTCGCCGAATTTGCCGAAGCGGCCGATATCGCAGACGTGCGCACGGTCGCGCGCCTGAAGGGCCGCGATCTGGCGGGCGCGATCTGCCGCCACCCCTTCCATGGGCGCGGCTACGATTTCGATGTCCCCTTGCTCGCTGCCCACTTCGTCGATGTCGAGACGGGCAGTGGCTTCGTCCACATCGCGCCCGGGCACGGCGCCGACGACTGGGATCTTGGCGTCCGCAACGGCATCGCCGTCCCCGACATGATCGGCCCGGACGGCGCCTTTTTCGACCATGTGCCGCTTTTTGCCGGCCGCCGCGTCCTCAACGACGACGGCAAACCCGGCGACGCCAACAAGGCGGTCATCGCGGCGCTGGTCGAGGCGGACGCCCTGCTCGCCTCCCGCGCCCTCGTGCATAGTTATCCCCATTCCTGGCGCTCCAAGGCGCCGGTGATCTTCCGCAACACGCCGCAGTGGTTCATCAGCATGGAAGCGGGCGATCTGCGCGGCAAGGCGCTCGCGGCCATCGACGCGACGCGCTTTGTTCCCGCCTCGGGGCAGCGCCGGCTGCGCGGCATGATCGAAACGCGTCCCGACTGGTGTATTTCGCGGCAACGAGCCTGGGGCGTGCCGATCACCGTGTTCGTCGACAAGAGAACCGGCGAGCCGTTGCGCGACGAAGCCGTGCTGGAGCGCATTGCCGCCGCCGTCGCGGCCGAAGGGGCCGATGCCTGGTTCGCCTCGGACCCGGCGCGCTTTCTCGCGCCGGAGCACGATCCTGCCGATTTCGAGCAGGTGAGCGACATTCTCGACGTCTGGTTCGATTCCGGCGCGACTCACAGCTACGTCCTCGAGAAGCGGGACGACCTGAAGTGGCCGGCCTCGCTCTATCTCGAAGGCAGCGACCAGCACCGCGGCTGGTTCCATTCCTCGCTGCTGGAGTCCTGCGGCACGCGCGGCCGGGCGCCTTACGAGGCGGTGTTGACGCACGGCTTTGTACTCGCCGAGGACTCGCAGAAAATGTCCAAGTCTCTCGGCAACATCGTCGCTCCGCAGCAAGTCATGGATCAACACGGAGCGGATATCCTCCGCCTGTGGGTGGTCGGCTCCGACTATTCCGAAGATCTGCGTATCGGGCCGGAAATCCTCAAACAGAACGCCGACATCTACCGCCGGCTGCGCAACACGCTGCGGTTTCTGCTCGGCAACCTCAACGGCTTCGACGCGAGCGAGCGCGTCGCGCGGGACGAGATGCCCGAGCTGGAGCGCTGGGTGCTGCATCGCTTATGGCAGCTCGATGGGCAGTTGCGCGCGGCCTGCGCGAGCTTCGAGTTTCACCCATTCTTTGCCGAGCTGCACACGTTTTGCGCCGTCGATCTGTCCGCGTTCTATTTCGACGTCCGCAAGGACAGCCTTTACTGCGATCCAGCCGATTCGCAAAGGCGGCGGGCGGCGCGGACGGCGCTCGATCTGCTGTTCGATCATTTGACGGCGTGGCTGGCGCCGTTCCTGTGCTTCACCGCCGAGGAGGCTTGGCTGAGCCGGCATCCCGGCGAGGAGGAGAGCGTGCACTTGCGCTTGTTCCCCGACGCGCCGGCGGCATGGCGGGACGAGGCGCTTGCGGCGAAGTGGGAAACGCTGCGGCAATTGCGCCGGGTCGTCACCGGCGCCCTTGAGATCAAACGCGCCGAGAAGACCATCGGCTCAAGCCTTCAGGCCAGTCCGATCGTCTACGCGGAAGAGCCCTTCCGCGCCGCGGCGCGCGATGTCGATCTCGCCGAATTGTTCATCACCTCGGGCGGCCGTTTCGCCGACGGCGAGCCTCCCCATGACTGTTTCATGCTTGCCGAGGTTCCCGCCGTCCGGGTGGTCGTGGCGCTTGCTTCCGGCGAAAAATGCGAGCGCTGCTGGAAGGTTCTGGAGGATGTCGGCCGTCATCCGGAACATCGCGGCGTTTGCCTGCGTTGCGCCGACGCGGTGGACCGCTACGTGCGCGCCGCGGAGTAGATCGCTCATGCGTTCTGCTCGGGTTTTTTGGCCGGGAATCGGCATCGCTTTGCTGGTCATTGCCGTCGATCAGTTGACCAAGTGGTGGATTCTTGAGCGGGTCATGGCGCCGCCGCGCGCGATCGAGATCACCCCGTTCTTCAACCTCGTCATGGTCTGGAATACAGGCATCAGTTTTGGCCTGTTCAGCACCGGCTCGCCGCTCAACGCCGTCTTTTTGTCGTTGCTGGCGCTGCTTATCGTCGTCATTCTGTTGGTCTGGCTTTATCGGACGGAGAATCTGTTCATCGGCGCCGCGATCGGGTTCATCATCGGCGGCGCGATCGGCAACGTTATCGATCGCGTCCGATTCGGAGCGGTCGCCGATTTTCTCGATTTTCATGTTGCCGGCTACCACTGGCCCGCGTTCAATGTCGCCGATAGCATGATCACCATCGGCGCGGCGATGATCGTCGTGGACGCCTTGTTTGGCGGCGCGGAAAATCGTTAAAGTCGGACAATGGGCCAAACGCCCATGCGCTCCCTGCTGTGAAGGAGACTCTTACGTGCAAAGGCTGAGTGTGATCTTGATTCTGTGTTTCGGGGCGGCGCTCGCCACCGCGGGGTGTGGCGAGACACGCGAGGCGCTGGGGTTGGGCAAGCGCCAGCCGGATGAATTCGCCGTTTATACGCGCGCTCCCTTGAGCATACCGCCCGATTACGGCCTGCGTCCGCCATCGCCCGGGTCGGCCCGCGCCGCGTCGCTCATTCCGCGCGACGAAGCCAGGCAGGCGGTGATCGGCGGCGGCATGATGCCGCTTGGCGACAATTACGATGCGGCCGCCTCGGCTGGTGGCGCCAACGCCTCGCCGGGAACCAGCGCGTTCTTGTCGCGAAGCGGAGCCATGAACGTCGATCCCAATATCCGCGAGGTGCTGAATCAGGAGACCTCGATTCTCGCGGCGAGCGACCGTACCTTTACGGAGCGGTTGATGTTCTGGTCGACGCCGACGGAGTACGGCACGGTGGTCGACCCCGCTGAGGAGGCGCGACGGATCCACGAGAATCAGGCGCTCGGCCGACCGATGACGGAAGGCACCACGCCGACGATCGAGCGCAGGCGGAAGGCGCTTCTGGAAGGCATTTTCAACTGACGAACGCGGGCGGTTCCCGCTGAAGGCTCGGCGCGAAAGCCGGCAAAGCGGATTTGCCGAGCTTCGTCTTGATCGCTCCGTCGGCGGAGAAAGGGCTCAGACGAAGAAGTCGGTGTCGGCTCTGACCGGAGACCATCCGGAGCGCCATTTTCCCATGACGGCGGCGTTCGAGTCCAAGGGGCGGCGATAGAGCCGCACCGGCTCGCTCAGGAGACAGCCGGCGACGGCGTCGAGGCCGTCGTCGCGTCCCTTGCCGCCGGGCCGCCAATCGCGCATTTCCCCGGCAAAGGGCGATTCGAAGATCGAGCTGTGCGCGTGCAGGCGCCCTGCGGCGAGAACGGCTTCGAACGCGTCGATGATGCGCAGATCCTTTTGCCGGGACGCCACCTTCTCGATGACCGCGCACCGCATTCCCGCGGCGGCGATCTCGCGTCGCAACAGGCCGGGCAGGAAGCGGCCCAGCCCGTTCGTCTCGATCGTGACGGCCGGCAGATAAAGCTCCCTGGCGAACGCCGCGACATGCCGGCAGAGCTGGGTGGCTTCGTCCACTTCGCCGCTCAGGGATGGGTCATGCTTCAGATAGCGGATCCGGTGAAGCCAGTAGTCGCCGCGATCGTCGGTAAAGACGGCGGCAACGACGCTGGAGTCGCCTTTGTTCGGCGCGCCATAGGAGGGATCCCACCAGCACGACGCCGAGATCAGCCGCCGACCCTTCAAAATCAGCGAGGCTTCATGATTCCCTTCGCTGTATTCCAGGTCCGCTTCGTAACGCCGCAGCGCGTCGGGATCGAGCCGCCCGTTGGCGAGGTTCCTTGGCCGCAGCATCATCTGGCTTTCGAACTTGCTGGGACCGCTG
This sequence comes from uncultured Rhodospirillaceae bacterium, assembly GCA_964603915.1. Lineage (GTDB taxonomy): Bacteria > Pseudomonadota > Alphaproteobacteria > Rhodospirillales > Defluviicoccaceae > REEP01. The sequence continues at coordinate 6,453 of CAZRWU010000135.1, forward strand.
CGCCTCCGAATGCCGTCGATCTTGGCCGGGGAAAACCGCTCCGGCCAAAGGCTTTTGCCCTTGTCGTCGAGAATGGGCAGTTCCAGTCGGGCAAAGCCCTCGAGGAACGCGCGCTCCTCGCCGATTTCCGCGCGGCCCTGCGCCGCGTAGATCGAGTAATAGCTGTGTGGCGTCCCGACGAAAAGCTGCAACCCTCCCGGCACCAGAACGTACTCGATATCCTGCAAGCGGGCGCGAAGATCGGCCCGTTTCGCGGCGGTATCGCAAGTATTGGGCACTTCGACGTCATCGCAGATCACGACATCCGCCCGCAAGCCGGTCACGTTGGCGCTGATCCCTTTCGCCAGCATCGATGGATCGCGAAGCTCGCTGGATCGGTTAACGGTGAACTGGTCCGAGGCCCACTGATCGGCGCGCCTCGGTTTCAGATGCTGCGTGCAAGGGTGCCGCTCGATGATTCTCTTGACGTTCCGGACCATTTTCTTGGCGAGGGCAAACTCGGCGGCAAGGGTGAGAATGCGCGCGTTCGGATTCTGAAGCAGAAGCCAAGCCGCGAACAGACCGACAATCGTCGATTTGCCGGAATTCCTGAACGCCATCAGAAGAAGTTCACGATCGCCCTCGATCCAGCGGTTGGCGAGCCAGCGAGCGATGCGCAGATGCAGGGGCGGCGTGGCCAGTTCCTGGATGCCGTTCCAGATCCACACGAACTCGGGAAAGCCGAGGTTTTGCTTCTTGTCGGTGCTCACAAGGTTTCCCTGGCTAGGAAGAGTGCGGTGAACGCGGATGGCGCCGGCGCGATTCGCCTTGCGGCCTTAGGTCAGTCTTCCGGCTCCTCCGGAAGCAGCGCGACGGCGGCGGCGGCTTGACTGCACAGTTGCTCGAGAAGATCGTCGTCCTCCATGGGACCGCCAACGCCGGGTTCATCGAGGCGGCGGGCGAGGTTGATCAACGCGTCGAGATGAGCAAGCGCCGACCGAAGCGCCGCCAGTTGCGCCGCGACGGATTTCGCGTCATCCGCCATTTCTCGGGCGGCCAAGCGCTCATAGGCCGTGGCGGCATTGTCGATCATACTAGGAAGCCGGTCCGCTACGAGATAAACTTGGCGGTTGAGCCGTTCCCGCCAATGCTGCGCTGCTACCCGATCGCCCTGATCGAGACGCTTCGTTCTCATGCCCGTACCGAATCCTGACTTGAAGATGCCGACGGCGACAGCGTCTTTGCGCGCAATGTCAAGGCGCGCGCCAGCGCGAGGGCGTTTGCGCGCCGTTGGGCAGGCGGTTTTCCAGACGGTTCTCGATGCGAATCAGGCGTTCATTGATCGGCCGCAACGCTTCCACCAGATCAGTTTTGCTGATGGAATTCACCGCCGCATGATACTGGCGGTCGTCCAACTTGCGGAGCCAATAGACGATACTCCCGATAACAAGCCCGATGAGAGGGGCGACAACGATACCGAAAAATTGCCATAGCTCGGCCGTGAACACAGTGAAACTCCATCATCTTATAGCGCCTTTAGCGCTCCCCCCTGTTGCAAGCCCCCCTTGCCTGACAGCGCAACGCCGGCTGGAGCCGCGGCGCTCCTGTCGAACGTTGTCAATGCCAGCGTTGTTGCGGATGATCCTTTCATGCCGACGGTTGCGGTTTATGCGCGAATCCGCCTCATCTAGAAGTCGAGAAGCGGCACCCGGCGTAGGCCCTGCTGCGCCAGATTGAACGCCGAGCGGCTTGCAAACTGGGAGGCGTCGAGCAAGTTCTTTCGGTGCTGCCAGGCGGCCTGATCGCGAATCTGGTTGATCCGCAACTGTGCGAGATCGCGTCCCTCCTGATTCTCGCGCTGCGCCTCGGCCGCCATTCCGCCCAGAACGGCGTCGGACGAGCCGCCGGCGGACAGCCCCTGCGCGCCGAACCGCGCCCTTTGCGTGGCCAAGGCGCGCTTGAGGACTTCTTGCCTCTGACGCTCATTCGCCTGCCGCGACTGCTCGATCTGTTCAATCTGCGCCCGGGCTTGCGCCGCCTGAGCGGCGCGCGCGAGGTCAGCCTGCTGGATTTGATGACTCATATCCTGTTTTCGCTGCGCCGCCTGAGCGCCCAACTGCAGCACACTCATCGCCGCCGTGGGTACGAAACCACCCATTGATCTTGCTCCTGCTCACCATGATATGGACGACTGAAAAGCTTCTTTGAGAAATTGCGCGGACTTGGTTGCGGCCCTATTCGCTGAGACTCGCTCGCAAGACCACCGACAACAGCTTGAACGGCAGTGGCGTGTCCTGATCGATCCGCCATGCCGGGAGCGTTCCATCGCTACGCCAGCCGAAGGCGCGCACCGTCTTGTCGCCGGTGAACGTGTGTGGTCCCTCATCCAGCCGGGCATTGCCGAAGCGCTTGAAAGGCACATCGATAAGTCCGTATCCGACGTCGACCCGCAGTGCGCATGTCTCGTGCAATCGGAATGTAATGTCGATCGGCCGGAGCTTCCGTCCTTGCATGGTTCCACCCGCTCCCGGAATATCCGGAGGAAGAGGCTGAACCAGATGGGCGTAGGAAAGACCGACCTCGATTGAGGAAGCGGGTTCATCGAGGGTGACCGATCCGGCGATGACCTTTTTGTCGGCTCGTACGGCGCCATCGGCGACAATCTTGACCGTCCGCCCCTCGAGATGATCGAGCTGGGACCATCTCGTTTTCGGGCTGGGGCTGTTGCCTGTCAATCCGCTGTCGACGTTGAGGGTATCGTCGAAAGTCTCGATAAGGATGCCCCCGTTTCTGTCG
>CAZRWU010000136.1:0-9215 GCA_964603915.1 uncultured Rhodospirillaceae bacterium
TTCAAGGACGTCCCAGACTTCCGGACGTTCCTTTTCGAGCATCCGCTTGGCCGCCTTGATGGTCGTCGCCATGCCGTAGAGCTCAAGCTTGGAGTAGATGAACGGCTTGAACAGTTCCAAAGCCATTTTCTTCGGCAGCCCGCACTCGTGGAGTTTGAGCTCGGGTCCAACGACGATGACCGACCGCCCCGAATAGTCTACCCGCTTGCCAAGAAGGTTCTGCCGGAACCGGCCCTGCTTGCCCTTGAGCATGTCGCTCAGCGACTTGAGCGGTCGCTTGTTGGCCCCCGTGATCGGACGACCGCGACGACTGTTATCGAACATCGCGTCGACCGATTCCTGCAACATCCGCTTTTCGTTGCGGATGATGATTTCAGGAGCGCGCAACTCGATCAGCCGTTTGAGACGGTTGTTGCGATTGATCACGCGCCGGTAGAGGTCGTTGAGGTCGGATGTCGCAAAGCGACCGCCGTCAAGCGGAACCAAGGGCCGCAGTTCCGGCGGAATCACCGGAATGACCTCCAGGATCATCCACTCGGGCCGGGCGCCGGACTCCAGGAACGCCTCGATCAGCTTCAGGCGCTTGACCAATTTCTTGCGCTTGACCTCGGACGTCGTCTCCTTCAGCTCGGCGCGAAGCGTCACCTTTTCCGCTTCAACGTCGATCTCCTTGAGCATGTCGCGCACGGCCTCTGCGCCAATGCCAACCGTGAACGCATCCTCGCCATATTCATCGATCGCCCGTTGGTACTGATCCTCGTTCAACAGCTCCCGCGGCTGGAACGGGGTCAATCCCGGCTCGATGACCACATAGTTTTCGAAGTAAAGGATCCGTTCGAGATCCTTCAGCGTCATGTCCAAAAGCAGACCGAGGCGGCTCGGCAGGGATTTCATGAACCAGATATGCGCGACCGGCGAGGCCAGTTCGATATGGCCCATCCGCTCGCGCCGCACCTTTTGCAAGGTAACCTCGACGCCGCATTTCTCGCAAATGATTCCCTTGTACTTCATTCGCTTGTATTTGCCGCACAGACACTCGTAGTCCTTGATCGGACCGAATATCCGAGCGCAAAACAGACCATCGCGTTCCGGCTTGAACGTTCGATAGTTGATGGTCTCGGGCTTCTTGATCTCACCGAAGGACCACGACCGGATCCGGTCGGGACTCGCGATCGAAATCCGGATCTGGTCAAAGCGCTGGGTTCCGCCGACCTGGCCGAATATTTTCATCAACTCGTTCATGCCATCATCTCCTTTACCGACTGCGCGCGCGCTTCGAAGCGACAGCAGCGCATCAGCTCAACTCGACGTTGAGACCAAGGGACTGGAGTTCCTTGACCAACACATTGAACGATTCAGGAACGCCCGCCTCGAAACTGTCGTCGCCGCGAACGATCGACTCGTAGACCTTGGTGCGTCCTGAAACGTCATCTGACTTGACTGTCAGCATTTCCTGCAAGGTGTAGGCGGCGCCATAGGCCTCCAGCGCCCATACCTCCATTTCACCGAAGCGCTGGCCGCCGAACTGCGCCTTTCCGCCCAACGGCTGCTGGGTGACCAGGCTGTAGGGACCGATGGACCGGGCGTGGATCTTGTCATCGACGAGATGATGAAGTTTCAGCATATAAATGTAACCCACGGTTACCTTACGGTCGAAGGCGTCCCCGCTGCGGCCGTCATACAGAACGGCCTGTCCCGAAGCATCGAGTCCCGCTTTCTTCAACATTTCGATAATGTCGCTTTCACGCGCGCCATCAAATACCGGCGAGGCCATGGGAATGCCGTTGCACAGGTTTCCGGCCATCTCGAGAAGCTCTCCGTCGTCAAGCTGCGCGACTTCGTCCCCGTAGGCGCTCTCACCATAAACGTCGCGCAGATAGCGCCGAAGCGCGTCCAACTGGTGACCCCGCCGCGCGAGATCGACAAGTTCCGCGACCTGACGACCAAAGCCGGCGCAGGCCCAGCCAAGATGCGTCTCCAGAATTTGCCCAACGTTCATGCGCGACGGCACGCCAAGCGGGTTGAGCACAATGTCGACCGGCGTGCCGTCTTCCAGATAGGGCAAATCCTCAACGGGAACGATCCGGGAAACGACGCCTTTGTTGCCGTGGCGTCCGGCCATCTTGTCGCCCGGCTGCATTTTCCGTTTCACGGCGACAAAGACTTTCACCATCTTCATCACGCCCGGCGGCAGATCGTCGCCGCGTTGCAGCTTGTCGACCTTGCTCTCGAAGCGCTCTTCGAGGCGGGCGATGCTATCCTCGAAATGGGTTTTCAGCGCCTCCACATCGCTCATCAACCTGTCGTCGTCGATGACGATCTGAGTCCACTGGCCTGTCGTGTAGGCAGCAAGAAGATCCTCATCGATGACCGCGCCCACGGCGATCCCCTTTGGACCTGCAACCACGGTGTGCCCGAGGAGGAGCGCGCGCAAACGGCTATGAAAGCTGCGCTCGAGAATTGCGCGTTCATCGTCGCGATCCTTCGCCAGACGCTCGATCTCGGCCTGCTCGATGGCGAGCGCGCGGGCGTCTTTCTCGACACCTCGGCGCGAGAAGACCCGAACCTCCAAGACGGTTCCGGACACGCCCGGCGGAACCTTGAGGGAAGTGTCGCGAACATCGGCCGCCTTTTCGCCGAAGATCGCCCGCAACAGTTTTTCCTCAGGAGTCATCGGCGACTCGCCCTTTGGCGTCACCTTTCCGACCAGAATGTCGCCCGGTTTGACTTCCGCTCCGATGTAGACGATCCCCGCCTCGTCGAGATTTTTCAGGGCTTCTTCACCGACGTTGGGGATGTCGCGAGTGATTTCCTCCTGGCCCAGCTTGGTATCCCGGGCCATGACCTCGAACTCTTCGATGTGGATCGAGGTAAAGACATCGTCGCGCACGATCCGTTCCGAGATCAGGATCGAATCCTCGAAGTTGTAGCCTTGCCAGGGCATGAAGGCCGCAAGGACGTTGCGCCCCAGCGCCAGTTCGCCCAGATCCGTCGACGGTCCGTCGCCGATGGTGTCACCCGCCTCCACAACATCGCCCACTTTCACCAGCGGTCGCTGGTGAATGGTGGTGTTCTGGTTGGACCGCTGGAACTTCAGAAGATTATAGATATCGACACCCGGCGCCGAATGGGAGGTTTCGGCCGTCGCTCGGACGACGATGCGGGTCGCGTCGATCTGGTCGACAACCCCCGATCGACGCGCCACGATGGTCGCCCCGGAGTCGCGGGCAACGACCCCCTCCATGCCGGTTCCGACCAAGGGAGCCTCGGCGCGGATCAACGGAACCGCCTGCCGCTGCATGTTGGAGCCCATGAGCGCGCGGTTCGCGTCGTCGTTTTCGAGAAACGGGATCAAGGCCGTCGCAACCGATACCAGTTGCTTTGGCGAGACGTCGATGTAGTCGATGTCTTCCGGCCGCACCAAGGAAAAGTCGTTGCCGCGGCGGCAACTGACGAGTTCCGCCGTGAAACGCCCTTCATCGTCCAATTCGGCATTGGCTTGGGCGATCGTATATCGGCCTTCATCCATGGCCGACATGTAGATGACGTCTTCGGAAACGCGGCCATTCTCCACCCGGCGATAAGGCGTCTCGATGAAACCGTACTTGTTGACCCGCGCGAAGGTCGCAAGGGAGTTGATCAGTCCAATGTTCGGACCCTCCGGTGTTTCGATCGGGCAAATTCTGCCATAGTGCGTCGGATGAACGTCCCGCACTTCGAATCCCGCCCGCTCCCTCGTCAAGCCACCCGGCCCCAACGCGGACAGACGCCGCTTGTGCGTCACCTCGGACAACGGATTGGTTTGATCCATGAACTGACTGAGCTGCGAGGACCCGAAAAACTCGCGTACGGCCGCGGACGCCGGTTTGGCGTTGATGAGATCCTGCGGCATGACGGTATCGATATCGACGGAACTCATCCGTTCCCGAACCGCCCGCTCCATCCGGAGCAAACCGACCCGATACTGGTTCTCCATCAACTCCCCGACGGAACGGACCCGCCGGTTGCCAAGATGATCGATATCGTCGACTTCCCCACGACCGTCCTTCAGGTCGACGAGCAGCTTGACCACCGCCAGAATATCCTCCTTACGGAGGGTGCGAATGGAATCGGCCGTATTAAAGCCGAGGCGGGCGTTCATCTTCACTCGGCCGACGGACGACAGATCGTAGCGCTCAGAATCGAAGAACAAGCCATGAAACAAGGCGTGCGCCGTCTCCAATGTCGGGGGCTCGCCCGGACGCATCACCCGGTAAATATCGAACAGCGCTTCATCCCGGCTGGTGTTGCGATCCACCGCCAGCGTATTGCGGATGTAGGGGCCGACATTGATGTGATCGATCGCAAGAGTCTTGACTTCCCCGATGCCAGCCTTGTTCAAGGCCTGAAGGACATTTTCGTTGATTTCGTCGCCAGCCTCGACGTAAATCTCGCCCGTTTCCTCGTTGATCAAATCTTCGGCGACGTAACGGCCGAGCATTTCTTCATCGGGGACAAGCGTCTCCGTCAAGCCGACTTCTTGAAGCTGACGAATAAGCTTGGGCGTGAGTTTGGTGCCTGCCTCGGCGACGCACTCGCCGGTGCGAACGTCGATCAGGTCGTGGCTAATCTTGATGCCCCGCATCCGGTCCGGCCGAAACACAGTCTTCCAGCCTTCGGCCGTGCGCGTAAATACGACCTTCTCGTAAAAATAATCGAGAATTTCTTCCGGCGACATCCCGGCGATTTCGCTGAGCTCAACGCTTTTACCCTCACGCGCGCGCTCGGCACGCAGCTCTTCGGTGGCGTCGCTCTCAAGCGCCATCAACAGGGTTGAAACCGGTAACTTGCGCCGACGGTCGATCCGCACATACACGAGATCCTTGGCGTCGAATTCGAAGTCGAGCCACGAACCCCGGTAGGGAATCACCCGCGCGGCGAAGAGAAACTTTCCAGACGCGTGCGTCTTGCCCTTGTCATGATCAAAGAATACGCCGGGCGAGCGGTGCATCTGCGAAACGATGACGCGTTCCGTTCCGTTAACGATAAAGGTGCCATTGTCGGTCATCAACGGCATGTCGCCCATATAGACGTCTTGCTCTTTGATATCCCTTACCGAACGCGCGCCGGTCTCTTCGTCGATGTCCCAAACGACAAGCCTGAGCGTCACCTTGAGCGGAGCGGCATACGTCATGCCCCGCTGCTGGCACTCATCGACATCGTATTTCGGCTCCTCGAATTCGTACCTTACAAATTCCAGCGTGCCTCTTTGCGAGAAATCATTGATCGGGAAGACCGATTTGAAAACTTCATTGAGTCCCGCCTCGACCCGGTTCTCCGGTGCGACGGTCCGCTGCAGAAACTGCTCGTAAGAAGACTTCTGCACCTCGATCAAGTTCGGCATTGAAACGATAGCCGAAATGCGTCCGAAATTCTTCCGGACACGCTTACGCCCGACAAATGTGCTCGCCATTTGCGTTCCTCACTGCGCTTAAGTGACCTCGCCCCGCCTGGCCCACTGTTCGTTATCCGCATTCAAACGTGGACGGCGGAATACAAAAGATGTTAGCGAACGCCAGACGCCCCGGGACAACAAGTTCCGGGGCGCACGCGACCGCCTTGCATCCACTTTCCCGGCCGCGGCGAGGCCAATACGGGCGGATACGAGTTGAAGGAAAAAACGATCAGCTACCATTCCGGCGTTTGCGCCGTCTGCTCACGCAAACATATAGCAAGCCGGAACGCGACTGCCAAGTCGGAGACAACAGATTCTACTTGACTTCGACTGTCGCACCTGCCTCTTCCAGCTTCTTCTTGATCTGGTCGGCCTCTTCCTTTTTTACCGCCTCCTTGACAGGCTTCGGGGCAGATTCGACGAGATCCTTCGCTTCCTTCAGGCCAAGGCTGGTAATTGCCCGCACCTCTTTGATGACGTTGATTTTCTTGTCGCCTGCGGAAACGAGAATGACGTCGAATTCGGTCTTTTCCTCCACTTCCTCGGCGGCGGCCGGAGCGGCGCCGGCGGCAGGCATAGCGGCAGCGACCGGCGCGGCGGCCGAGACGCCCCATTTTTCCTCGAGCATTTTGCTCAACTCGGCGGCTTCCATCACGGTCAGGGCCGACAGATCCTCAACAATTTGCTGCAAGTTCGCCATCTTCACGTCTCCTTGTGTGACATAAATGAAATCCGTTTCACCGCGCCTGTCAGGCGGCCACGTCCTTCTCCGCCCAAGCCGTGAGCACCCGCGCCACCTGCGCCGCCGGCGCCTGCAACACCCCGGCAAGCCGTGTCGGCGGCGTCCGGATCAGCCCGATGATGCTGGCGCGAAGAACGTCGAGCGGTGGGAGAGTCGCAAGCGCCTTGATGCCGTCTGGATCAAGCGCGTGCGTTCCAACCGCGCCGCCCAGGACCACGAACTTGGCGTTGGTTTTTGCATAATCGATCGCGACCTTGGCAACCCCAACGGGATCATCGGCGTAGGCAATGGCGGTCGGGCCGCTGAAAAGCGGCCCCAGGGTTTGATAGGGCGTCCCTTCAAGCGCGCGCAGGACAAGGCGGTTCTTGGTGACCTTCAAGTTGCCGCCGACACCGCGTACATTTACTCTTAAATTGTTAATTTGCGCCACGCTCAACCCCGAGTAGTGGCTGACAATGACAATTCCGGCATTCTCGAACACACCATGCATTGTCGTAACAAATTCATGCTTCTCAGCGCGATCCACGACTCTTTCTTCCTCCTCTGTGTGTCCGGGCCTATCAGCCGTCGATCGACAACGGTCGGCGATGCTTGTGACCAAAGCTCCCAGTCGGGCTCAGGACCACGTAGTTACCCCACAACCGGTGCGGATTTTGGCCGCCATTCATGCGCGTTGCGCAGCGGTCCAGGATGCCAACACCGTCTATGCAGGCCCATGCGATTAAGCTGCGATGGAGCTTGAAGTCCCAGCCGCAGCACCTGCAGTCTCCGACAGAACGGGATCGGCAATCACGGCGCCGTCCCGACCAACGACACGACGATCGATCTCAGCGCGCTCATGCGCAGACCGATCATAAATGCTCCGAACGCGCGCCGCCCACTTGGCTCGCAGGCGACCGCGTCAACTCGTAACACTACCCAGGTTGAGCCGCAACCCAGGACCCATGGTCGACGTAAGATTAGCGGAGAGCAAGTACGTCCCCTTCGCGCCGGACGGCTTTGCCTTGAGCAATGCATCAACGAATGCCTTAATATTCTCCGCCAGCGCTTCGTCGCCAAAGCTGGCCTTGCCGATGCCGCCATGAACAATCCCTGCCTTTTCGACACGGAATTCAATCTGCCCTGCCTTTGCCGCTCGCACCGCGCTCGCCACATCCGGCGTCACCGTACCGAGCTTGGGGTTCGGCATGAGACCGCGCGGCCCGAGGATCTTACCCAGTCGTCCAACGACAGCCATCATATCGGGAGCCGCGATGCACCGATCGAAGTTGATTTCGCCATTTTGAATGCGCTCCGCCAAGTCTTCCGCGCCGACAATGTCGGCGCCGGCCGCACGCGCCTCCTCGGCTTTGTCACCTTTGGCGAAAACGGCAACGCGAAGGGTTTTACCGGTGCCATTGGGAAGCGAAACCACCCCCCGTACCATCTGATCGGCATGGCGCGGGTCGACGCCAAGATGAACGGAAATCTCCACGGTTTCATCGAATTTGGCGGTCGCGTTCTGTTTGACCAGCCGTATGGCTTCATCAAGCGGATACTGCCGATTGAAGTCGGTGGAATCGTATGCTGTTTGAAGCCGCTTGCCTTTTGTCGTCATTGCGTTATTCCACGACCTCTATGCCCATAGAACGCGCCGAGCCGCGCACCATTTGCATCGCTCCCTGCAGGTCCTTGGCGTTGAGGTCCACCATTTTCTGCTCAGCGATCTCGCGAATTTGCTCTGTTGTGACTTGGCCCGCTTTCTGCCGCGCAACATCGGCGCTCGCCTTGGCGATGCCCGCCGCTTTTTTCAAAAGATAGGCGGTCGGGGGCGTCTTGGTGACAAACGTGAAGGTCCGGTCGGCGAACGCGGTGATAACGACCGGCACCGGCATTCCTGTTTCCATCCCCTGCGTCTGCGCGTTGAACGCCTTGCAGAATTCCATGATGTTCAACCCGCGCTGACCCAATGCCGGGCCGATGGGCGGCGACGGATTGGCCTGGCCCGCCGGAACCTCCAGCTTGATGTAGCCTAAGATTTTTTTCGCCATTTTTCGTTCTATTCCTTAAACTCGTCGCCAGCATGTCTTTTGCGGCCATGACCACCAATCTTCAGGCCGCTCTTCAGAAAGCGCTCGCTACCGTCAGATCTTTTCTACCTGCGAGTATTCCAATTCCACCGGAGTTGAGCGTCCAAAGATCGACACCGCCACCTTCAGCCGCGCCCGCTCCTCGTCGACCTCTTCCACGTATCCGTTGAACGATGTAAACGGACCATCGCAAACGCGCACCTGCTCGCCGGTTTCGAAAACGATCGACGGCTTCGGCCGCTCAACGCCTTCTTGCACCTGACGCATGATGCGCTCGGCCTCCGCGTCACTGATCGGCGCCGGCCGACCGCGACCGCCGAGAAACCCAGTGACCTTGGGAGTGTTCTTGACGAGATGCCACGTTTCGTCGGACATCTCCATCTTGACCAATACGTATCCCGGAAAGAACTTTCGCTCGGAACTGACCTTGGCGCCCCGACGCACCTCGACGACCTCCTCGACCGGCACGAGAACCTGCTCGATCTTATCGGCCATGCCAAGCTGCCTTGCCTGCTCCTCGATCGATTGAGCAACCTTTCGCTCAAATCCCGAATAGACGTGGATCACGTACCATTGCGCCGCCATTGGCGTCAGGCTCCAATGCTGAGGAACAGGCGAACGCCTATAGCCAAAAGCTGATCGACGAGAAGAAAAAATATGGCGGCGAGAAAGACCATCAAGAGCACCATTCCGGTGGAGATGGCAGTCTCCTTACGCGTCGGCCAAGTGACCTTCTCCGTTTCCGAGCGAACTTCGCGGATGAACTGCGCAAGATTCGTTTTTGCCATCTTCCTTAAAACCTCATGGCCTTGTGGCCGAAAAACCTATGGCAGGGGCAGCAGGATTCGAACCCGCGACCTGCGGTTTTGGAGACCGCCGCTCTACCAGCTGAGCTATACCCCTATGCCTCATGTTCCTACTCGATGACTTTGGCGACGACGCCGGCGCCGACGGTTCGTCCGCCCTCGCG
>CAZRWU010000137.1:0-9204 GCA_964603915.1 uncultured Rhodospirillaceae bacterium
TCTCGGAATAGACGATGGCGATCTTCAGCGACGGGTCCTGGGGCAGCAGCGGCGGCTTCTCGCCGACGCGGTAGCCGCCGCCGGCGTAGTCGCCGGGCAGGAACGTCGCGTTGTTGACGTCCGCGTAGAGCTCGGCGCGGCGCGCGCCGCCGACCAGCGCCGAGGGCAAGGCGATCTCGAGGACCGTTCCGTCGGCGCTGAAGGCGTATTGCAGCGCATCCGCAACCAGGGTCTCGCCGGCGCCGCCGGTGTAGAGGGCCGGCCGGCCGCTTGCGTCGAAGTTGATGTTGTACTCGGCGCCGCCGGTCGATCCGAAGATCTGATAGCCGGTCGCCCTGTCGAGATCGGTGTTGAACCACAGCGTCGTGTTCGCGCCGATCGCGACCCCCGCCGGAGCCTGAATCGCGAGGACGAAGGCGTCTCCCTGGTAGCTGCCGTAGAGCGCGTAGCCCGGCGCACCCGGGCTCGGCGCGGCAAGCGCCGGGCCCCAGTTCTCGCCAGCGTTAAGCGCGCCATCCAGAACGATCGTGCCGTACACTTCCTGAACATCGCCGATCGCCAAGGCGAACGGAACGCTGGCGTCGGGCGTCGAACCAACCGTCGGATCGTCAACGTTGACTTGCACGTGCAATATTCGCTTGGCCGTGAATGCGGGCGCGCTGCCGGCCGTGAGGAACAATCCTGTCCCAACAATCTCGAACACAGCCGCGTCGGCGCCAGTCAGACTGAGCGTGTGGCTGCCCAGCCCGTCATCGGTCACGACGATGTCGGCGACCCGGATCGGCTGGCTGGTATCCGCGTTCTCCGGCAACCTCGCGACAACATTGGTAAGCGTTACCCCCGTCGGCGCCTGATTTTCCCAAACGGCGGCGCCGCTTCGGCCTTCGTTAATGCCGTAAGTGACGAAGTGCTGGAACGGATTGACATCCGCCGCCGCCACATCGGGGTTTGTTTGTAAATAATATGACGTATCGAAATAGGCATTTGGATTGGAAAGTTCGCGCCAGCCGAACCAGTTATAGTGATCCTCCGCGGTTCCATTGAAAGCGCCATTGACAATGGCGTATAAAACATCCGGCCGTTGCCCAAGATAAAATAGGGGATCGAAGTAGATCTTGCTGACACTTGTCTGGAATTCCCCAAACTCTTTGCGTCCTTCGTTGATGCCGTAAGTGACAAAGTGCTGGAACGGATTGATATTGGCCCTCAGCACGTCAGGGTTGGCCGACAGATAATACGATGTGCTGAAATAAGCGTTTGGATTGGAAAGTTCGCGCCACCCGAACCAGTTATAGTGGTCTTCCGCGGTTCCATTAAACGTGCCGTTGATGATCGCGCTCGCAACATCGGGCCGCTGTACCAGGTAGAGTTGTTCATCAAAGAAGGTGATTGACATAACTAGTCCCTGAATTTTTTAAGTTTTTGTTCTTTTCGGGTACGATTTTCCGGCGCAGGATCACGCCGAAGTGGCAATGACGCCTGCATGGTCCGTCGCGGTGGCCGAACGAGCGGCGGGATGCCAGAGACTTCTGTCTGTCATTCGGAACACGCCAATTTGCCTATTTTGCCGCTCCCGGCGGTGACAGGCGTCACGGCACAGAGATCGACGCTCGATGTTCCATCGGTCAGTGGCGGTCTTGACAGAGCTTGACATGGCATGAACACCATCACAACGGGCAACCTCGGCCATTCATTAAACCTATCGTATAAGCCATTTCAGTCTTCAACCCTTGCGACTTACGGCACCAGATACAATCACAATCCGCATACACTCGGATCGTGCAGCATGTAAGATGAGTGCCTGATTCGCTGCACATTATAGAGAGTGATAAGGATGTTGTTTATTATACTTTTGGTGGTACTCTTGTCGTCAAGATCTGGCCCCCTTTGGGGATGAAGGTTGGGGCGGGGACGCCGCATGATCCGAAGCTCGAGCGGTCCGATGGTCTTTGTTTTGCAGGAAGTTGCCGATCAGCGGAGATTGCTTAACCACTGCGCTACCGGCGCGGCACATTGAACAGAGGCGCGGCTCGCACCCAGAGCACGCGCAAGGGAGGCGGAGTTGCTGCCTTGGCTTAAGGCAAGGTTGGTGGGACCAATTCGCTGACGATCCGTTGCCTGACCGCGTCACGGGCGGCGCTACGGCGAAAATCTGTCGCCGCGAGCGCTCGACCGTCGGCGGAAAGGCGCGACCATTCGGGATGGGCGCGGGCCAGTTCCAGCTCTTCGGGCAACGGTTCCACAGCCCAACGCCCGCGATCCGCCGCGCCTCCCGCCGCGAGCCTGACCTTGTCCTGGCTGGCGTGACCACGGGCAAGCAGCGCCTGCACAAGTTCCAGTTGCCGAAGAGCCAAGAGCCTCAGCGTTTCATCCTGGATGCGGAGCTCGGTATAGCCGCGGAACACGTGGGCGAGCCGCTGGCCATGGGCGCGGACGCTGCCCCAGACGGCGCCAACGGTCGCGCCCAGCGCCGCCGCCGCGCCGAGAGACAAGCCTCCCGTCATGGCATCGATGGCGAGCCCGGCGAGACCGCCGGCGGCCGCGCCACCTCCAGCCTTCAACCCAAAGCGTTTCAGCGCCACCGGGCTGAACAGATCGAATCCCCACCGGCCATCCGTGATCGGCAGCGCATTCGCCTCGAAGTCGTCGGGGCGGAACCGGAACAGCGCCAGCAGGTCGACGACACATGCTTGTTCACGGTCGCGCGCCGCCTGCTGCAACGGCGCGACCGCCGTGGCGAGATCCTCCTGTTCGGGAACCAGACGCACATAAGCAGCGACATCGATCAGCAGATCGGCGACGAGCTCCGCCGCGCCTTGGATCAATTCCTGGCGACGACGGCGCCGGTCCCCGATCAGCGCGTCGAGAGTGGGCCGGAACGGGTCCAACAGCGTTCGAATCTTCTCGAACAGGCGCTGTTCGGCCGTTTCGTTGAGGACGACGGTGTCGAACTCGGCGATGGAGTGGAGGTTCAGCCGCGTCAACTGCTGCCGCCACTCCATGGTGCGGGCCTCGCCGCTCGCGACAAAATTCAGCACCGGCACCACCGGACGGGCGCAGCGAGCGAGAATTTCCAGCTCATCCCGGTGCTTGCCCAACACTCTGTCGCGGGCATCGATGACGTACAGCGCAACGTCGCTCGCCAGCACCTGACGCAGCGCCTTGGCTTCCTGCTCGAAGCGGCCACAGCCTTCCGGGTCGTCGACAATCCTGCGGATGATGTCCACCCAATCGGCCCGGCGGTCGCTGCGCTCCGCTTCCAGCCGTTCAAGCAGGGCGATCGAGTCTTCCAGACCCGGCGTATCGTACAGCTCGATCAGCGGCCGGCCGTCCACCAGCAGCACGGTTTCCTCGACGTGCCGGGTGGTCCCCGGCCGATCGCAAACGTCGCCAAAGGTCATGTCCCTGGTGAGCGTGCGCAGAAGGGAGGTTTTTCCGGTATTGGTATGACCGACCACGGCGACTTTGAGGACCTGTAACCTTTCCTTGCCGCTCACGGTCGCGATCCCACGGCGTCGAGAGCCTCGTCGAGCCGACGCTGGAGAGCATCGAGCCAGGCGCGCGCGGCGGCCGCGTCGGCAAGCCGCGGCACGTCGCCCTCGCCCAGCGTTCGATCCAGAACGTCCGTGATCGTCGCCTCCTCTCGTCCCTGAAGATGCAGGATCAGGGCGAACATGGCGGCGGCGGCAACCGGCTCACCGAGATCCTGGGCTCTGTCCGCTGCCGCCTCCCGTTCATTCCCCCTCGCCTGCTCGAGCACCGCCGCGACCGCCGCGCCGAGGCCGCTCCATGCCGGCAACGCCGCAAGCGCAACCGGCGTCGCCAGCGTCGCGGCAGCGAGACAGCCGAGTGCGCCGGCGAGCGCGCCCGCGGTCAGCCAGCGCGGGCTTATCCGCAATCGGGCCGGCAGCAGCGAAACGACTCTTTCGGCCGCAGACGACATGGTGGGCGCGTCGGGCATCCCCTCCGTCCACTTCAAGCCCAGCGCGCTCGGCCATTGCCTGAGCCTGTTCCTGTACAGCGCCGCGATTTCGCGTTGCAAGGCCAGCCGTTGCCGCTCGTCGGGGGCGACCGGCCATCGCCGCGCATGATCGGCGATGATATCGAAGGCCTCGCCGATTGCCGCCGCTCCGACCCCTTCGTTCACCCTTTCGGCATGACCGCCAAGCTGCCGGGCAAGGCGTTCGGCGCTTTCGTCAGTCAGATGATCGAGATCGACCGCCAAGACCCGCTCGTCCGGCACGCCGGCCTTGCGCGCCAGCCGGCGCCAATCGTCGATGCGTGTGGCCAGCGTATGCGGATGGCCTCGATCCCGAAGCCGTTGACCGCCAGTCAACAGGATCACGAGGGCAACGCGGGCAGCCCGCTTCAGGTCGCATAAGAAGGCGAGATGGCCGCGATCGGGCGTCAAGGTCAGGGCGCAGACGACGAGAACGGCGCGGGGCGCGGGAACGGCGGCGGCCAAGCGGTCAACCGCGCGATGTCGATCCGTTCGGTCATTGACGAAACCGAGATCTTGCCATTCGATGCCGGGAACGTGCGGCGGCCAATCGCTCCGCGGCTGATCGATTTCGAGGCCGAGCAACGCAACCGGCCCCTCGGCCCCAACCGGCGGCGCCTCGGCGGCGTCCATCGAAAGCGCGGCATCCTCCGTCCGGTCGGGATCGACGATACCGACGGGTCGGGCCACGGGCATCAGGACCGGCCGCAAGCGCGCAAATCCGACATGGCTGGTGTCGAGCCGGATACGACCGATGGCGCGCCGCGCCGCCACGGCCGAAAAGAGCAGCGCCACCGCTCGCGGTGCGAGTCCGTAGACAACGATGCAACCGAGCAACAGTCCCGCCCAGGCCTGACGGACGGCAGCGGGCACCGCATCGGACGGTTCCCTGCTTTCCGCGACCATCGTTGCATCTGGAACGGGAAAGCCGAGCCAACTTGGCAACACCGCCAGCACCTGAGTTGCCGCTTCGTAATGTCGCTGGGCGAGGATCGTGGTCTCCCAGGTGAACCCATACTCGCGCGTGCTGAAATGCAGGAGCAGCACCGCCAACACGCCAACAAGATAAGCGAGCCAAAGCACGTGACTGAGCGCGCCCGCCAGCCAGCGGGCAGCGCCGCTCTCGGCGAGCACCCGAGCCGCCGCGCGAACCGCGGCGATCTGGATCGGCCCGCTGTCTAGCCAGCGCGCCAAGCGCCCGGCGAAGGCGAGAACGCTGCGGCCGATGACGCCCGCGGCCATGCGCCCGGAGGTGAGCGCGAGGAGCAGGATCCAGACGAGCAGGGTCAGCACCGGCAGCCCGAGCAGCGTGACGAGCGAGAGGAACACATTGACAGGACCGCCGGCGGTCGCGGTGAGCAGGGCATGCGCCGCGCCGCCCCCGCCGGCCATCGCCAGCGTGCTGGCGCCAACGGCAACAAGAAGCGTCGCGCCACGAAGGTGCGCCAACGCCGCACGCAGCGGTTGGGCTGCCGGCAACGCGCATGCCCGGTTGATGATCCTCGTCTCGAAACCGCCGCCTTGCGCGCAGGCAGCCGCGCTGGCATTCGCCGCACCTTCAAGCGGTATGCCCGTCTCTTCGAGTGACCGGACCGCCTCGGCGAGAAGAATGCCTTCCAATCGGGAATCCGGTCTATGCTTCATGAATTGTCTGCTGGCCAGCGGTACACGGTGAGCAAGGGATTTAAGTCGCCGCTCCCTGAAACGGAAGCGGCAATCGGTGGTTGACGGCCGCGCCGGGTTGCCGATGCCGCCGATCGGACGGCGCTTCTCAACCGTCCCTCTGTTTCGATACGGGCGGAATCGAATATGTGCCGGTGGCGTGAGCGACAGGTTCGTCGTGACCTTCCGAATGAACCGTCGCCTCCATCACCACCAAGCGCTTGCCGAGCTTGAGAATCCGGCCTTCGGCGAGCAGATCGGCCGGCGCGGCGCGAAACAAGAAGTTGATGTTGAAATTCGTGGTGACCGCCAGCTTCACCTTGCCGATGAGGGAGAGCGCGACCGCGTACATGCAGGCGTCGGCAAGCGCCATCATCATCGGCCCCGCCATCGTTCCTCCCGGCCTCAGCATCGAAGGCCTGAACGGCAGACGCAGGACCGCCGCGCCGGAGTCGATCCGATCGGTCACGATGCCCATCTCGTCGGCCCACGGGAGTTCGCCGCGGATGATCATGTTGAACTCTTCAACCGTGATCTTCGCCGCGCCGCTACCTTTCATCATATTACGACATCTCCTGTTACGTCGCCGCGGCGCCATGAGCGACAGCGGCCAGCCACGACAAATGCCTTTCACGCATATCCAGGAATCTTCCGCTTCAACCTTCACCAACGGCCGAACGATTTCAACGGCCGATAAGTCAAGGCGTCTTCGCGGCGCTGGCAGCGCCGTTTTCGAAGTTCCGCCAAGCCACCGTCGGCGTGAGCGCCCGTCAGAGAAGCCCCGTTTCACCATCGGCGCCCATGAAATCAACAAGTCCATGCCCATTGAAAGTTGACCGCCGCATACCTACGCTGAAGGCAGAGAGGTTGAAGGGAAAACTAAAGGACCCGCTTCACGAGGGAAATCGAGATGACCATGAGCATGACCACCAGCCGGGCGGCGGAGGAGACGGCGCTCCTTCTGCGCAACGATGCGCAAGGCGTCGCGACGCTGACACTGAATCGGCCGGAGAAATTCAACGCGCTGTCGGTCGACCTGCTGACGGCCCTGCAGATCGAGCTCGACCGCATCAGCGACGATCCGTCGATCCGGGCGGTGGTTCTCGCCGCCAATGGCAAGGCTTTCTGCGCCGGCCATGACCTTAAGGAGATGCGCGACAACTCTTCGCGCGAAGCGATGACCGCCCTTTTCAATCAGTGTTCCCACGTCATGCTTTCCATCGTTCGCCTCAGCAAGCCGGTCATCGCCCGGGTGCACGGCGTGGCGACGGCGGCCGGATGTCAGTTGGTCGCGACATGCGATCTTGCCGTCGCGGCGGAGCATGTCCGCTTCGCCGTCTCCGGGGTCAATCTCGGCTTGTTCTGCTCGACCCCCATGGTCGCGCTGAGCCGCAACATTCCGCGCAAGCAGGCGATGGAGATGCTGCTGACAGGCGATTTCATCGACGCCAGGACGGCTTTGCAGTACGGCCTTGTCAACCGCGTCGTACTCGCCGATCAGCTGGATGCCGCTGTTGCCGAACTCGCCGGCAAGATCGCTGGCAAGTCGCCCGCCGCCGTCGCGCTGGGCAAGCGGCTGTTCTATCAGCAGCTCGAAAAAGGTCTGGCCGCGGCCTATGCCGAAGCCGGGGAAACGATGACCTGCAACATGATGCTCGAGGATGCGCAGGCGGGCATCGATGCATTCATCGCCAAGCAACCGACCCCTCAATGGAAGGGCAGATAGCGAAAACCGGCGCGGCGCGCATGGCCGAGTCTCTGCAATATTCCGACGACAGCCTGCGCGGCATTCTGCGGCAGACTCGCACCATCGCGATGGTTGGCGCCTCGCCATCATGGGTGCGGCCATCCAACTTCGCGATGAAATACCTGCAAGGCAAAGGCTATCGCGTCGTACCGGTCAATCCCATCGCGGTTGGCCAGGAAATCCTCGGGGAGCGCATTTACGGAGCCTTGGCGGAGGTGCCTGGGCCGGTGGATATGGTTGACATCTTCCGCGTCTCATCCGCCGCCGGCGAGGCCGTCGACGAAGCGATTGCGTTGAAGGATCGGCTCGGCATCAAGTTCATCTGGCTTCAGCTCGGCGTTCGCCATGAGGAAGCCGCCCGTCGGGCGCGCGCCGCAGGACTCGACGTGGTTATGGACCGCTGCGTCAAGATCGAATACGGTCGCCTGTTCGGCGAACTGAGTTGGTGCGGGGTCAACACCGGCGTGATCTCCTCCAAGCGCCCGAAAATGCACCCTTAACAGCGTCAAGGCGTGGGGCAGACGTTGTGAACGAGCAACACCCGCCGCGACGCGCGGGCGATTTCGGCTTCGAGACGAGAGCCGTGCATGCCGGCGCCAAGCCGGATCCGGTGACCGGGGCGCGGGCGACGCCGATCTTCCAGACAACGGCGTATGTCTTCGAGAACGCCGATCATGCCGCGGATTTGTTCAATCTTCAGACGTTCGGCTTCATCTACTCGCGGCTGACCAACCCCACCGTCGCGGTGTTGGAGGAACGGATCGCCAACTTGGAGAACGGCCGCGCCGCCGTTTGCGCCGCCTCGGGTCACGCCGCGCAGTTTCTCGCGTTCTTCACGTTCATGGAGCCGGGCGACGCGTTCATCGCCTCCCGCCACCTCTATGGCGGCTCGGTGACGCAGTTCGCCCAGAGCTTCAAGAAGCTGGGTTGGACCTGCCACTTCGTCGACCCGCACGATCCGGCGAATTTCCATGCGGCGATGACGCCGCGATGCAAGGCGATTTTCGTCGAGCAGTTGCCCAACCCCTCCGGCATCGTGATCGACATCGAGCCGCTCGCCGAGATCGCCCGCGCTCATGGCATTCCGCTCATTGTCGACAACACGATGGCGACGCCCTACCTTTTCCAGCCCTTCGACTGGGGCGCCGACCTGGTCATCCATTCGACCACCAAGTTCCTTTGCGGACACGGCAATTCGATGGGCGGAGCGGTCGTCGAATCGGGCCGCTTCGACTGGGCTCAGAACGACAAGTTTCCAGCCCTGACCGAACCCGATCCGGCCTATCACGGCCTCTCGTTCTTCGAAACCTTTGGCGACTTCGGCTTCACCATGCGCGCTCGCGCCGTCGCCCTGCGCGACTTCGGACCGGCGATGGCGCCGGCGAACGCCTTTTACACCATCACCGGCATCGAAACGCTTGCCCTTCGCATGCAGCGGCATGTCGAGAACGCGCAGGCGGTGGCGGAATTCCTGGAAAGCCACCCGGCGGTCGCCTGGGTGTCGTACGCCGGACTCCGCTCGAGCCGTTACCACAGTCTTGCGCGAAAATATCTGCCGAGGGGCTGCGGCGCCGTGTTCTCGTTCGGGGTCAAGGGCGGCTTCGATGCGGGAGTCAGGGTCGTCGATCGAGTTGAGTTGTTCTCGCATCTCGCCAACCTCGGCGACACCCGCTCGCTGATCACGCATCCCGCCTCGACAACCCACCGCCAGCTCAGCGAGGCGCAACAAAGAGCCGCAGGAGCGGGACCAGACGTCATCCGCCTGTCCATCGGCATCGAGACGATTGACGATCTG
>CAZRWU010000138.1:0-9149 GCA_964603915.1 uncultured Rhodospirillaceae bacterium
TGCCTCCCGCGGGTAGATGCACGAGGACCCAAGAAAGAGCAGCTTCTCGACGCCAACTTGGCGCGAAGCCTCGACCACGTTCGCGGCAATCATCAAATTGTCGTAGAGAAACTCCGCCGGCCGAGAGTCGTTGGCCAGGATGCCGCCCACTGTCGCCGCCGCCAGGAACACAGCCTGGGGCTTCGTCGCCGCCATCCAGTCGTTGATTTCTGTCTGACGCCGCAGATCAACGTCTTGGCGCGCCACCGTGACGATCTCGCAGTCCTCGGAAATCAGCCTGCGCACCAGCGCCGAGCCGACCATTCCACGGTGGCCGGCGACAAAAACCTTCTTGCCTTGCAGAGGGAACGCCGTTGCATGAGTCGCCATTTCCGTTCCCTTTTATTCGGCCGCGGCAAGCCCGCGCTCCGTGGATTTGAAACCGGCCCCCTTCAGCGTCTTCTCCCGTTCAGCCAATTCAAGATCGTGCTCCACCATAAGAGCAACCAGCTCCTTGAAGCCGACGCGGGGCTGCCAGCCGAGCTTCTCTCGCGCCTTGCGGGCGTCTCCCATCAGATAATCGACCTCCGCCGGACGGAAGTAGCGGGGATCGACCACAACATGACGTTTCCAGTCGAGGCCTACGCAGCTGAACGCGGCCTCGCAGAATTCACTTACCGCGTAGGCTTGTCCAGTGGCGACGACATAGTCGTCGGGTTCGCTCTGCTGCAGCATCAGCCACATCGCCTCCACGTAGTCACCGGCGAAACCCCAATCCCGCTTGGCGTTGAGATTACCCAAATGGAGCCTGCCCTGCAATCCCGCCGCAATGCGCCCAACCGCACGCGTGATCTTACGCGTGACAAAGGTTTCGCCGCGACGGGGACTTTCATGATTGAAGAGGATGCCGTTGCAAATGAACATCCCATAGGATTCGCGGTAATTGACGGCGTACATGGCAAGCCGTTTCATCGTTGCCGCTCGCGTCCATCGCTGACGGTGTCGAAGGTTACGCTCTCGCCCACGTCGTCGATCCCCTGGCCGCTGAGAAGCAGGGGGAGTTTGCCGCGGGCGGCATCCACTCTGGAATTGCTTGTCAGCCTCCACAAGACGGTCGCGTCACCACCCGGCCTCAGCGTGCCGATGCGACGGGCGCTTGCCGGGGGTGGAACAGGCGCGGCCGCGACGTCAACCACTTCCATTTGTACATTATGTACGGCCCTGTCCCTGACGTTACTGAACCGCAGGACATACGTGACGCTGAAGGTTCCGTTGCCGTTGTCTCTCGCCGATAGCCACCGGTGGCTGACGTCGACGATGTTGGCTTCGCTGGGCGTTGAGAGCGGAAGAAGCTGTATCGCCAGAACCGCAACCATGCCTGTGACACTACCAGGAAGCCGCATCGCAAACATTGGCTTCATCCCCTTTACCAGAATCACGTTTCGAGTGCGCAAAATGTTTCTGGTACTTCTTTTTGGGGAAATGAGCAACCGCGATTATACCCATATGGGGTAGAAACGCGTTATCAGCCGCAGCACCATTCGCCCAGAAGGCCGAGGATGCGCGTTCTGATGGACATGAATGTTGCGAGGACTTCGCAGGAACCATTTGGGAATGATGCGCCAGTCTGTATCAAGAGTCCGATGTCGCGGATTCTGGTCGTGCGCTTCGGGGCAGGTCGTGGTACGGCCACTCGGCCGCCGCGCACGCCACCTACCGTAACAGGAACAACCCGGACACCCGGGCCAGTAGTGTCAGTTTCCGTATCTTGCGATCGTCCCCATCATCCGGCGCCGGCCTCTGAAAGCGCCGCGGGTTGGCGCTACGCCCGCTCGCGGCGGGGCATGCCGTGGACGTTGAGAAGCGCATCGGCGATGCGCCTTGCGGCGTGGCCGTCGCCGTAAGGGTTGTGGACGCGCTGCATGGCCGCGTAGCTGGCCGGGCATTCGAGCAGGCGTTCGGCCTCGCGCACGATTTTCGCGTCATCGGCGCCGACGAGCTTGACCGTGCCGGCCTCGACCGCTTCCGGGCGCTCCGTCGTCTTGCGCATGACCAGGACGGGCTTGCCGAGCGACGGGGCCTCTTCCTGGATGCCGCCGGAATCGGTGACGATGATGTGCGAGCGGTCCATCAGGTGAACGAAGGCAAGGTAATCGACCGGTTCGATCAGATGGACGCGCGGCCGACCGCCCAGGATGCTCTCGACGGGCCGGCGCACGTTCGGATTGAGATGAACGGGAAAGACGATGTCGACGTCGTCGCGCTCCGAAAGGCGGGCAAGGGCGCGGCAGATCCGCTCGAAACCGGCGCCGAAGTTCTCGCGGCGGTGGCCGGTAACGAGGATGAGCCGCCTCTCGCCAAGGGTGACGCCGCACCGTGACAGCCGGCGCTCCTCGGCGGCGCGCAACGCCGGGTTGTCGCGCAGGGTCTTGACCACGAACATCAGCGCGTCGATCACGGTGTTGCCGGTGACGACGATCCGCTCGGCCCCCGCCCCTTCGCGCATCAGATTGTCGCGGGCGCGCGGCGTCGGCGCGAAGTAAAGATCGCAGAGCGAGTCGGCGAGCTTGCGGTTCATCTCCTCGGGCCACGGCGCGTACATGTTGCCGGTGCGCAGGCCCGCCTCGACATGGCCGACCGGAATCCGCTGATAGAACCCCGCCAGGGCGGCGGCGAACGTCGTCGTCGTGTCGCCATGCACCAGCACCCGGTCGGGCCGGCATTCCTCGAGAACCGGACCAAGGCCCTGAAGGACGGCGGTCGTGATGTGCGTCAGCCCCTGGTTCGCCGCCATGATGTCGAGATCGTAATCGGGCGCGACGCGAAAGAGATCGAGAACCTGATCGAGCATGCCGCGATGCTGCGCGGTCACGCAAATGCGCGAGTCGATGGCGGGCTCGGCGGTGAGCGCCTGGACGACGGGCGCCATCTTGATCGCCTCGGGACGAGTCCCGAACACCGAAAGAACGCGCATGTCACTCCTTCTTTGCGCCGGCCGCGGGCGCTTTGTCTGAACGTGGTCCTGCCGGCGGCCGCGCGCGTGGGCGCCTTCCGCGGGAGCCTTTAATGAGATTGATTTGCAATATCATCACCGGTTCTCTAAAATCGTCTATCCTTACCGTGAGCGATATCGGCGCGCCAACGCCCAATCGATAAAAGGAGGTATCCGACATGCGCTCGCTTCAACGCCGCCTGGCGCCGCGCCTCGCCCTTTTGCTTCTGGCATGGGCGATCGCCGCCGCCGCTGCGCCTCCCGCCGCGGCCGCGGAGGCGGTCAATCTTTATTCCTATCGGCAGGCCTACCTCATGCAGCCGATCCTCGATGCCTTCACGGAACAGACCGGCATCGCGGTGAACGTGGTCTATGCCGAAAAAGGCATCCTGGAGCGACTGAAGGCGGAAGGCGCGAACAGCCCCGCCGATGTCGTACTGGCCGCCGACGTCGGCGCGCTCAACGACCTGGTCGAGGCGGGCGTGCTCCAGCCGGTGTCCTCGCCCATCCTCGAAGAGACGATCCCCGCTCAGTACCGCCATCCCCAAGGGCTGTGGTACGGCCTGACCACGCGCGGCCGGGTGATCGTGGCGAGCAAGGATCGCGTCGGCGAAAACGAAATCGCCACTTATGAGGATCTGGCCGACCCGCGCTTCAAGGGCCGCGTCTGCACCCGCTCGGGCAAGCATGTCTATATGATCTCCCTGATCGCATCGAAGATCGCGCATGACGGCGAGGCGCAGGCGGAAGAGTGGCTGCGTGGGGTCAAGGACAATCTTGCGCAAAAACCGCAAGGGAACGACCGCGCGCAGGTGAAGGCGATCTTCGAGGGCGCCTGCGATGTCGCCGTCGTCAACACCTACTACCTTGGCCACCTTGCCACCACCGCCGAGGAGCCGGAACAGAACAAGTGGGCCGAAGCGGTCCGTATCGTGTTCCCCAACCAGGACGGGCGCGGCGCGCACGTCAATGTCAGCGGCGCCGCGGTCACGAAGAGCGCGCGCCAGCGCGAGAACGCGATCAAGCTTCTGGAATATCTCGTCAGCGACGAGGCGCAAAGGCTGTACGCCGAGCAGAACTTCGAGTATCCGATCAAGGAAGGCGTGCCGGCGCATCCGGTGGTCGCGTCGTGGGGAAACTTCAAAGCCGACGATGTCAGCCTCTCCGAGGTCGCGATGTATCGGGAGACGGCTTCGCGTCTGGTTGACAAGGTCGGCTACGATCAGGCCGCCGGCTTCTGACGAGAGGATCGGCGCGTCCCTTGCCGCGCCGTCGCGGCCCGCGCGGGACATGGCACTGGCATGACGAAGCACGACATCGCACTCGATGCGCAGCTGGGAGCGGAGCGTATCGCGAGCCTTCCCGGCGCCCTCGAGGAACTGGCCGACCGGCGGCTTGCCGGACAGCGCCGCCTCGATGCCTGGACGCTCGGCGCGGCCGCCGTGGCCTTGCTGGTGGCCGCGCCGTTGCTGGCGCTGATTTATCTCGCTCTTGCGCCAACCGACGATATCTGGTCGCACCTTGCGACAACGGTCCTGCCGGTCTACGTGCGCACCACGTTCATGCTGATGCTTGGCGTTGGCATCGGCGTCTTTGTCATCGGCGTCGGCACCGCATGGCTCGTCACCATGCACCGCTTTCCCGGAGATCGGATCTTTCAGTGGGCTCTGCTGCTTCCCCTGGCGGTGCCCGCCTACGTCATCGCCTATGTCTACACCGATCTTCTCGAATTCGCCGGCCCGGTCCAGGGGCTGCTTCGCGAGACGTTCGGCTGGACCACGCGCCGCGACTACTGGTTCCCCGAAATCCGTTCCCTCGGCGGCGCCATCGCGATGATGACGCTGGTGCTGTACCCTTACGTCTACCTGCTCGCCCGCGCCGCGTTCCTTTCCCAGTGCGTCTGTGTTCTCGAAGTCAGCCGGACCCTCGGCAAGACGCCCTGGGGCGCCTTCGTTCAGGTGGCGCTGCCGCTCGCCCGTCCCGCGATCATCGTCGGGGTGGCGCTGGCGCTGATGGAAACGCTCAATGACTTCGGCACCGTCGACTTCTTTGCCGTGCCGACCCTGACCCGAGGCATCTACGATGTCTGGCTGAACATGAACAGCGTCGCCGGCGCGGCGCAGCTTGCTCTGGTCCTGTTGCTGTTCGTCCTTGTGCTGCTAGCGGGCGAGCGCCTCGCCCGGCGCGGCCAGCGTTACCATCACACATCGACCCGCTACCGGACCCTGCCAAGCCGCCGCCTGTCGGGCGGCAGGGCCTGGCTCGCCTTTCTCGCCTGCCTTCTGCCGCCGGCTCTCGGTTTCGCCGTCCCCGCCGTCATCCTCGCAAACTACACCTTTGGATTGTCTGGAGAGGCGTTCGACAGCAATTTTGCCCGCTTCGCCTGGAACAGCCTGTCGCTGTCGACGATTTCCGCCATGCTCGCCATCGTCATCGGCTTGTTCCTCGCCTACGGCGTGCGACTGAGCCGCGGCGCGTGGCTGCAACGCCTGGTCCGTTTTGCCGGCATCGGCTACGCCGTGCCGGGGGCCGTTCTCGCCGTCGGCATCCTGGTCCCGCTGGCCGCGCTGGATAACGCCGTCGACGGGATGGTCCGTCAAACGTTCGGTCTGTCCTCCGGGCTGCTCCTAAGCGGCACCATCTTCGCCATTGTCTACGGCTACCTCGTCCGCTTCCTCGCGCTCTCGCTGGGCACCGTCGAGGCGGGCCTGGCCAAGATCACTCCCGGGGTCGACGGCGCGGCGCGAACTCTCGGGCTGGGCCCGATGAAGACTCTGATGAAAGTTCACCTGCCGATGATGCGGGGCAGCATCCTCACCGCGGCCATCCTCGTCTTCGTCGACTGCATGAAGGAGCTGCCGATCACCATTCTGCTCAGGCCGTTCAACTTCGATACCCTGGCGACCCATGTTCATCAATTCGCCTCGAGCGATCTGCTCGAACAATGCGCGCCGGGCGCCCTGACGATCGTGGCGGTCGGCGTTCTTCCCGTCATCGCCCTGAGCCGAACGGTCGGGCGGTCGCGGCCCGGCGCCGCGGCGTCCTCCTGATGGGCTTGCATCTTCACCGCATTTTCCATGCCTACGGCAGGGACGAGGTCGTTCGGGGGATCGATCTGGCGGTCCGTCCGGGCGAAGTCGCCTGCCTGCTCGGGCCGTCGGGGTGCGGCAAGACAACGCTGCTGCGTCTGGCGGCCGGTCTGGAAGTGCTGCAACGGGGGGAAGTGCGGATCGGCGGGCGGCTCGTCGCCGATGGCGCAAGCGGGCGCTTCGTTCCGCCCGAGCGGCGCAACGTCGGCCTGATGTTTCAGGACTATGCCCTCTTTCCTCACCTCACGGTGTTCGAGAACGTCGCGTTCGGCCTCGGCAGGCGCGCCGCGCAGCGCCGGGAATGGGTGCATCGGGCGTTGCGGCAAGTCGGCCTTGCCGATCTTGCCGCGAAGTACCCGCACACCCTGTCCGGCGGCGAGCAACAACGGTGCGCTCTCCTACGGGCATTGGCGCCGCAACCGGACGTTCTTTTGCTCGACGAGCCGTTCTCCGGCATGGACGTGACGCGCCGCGCCCAGGTCAGGGAAGAGACGCTGGTCATCCTGCGCGAGTCCGGCGTCGCGACGTTGATCGTGACGCACGATCCTGAGGAAGCCATGTTCATGGCCGACCGCCTCTGGATCATGAACGCCGGCGTCATCGTCCAGCATGGACCGCCGGAGGAGATCTACCTTCATCCCTGCAATGTCTTTGTCGCCGGCTTGTTCGGCCCCCTCAACCGTATCGACGGCATCGTTGACGGGGGACGGCTGGACACGCCCGTCGGAAGCTTTGCCGCCAAGGGCCTTCTCGACGGCAGCGCCGCCGCCGCCTTCATCCGTCCCGAAGGACTTCGGATCGGCGCCGCGGTCAACGGCGCCGCCGGCACCGTCCTCTCGGCGCGCCTGCTCGGCCGGTCGAGTCACCTGAGGGTAAAGCTGAAGGGCGTGGCCGCGCCACTCCAGGCGCTGGCGCCGGGGATCTTCCTTCCGCCCCCCGGGGAAGCGGTCAAGGTGGACGTTGACCGCGCCCACGCCTTCGTTTTTCCCGTCGGCAAATCCTCCTCGCCATTACGCCGACCGGCATGATTTGCCGGGCTCGTGGATGCGCGAGGCGGCGCGTTCAACCGTATTTCGGCGGCCGCTTGTGTCGGAGCAAAGCAGCGGCCGCAGGTGGCACGGCCGTTGCTTACAAAGACGGTGCGTGAAGAGGAATGGTGCGCCCGCAAAGCGCATGAGAATGGAGCATGGCGATGAGCGTCTATGGTTTCTTTCAGCCGAGCGTCTTTGGCATGGCGGCGCAAAGCCACGCCCTCAGCGCCACCGCGAGCAACATCGCCAATATGCGGACCGGAGGCCACAAGCGCGCGGAGGTCCAGTTCGCGACCGTATTGAGCCAGACCCTTGCCAGCCAACCGGGAGCCGCCGACGCCCCGGCGGGGACCAAGAATTCGGATTTCGGCGGCGTGCGCCCCCAGGACTCTCAGCGCATAAGCCTTCAGGGGCTCATCGAGACCACCGACCGGAAGCTCGACGCCGCGATCGACGGCCGCGGCTTCTTCGTTCTCAATTCGCAGCCGGACGGCGCCGGGCAGACGCTTTACGGTCGCGACGGCCGATTTGCCGGAGCGGTGGTTGAGCCTTCGGGCGGGAGCGCAATTGCGAACGACAAGGGGTACCTTGTCGACAAGAATGGCCACTATGTCCAGGGATGGGCGGCCAACCCCGATCGTTCCTTTCCGTCGGCGGCCGCTGCCCTGACGTCGCTGCGCATCGACCCAGCCGCATTCGGCAATGTCGGCGAGGCGACGCGGCAGGGCGCCCTTTCCCTCAATCTGCCCGCGACGGCGAGCCCCGGCGCCAGCGAGCGCTTTTCCATCGACATCTTCGACGACACCGGCATTCGCCGCGATTTGATGCTGCGCTTCGATCGCGGCGAAATCGCCAACTCCTGGGGCTTCAACGTCATCGGGGGCGCGGGCGACGCGGTCACCGTCACCGCCAACGGCATGCCGTCGCCGCCGCTGAATTTCGATCCGACCGGCTACCTTGCCACCCCCGCCGCTTACAACATCGCCATCACCCATCCCGGCGGCAGGACGTCCAGCTTCACGCTCGATGTCAGCAACTTCACCCAGTTCGGCGATGCATTCGCCCCGTTCAGCTTCAATCGCGACGGCTTCGCGGCGAGCCCGCTGACGTCGGTGGAGTTCGACAGCAACGGCCATGTCATCGGAGTGTTCGCCAGCGGCATGAGCAAGCCGATCTACAAGCTGGCCATCGCCGGCTTCGCCAACCCTGACGGTCTCGAAGCCCGCAACGGCAATGTTTACGCGCAGTCGCCGACCTCCGGCCCGGCTGAGGTCGGCGGCGCCGGCGAAAAGGGCCTCGGCCGCATCATCCCGGCCGCGCACGAGTTGTCCAACGTCGACCTGGCGCAGGAGTTCAGCCACATGATCGTGACGCAGAACGCCTACAACGCCTCGGCCTCATCCTTCCGCACCGTCGACGAGATGACCGAAGTCGCCCGCGACCTCAAGCGCTGACCGGCGGCTGCGCCGCGCCTTGCCGCCTTCCGATCAACCCTGTCGCGCTTCGCAACCGCGCTTACCAAGCCCCGCATCGTGCGCTAATGTCGCCTCGATAATGCCATCGAACATCGGGGGGAGCGCGCGATGCGCGGAAGGTTTTGGGCGCAGCGTATGTCGTGGAACGCTCTCGTGGCGCTCTGCCTGTTGGCGACGCCGGCATGTCAGAGCCCGATGAACGTCCCGGCCGCCACGTCGGCTGGCGTCACATTGACGGCGTCGATGCCGGACCTGAGCGGACTCGCCTGGATCGACGGCGATCTTTTCCTCGCGGTTCATGACGCCAAGAACCGAAAGGAGCCCGATCTTCCCCGCGTCAGCCTTCTCACCCTCCCCGCCTCGTCGGAAGGAGTGCTTTGGCGTCCGGTGGATGTCGCGTTTCCGGATCAAGCGAGCAACGATCTGGAAAGCGCCGCCCGGATTCCCGGCACGTCTCAGGTCCTGCTCGCGGAGAGCGGCGACAATGGCGGCGCGTTCACCCGCATTTTCCGCGCTGAACTGCGGGGCGACGCAGTGGAAATCCTCGATACGGCGCGCTGGAGCGAATTCACCAAGCCCTACA
>CAZRWU010000139.1:0-8970 GCA_964603915.1 uncultured Rhodospirillaceae bacterium
GACGTCGATCGTTGGGTGGCATTGGCGCCAGGGGCCGATCCAGGCGAGACGGTTTATCCGGTCCCGTTGGAAGCGTTGCCGTGAGCGATGCCGGAATGGTGCTGTCGGTGGTCGATGCGACGCGCCAGCGCGGGGGAGACGACGGCTTTCTGTTGCATATCCCGCGTCTGGGCGTTCACCGTGGCGAGTGCGTCGCCATAACCGGACCCAGCGGGTGCGGCAAAAGCACGCTTCTCGATTTTCTCGGGCTGGTTCTGCGCCCGGATCGTTGCGCCGCTTTCGATCTGCAAACTCCGGATGGTCATGTGGTTGATGTCGCCCGGCTATGGCGTCACAACGATCAAGGCGCGCTGGCGCAAGTCCGGGCGCAACATATCGGCTACGTCCTACAGACCGGCGGCCTCCTGCCGTTCCTTCGCACGCGCGACAATATCCGGCTGTCTCGCTCGCTGCTCGGTCTCGACAGCGCCGATGGTTTGGTCGAGCAGTTGGCGGAAGCGCTCAAGATCAAGCACCTGCTCGGAAAGAAACCCCAGGCGCTGTCGATCGGGGAACGCCAGCGGGTCGCCATTGCCCGCGCCCTCGCCCATCGGCCCGCGTTCCTGTTAGCCGATGAGCCGACCGCCGCCCTCGATCCCGGCCAGGCGTTGCAGGTGATGAAGCTGTTGCTGGCTCTCGTTCAACACTTTCAGATTACCGCGATCATCGTCAGTCATGATTGGGAGCTGGTGCGTTCGCTCGGCCTGCGTCAGGTGAGAGCGGAATCCGGCCGCGGCGAGGCATGCGCCGTAACCCGCTTCAACGGCTAGCCGCCATGGCCTTGCCGGGAAGCGATGCGCCATCGACGGCCCGGCCGTCGCCGGGGCGGTCGACGCTGCGCAGGCAGTGGCGTCAGACCTTCGTGCTGGCTTGGCGCGACTTCCTTCATGAATGGCGGGTTTCATTGTGCCTGGTGCTGGCATTGGCGGCGGTGCTGGCGCCGCTGCTGGTGCTCTTCGGATTGAAGTCCGGCATCGTGACGACGTTGACCGAACGACTTAAATCCGACCCGCGTAATCTCGAAGTCACTCTGCGCGGACATCACCGCTTGGAGCCCGAATGGTTGCAGCAGGCTGCCGCCAGACCCGATGTCCGGTTCCTGGCGCCGCGAACCCGGATTCTGGCGGCGACGCTCTCCCTGGAAAGCCCCGCCGGCACCAGTCTCCTCGATGTCGACATGATTCCGACCGCGGCCGGCGATCCGCTGCTTGACGCCCACCTCCGCCCGCCCGATGAACTGGCCGAGATCCTTCTGACCGAGACCGCCGCGCGCAAGCTGAACGCCAGCGTTGGCGGCAGCCTCACCGCCACTGTCTCTCGCCGTCTCGATGAGCGGGCGCAAGCGGTCAAGGTCGCGCTGACCGTTGTCGGCATCCTGCCCGAAAGCGCGTTCGGCCGCGATGCACTGTTCGTCTCGGTGCCGCTCCTCGCCGCCACCGAAGACTATCGCGATGGTTACGCGGTCGCCGAACTGGGCGTCAGCGACGGCGCCCGGGACCGGCCCGCCGTCCGATCCTTCGCCAGCATGAGACTCTATGCCAAGGAACTCGATGATGTCGCCCCGCTGGCCGAATGGCTGCGAGATCAAGGTTTGGAAGTGGTGACGCGGGCCAAGGAGATCGAGACCGTCAAGGCGATCGACCGGGTCTTGAGCTTCGTTTTTATCATCCTGGCCTCCATTGGCGTCGTCGGCTATCTCCTGTCGCTAGCCACAAGCCTGTGGGCCAACGTCGACCGCAAGCGCCGCGAGATCGCATTACTGCGGTTGATAGGCCTTGGCACGGTTCCGGTTGTCGGATTTCCGGCCGTCCAGGCGGCGCTTGTCGCCCTCGGCGGCGCCGCCCTCGCGGCCGCGGTTTACATCGCCGTTGCGGCAGCCTTCAATGCGGCTTTCGCCAACGAACTTCACCGCGAGGAATTCGTCTGCCGTTTGGCATTCTCCGACGGTGTCGCCGCTGTCTTCTTGACGTTAGGCTTTGCATTGGCGGCTTCGGTGGTGGGAGGATATCGTGCTGCGAAAATTGATCCGGCCGAAGGCCTGCGGGCCCTTTAGGCGAGGTCGCCGCGCCGGCGTGTCGGTGGTTATCGCAGCGGCGGCGATCCTCTGGACCGAGGCTGCTGCGCGGACCTCATCATGGCCGGATGAGCATGTCAACCCGGCGCCGGCGGCCGAGGATGTCATCCTGCCGATGCCCTGCGGCGGCGCCATGGCTTTTCGCAAAGTCATGATTCCGTCGGATAGCCCGCTGGGTGATCGCCCGATCACCGTCGGCAACGCGGACGACGCTCGCGGATTCGCCGAGAGCACGCGGCCCGCGTTTATCGCCGGCAGCTTCGACAGCGACGAGGCAGGGCGCTATTACCTGCTCGGCAAATACGAAGTAAGCCAGCTTCAATACCAGGCGCTGCAATCCTCCTGCCCCCAGCCGTCGCCCGATTTACGGGCGCCGCAGACGGATATCGGCTGGTTCGATGCTGTCAATTTCGCCGACCGTTACAGCCTGTGGCTGCGCCAGAACGCCGCGGATCAGCTTCCTAAAGCGGATAGCGAGCTTGGCTTCGTCCGGCTGCCGACAGAAGTCGAGTGGGAGTTCGCCGCCCGCGGCGGCATCAAGGTGTCGGAATCGGAGTTCAACGAGCGGATCTTCCCGATGCCGGAGGGCGGCTTGGTTGGCTACGTCTGGTTCGCCGGCACATCCTCCTCCAACAATCAGATTCAGCGGATTGGTCTTTTGAAGGGAAACCCCTTGGGGCTTCACGACATGCTCGGCAATGCCGATGAAATGACGTTCGATCTGTTCCGCCTGAACCGGCTTGACCGCCTGCATGGCCAAGCCGGCGGTTTCGTCGTCCGTGGCGGCAACTACACCACCGCCGAGCCGGACGTCCGCACCGCCTACCGGCATGAAATCCCCTTCTATCAAGGCGGCGAGCAGCGGCGGGCCAAGACCACCGGCTTCCGCCTCGCCGTGGTCGCACCCGTCATCACCTCGCGGGAGCGGTTGCGCGCGATCGAGGACGACTGGGCCATGCTCGGGACCGAACCTTCAAGCCCCGCGATCGCTGAAATCGACGACGAGACAGACAGGCCAGCAGAAAATCCAGTCCGGGAACTTGGCGACATCGTCGATGCGACCGTCGATACCGAAATGCAAAAGCGGCTCAAAAACCTGGAGCTGGCGTTGCGGGCAAGCTTCCAGGCGCGCGATGAACAGCGCGACAGGGCGGCGAAGGCGCGGCTGAGGCTGGGGGCCTTCTTGTGCCAGAAGCTTAAAGACGATGGCGTTCCGATCGACCAGTTGAAGGCGGTCCACAAGGCTTGCGTCGAGGTCCGCGGCGCCGAGCACGAGCGCTGCGTCGAGCAGAAGGCGATTGCCGATCAGGAGGAGGCCAAACAATATGAAAATCTGCGCTATTATGCCGATACGATCGTCACTCTCACCGACGATTATGACGCCGTGGTCATCGCCAAGCAGGATGCGGTATTGAAGAGCGAGTTCTCCGCAAGGGGGTTGCAAGAACTGATTCCGGTGACGGATACTTACAGTCGCCACGTTGCCGAGTACAGGAAAGATAAAACGCTAAAACGCTCGGCGTGGCTTGCCGAATGCAAAAAGGGGAGCTGAGAAACAGGAGGTAACGACAAGAAGAGAGGATGTTATGAAAGGGCAAGCGGGAGTTCCTCGTCAGGCGATGGCAGCCGTGGTGGCGGCGGTCTTGTTTTTAAGTTCATGCGCCGGGACCACTGGCGCATACAGCGATCCGGGCCGGCCGCTGACCGTGGCCGAGCAGCGGATGCGCCAGCAGGCCAGCGATTTCAACCGGACCCTGGCCGAAGGAATTGCCGTCGGCGCCGTCGGCGGCGCGGCCGCCGGCGCGGGTATCGGCGCTCTCGCGGGTGGCGACAATCGGGGAACGAGCGCGCTGATCGGGGCCGCCATCGGCGCCGCGCTCGGTAGCCTCGCGGGCTATGCCGCAGGCTCCTACTACGCGGAAAAAAAAGCAACATACGCCAATCAGGAACAACTTCTCGATGCGATGATCGCCGATGCCCGAATGGACAATCAGAAAACCGAAGCGCTGGTTCGGGACAGCCAGACCGTGGCGGCGAGCGACAAGCAGAAGCTTGCACAGATTCAGCGCGATCTCGCCGCCAAGCGCATTTCTCACGAGCAGGCGCAAAAGGATTTGGCCGCGATCGACTCGAACCGCCAGGTTCTGGAACAATCGATCAACAATCTGGTCAAACGCCGCAATGAGTGGCGCCAGGCGGCGCAGGAGGCCCGCGCCGATGTCAACAACCCGAGGATCGTTCAGCTCGATAACGAGATCGACAAGTTGGATAAACAGATCGCGCTGATGCGAAGCGAACTCGACGCGATCAATGCGCGCCGGTTGACGGTGGTGGGCTGAGTGGGAAAAACGGGAAGCACAAGCATGCGAACTGTGACAAGGTGCGTTTCAATGGTGGCTGCCGTTGCGGCACTTGCGTCTTGCGCCGCCACCGACTGCGATCCGACCACCGGCGGGTTCATCGGAGGCATCCGCTGCGATGCCTCGGGCGGCTACGATGCGCGCATCAAGGCGCGGGAAGACCAGCATGCCGCGCTGTTGACCCGCAAGGCAGATCTAATCCGCGAACAGCGGCAGGTCGAGGCCGAACGCCAGCAGGTCCGATCGCAACTTCAAAAGAAGCAGGCCGAACAGCAAAAGGCTGCGGCCGACCTCGCCACCGTCAAGGTTCAGTTGGCCGGCGCCAAGAAGGACGATGCGGCGCTCCAGCACAAGGCCAAAGCGCTGGAAAGCGACATTGCGTCGGTCAGGAAAGACATGGATGAATTGGCGCAAACGGAGCAGCGCAAGCGCATTCGGCTCCGCGAACTGGAGACAGAGCAGAACGCGCTTGACGCGGAGTATAAAGCGGCGATGGGAGCCCGCTGATGACGAGGGCTTTTTCCAGCATCGCGATCCCATGGAACGCGACGCGCGTCGATTAGGCTTTGAAGGCATTCGCGTCATTCGGGGAGGGCGGCTTCAGGAATGTCGCCGGAACCCTCCCTTTGTAGACGCGCTATGGAGACGAAGCGCCGCAGCCTAGCTGGCTTTGACCTCGATCTTCCGTTGTTTCTTCAACGCTTCCTCGTTTTTCGGCAGCGTGATGGTCAGCACGCCGTTGGTAAACCGGGCATCGATCTTTTCGGAATCGATGTCCTGGGGTAGCCGCAACGACCGCTGAAACGACCCATAGCGGCGCTCCGACAGGCGATAGCTCTCATGCTCTTCCTTTCGTTCCTCCTGCTTCTGGCCACGAATGCTGAGCGTGTCGCCGGACAGCTTGAGTTCCAGCGCCTTTTCGTCGAGACCCGGCAACTCCGCCGTTACCACGTACTCCTTCTCCCGCTCAACCAGATCGACCGCAGGAACGGACGGACGGAACACGCTTTCCATGCGTCGGAACGGATCGAGTTCTCTTCCCCAACCAAAGGGAGTCATGGTTCGAGACAGGAAATCGTCGAACAACTGGTCCATCTCGCGTCTGAGGCTGAGGAATGGTTGCCAAGCCTGATCAAAAACAGATGGCGCCCCAGCCTTTTCTTCCTTGGCGACGGGAACGCTGCCAGGTTCGCTTGCCGCGGGAGCCGCTGCCGCTGTCTCGGTTGCTTTACCCGCTTCTTCCGCCATTTTCTCCTCCTCAAAAACCGCGCTCTAGCGCGTCTGGGTTGAAAGACAATACACGCATTTAATATTAATCCATAAAACCGCGAGCGCAAGCCACCAGACCGCAGATATCGTCGGTGGGCCTTTTCAGCCCGCTGCCCGACCTTGAAAGGCCGGCGGCAGGGGTTGACGGCAAGGGCCCAGGCCGTTTATCGCTTGGGTCATGGCGCGTTGGCTGATCATTTTCGGGGTGATCCTGATCGTGGCGGGCTTGCTGTGGCCATTGGTCCAGAAACTGGGTCTTGGCCGGCTCCCTGGCGACATCGTGGTCGAACGCGAGAACTTCCGCTTTTATTTCCCGATCGCGACGTCCCTGATCATCAGCGCGGTCCTGACCCTGATCCTTTGGTTGATCAATCGGTGACCTTGGTGTTGGCTTCGCCCATGGCGCACGGCGAGTGGACCTGGACGCTGAACTGGAGCTTCGTTCGCGACGACATCGTCGTCGGCTCGTGTCCGATGACGCCGAAGGACATCGATCGCATCCGCAAGCAAACCGGCATTACGGCGCTGCTTTCGGTGCAGACCGACCTTTGCCGCGCCGCGTTCGATATTGACTGGGGAGCGCATATCCGCCACGCCACCAAACGCGGGCTGCCTCTCGTCAACGCACCGATGCGCGACTTCGATCCGCCGGAACAGCGCCGGCGACTGCCTGACGCGATGCGCTGCCTTTACCGGCTTCTTAGCCGCGGCGATCGCGTCTACGTCTACTGTACCGCCGGGATCAACCGCTCGCCACTCACCGTTCTCGGCTATCTGACCTTCATCGAAGGCATGGCGCCGAACGATGCCTATGCACTGATCAAGGCGGCGCGCCCGCAAGCCGAGCCCTACTGGGAAGCCTATCACGGCTGCCGGGAGGATCTCGTCGAGCTGTGCCGGGACGCGATCGAGCGGATGGCGTGGGAGCTGGCCAAGAGCGAGCCTGAGCATTCGCCCGAGTCACACTGGATCAGGGCGGAGAAGACGATCATCCGCGACGTCTTCCTGGCCACCGCCTCAGCCCCCGACAGCCGTCTCGACCCGAGCCGCTCCTGAAGACAGCGCCAGCGCGCTTGGCGTTCGGGGTTAGGTGATCAGCCGACCACGAGAGCCGCATTCTCTCCTACTCCCAAGATGGCGCCGCAGGTGGCGCGGCCGTTGTGGACAAAAAGGGGGCCGGCGTCCGGCCCCCTCAGATCACGCCCGCCCCGACGTCACGCGGCCTCGGCGCGGACGCCGTTGATGATCAGGCCGCCTTCGCCGGCGGAAACCGCAATGTCCTCGCCCTCGACAACCCGGCCTTCGAGGATCATCGAGGCGAGCGGGTTCTGCAGGCTGCGCTGGATCACTCGCTTGAGCGGCCGGGCACCGTAGACCGGATCGTATCCCGCCTCGGCCAGCCACGCCAACGCCGAGCGGTCGACGTTCAGCGTGATCTTGCGGTCGGCGAGAAGCCGCTGCAGCCGCTCCAGCTGAATTTCGACGATTCGGTCCATCTGCGCGGGGAACAGGCGGTGGAACAGGATGATCTCGTCGAGACGGTTGAGGAACTCTGGCCGGAACGCCGCGCGGACGATCGCCATCACCTGATCGCGCACCTCGCTGGAGTCGTGGCCTTCCGCCTGCGCCGCGAGAATGTCGCCGCCGAGGTTGGAGGTGAGCACGATCAGCGTGTTGCGGAAATCCGCCGTGCGGCCCTGGCCGTCGGTGAGGCGGCCATCGTCAAGCACCTGCAAGAGGACGTTGAACACGTCCGGGTGGGCCTTCTCGACCTCGTCGAACAGGATCACCTGGTACGGCCGACGCCGCACCGCCTCGGTCAAGGAGCCGCCTTCCTCATAGCCGACGTATCCCGGAGGGGCGCCGATCAGGCGGGCGACGGTGTGCTTCTCCATGTACTCCGACATATCGATGCGGATCATCGCCGTTTCGTCGTCGAACAGGAACTCGGCGAGCGCCTTGCACAATTCGGTCTTGCCGACGCCGGTCGGCCCCAAGAACAGAAAGGAGCCGATCGGGCGGTTGATGTCCTGCAAACCGGCGCGGGCGCGACGGACGGCATTGGCGACGGCGGACAGCGCCTCCTCCTGGCCGACCACGCGCTTGCGCAGGTTCTCCTCCATGTTTAGTAGCTTCTCGCGCTCGCCCTCGAGCATCTTGTCGACCGGGATGCCGGTCCAGCGCGAGACGATGCCGGCGATATGCTCGGCTGTCACGGCCTCCTGAACCATGCGATGCTGTTCGGCCTCCTCGGCGGCCCTCAGCTTGCGCTCGAGCTCCGGAATGACCGAATATTGCAGCTCTCCGGCCTTTTCGTATTGCCCTTCGCGCATCAGCCGCTGAATGCTGAATCGCGCCTGGTCGAGTTCCTCCTTGATCTTGGTGGCGCCCGCCAGCGCTTCCTTCTCGGCCCGCCACTGCGCCGTCAGTTCGTCGGAGCGGCTTTCCAGCTCGGCCAGTTCCTTCTCCAGCTTCTGCAGGCGATCTTGCGAGGCGCGGTCGTCTTCCTTCTTCAGCGCCTCCCGCTCGATCTTGAGCTGAATGATCTTGCGGTCGAGTTCATCGATTTCGTCGGGCTTGGAGTCGACCTGCATGCGCAGACGGCTCGCCCCTTCGTCCATCAGATCGATCGCCTTGTCCGGCAGGAACCGGTCGGTGATATAGCGGTTGCTCAAGGTCGCCGCGGCGACGATGGCGCCGTCGGTGATGCGCACGCCGTGGTGCAGCTCGTACTTCTCCTTCAACCCGCGCAGGATCGAGATGGTGTCCTCGACGGTCGGCTGCGAGACGAACACCGGCTGAAACCGTCGCGCGAGAGCGGCGTCCTTCTCGATGTGCTTGCGGTACTCGTTCAGCGTCGTGGCGCCGATGCAGTGCAACTCGCCGCGGGCCAACGCCGGCTTCAGCAGGTTGGAGGCATCCATCGCGCCCTCCGCGGCGCCGGCGCCGACGATGGTGTGCATCTCGTCGATGAACAGAATGATCTCCCCTTGAGCGGCGGTAATCTCCGCCAGCACCGCCTTCAGCCGCTCCTCGAACTCACCGCGATACTTCG
Organism: uncultured Rhodospirillaceae bacterium; assembly: GCA_964603915.1. Lineage (GTDB taxonomy): Bacteria > Pseudomonadota > Alphaproteobacteria > Rhodospirillales > Defluviicoccaceae > REEP01. Next base: position 8,798 of record CAZRWU010000139.1, read on the forward strand.
CGCCCGCGACCAGCGCGCCGAGGTCAAGGACCATCAGCTTCTTGTCCTTGAGAGTCTCCGGCACGTCGCCTTTGACGATGCGCTGGGCAAGGCCCTCGGCGATCGCCGTCTTGCCGACGCCGGCCTCGCCGATCAGCACCGGATTGTTCTTGGTCCGGCGCGAGAGAACCTGT
>CAZRWU010000140.1:0-8910 GCA_964603915.1 uncultured Rhodospirillaceae bacterium
AGCATAATTCCCCTCAGCCCCGCCCCCGTAACCGCGCGGCGCGCGCCGCGCGGTCCTTCACTGCATCGTCTCCGGCCCCTGCAAATCGCTGGGACCGCTCTCGGGCAGGATGCCGAGACGCCGCGCCACTTCCTGATAAACCCGCGTGACCCCCGCAAGATCCCCCTCGCAATGCTCGGAATCGAGCCAGCCGTCATTCCGCATATCCCACAGCCGGCATGAATCCGGGCTGATCTCGTCGGCGAGAACGATCCGCACCTGCTCGTCGTCCCATAGCCGGCCGAACTCGATCCGCAGATCGAACAGCCGGATGCCGATGCCGAGAAACAGACCCGAGAGAAAATCGTTGATCCGCAGCGATAACGACATGATTTCGTCGAGGTCCTGCGGCGCCGCCCATCCGAACGCGGTGATGTGCTCTTCCGAGACCATCGGATCGTCCAGTTCCTCGGACTTGTAGCGATACTCGACGATGCATCGGGGCAGGGGCGTGCCTTCCGGCATCCCGAACCGCTTGGCGAAACTGCCCGCCGCGACGTTGCGGATGATCACCTGGATCGGGATCATCTCGACCTCGCGGACGAGCTGCTCGCGCATGTTGAGCCGGCGGACGAAATGCGTGGGAACGCCGATCTCGCCCAGCTTCGTCATCAGGTACTCGGATATCCGGTTGTTGAGCACTCCCTTACCCGTGATGACAACGCGCTTATGGGGGCTAAGCGGGGTTGCTTCGTCTTTAAAGTACTGAACCAGAGTGCCGGGTTCAGGTCCTTCAAACAGGATTTTCGCCCTGCCTTCAAAGATCTGCCTGCGTCGGGCCATTCGTCGTCAACCAGTCGTAACGGTGCGCCGCGGGTGCGCACGGGACCCGCGCTCCTTGTCATATAGCAAGTCCCGAGCCGCAACTCAATCGCGGCGCATCCTGCTATTGCGCCAGCGGCACAGGATTATATGGGGCGATGCCGGGCGGTCCAGCGGCGAACAGCCAAAGCGGCGCGGCGTCGCGTCCGCTCGCCGGCAGCGCGATGAGCGTCGAGGAAACCGTGCCGAAGCCGGTTTCGGTGACGATTCGCATCGCTCCGCCAGGACCGGCGGCGGGCTCGTGGCTCTTATCGCCGAGAAGAGCCAACCACTCGCCCCAGTCGCCCGTTTCCGGATCGGGCGCGGCGGCCGCGGCGAAGCGCGGCAGGTAGCGCCGAATGCGCGGCGAGCCGGCGTCGTTGAGGTCGTAGGCGGTCAACATGGACAGGCCCGGCGGCAGCTCGCCGACATCGATTCGGCCGTTGCCGCCGGCGCTGGCGTCGTCATCGTGAACGCAGCGGATCCAGAACCCCTCCCTGCTGTCGACAACGACCATGTTGAACGGGCGATAGGCCCTCGGGTTCAAATGCGCCAGCGCGTCGGCGGCGCTGCGGGCGTCGCCGAAGTCCAAGGCTTCGAGCGGCAGTTCCCCCCGGCTTCTCATCCCCGGCGCCGGCCCCAGCGTGTTGATGCGGTTGAGGACGGCGGCGACCACGCCGTCGTCGTTGATGCCGAGCCACGTGCCGCCGGCAAGCTCGTCCAGGCCGGCAACCACATCGCTGCGATCCGCCCAGTGCCGTCCCGGCGGCAACCAGGGCCGGTTCGCCATTTCGTCGCGATTGGCCGCCAGCAGAACCGGCCACGGGTGGCTCGGCCTGCGCAGGATCACGAAGGTGCACATGGTCTTACTGCCCATGAACGAGAATTGGCCGGGAAAGGGCCTCTGGCGGGGCCGACGCCTTCCTGCACGGTTTGCGCGCGACGGCCCGAAAGTCTACATCTTCATAAGAGTTTCTGGTCATTCCAGCGATGAGGCAAGGCATGCAGGACACCTTTCGTGAGATCGAACGCGGTCACGAAGCAAAGTATAAGTTGGATGAAGAACTGCGTTTCAAGGCGCAGTGCCGACGTACGCGGCTGCTCGGGCTGTGGGCCGCGCAACGCATGAGCATGGCCCCGGCGGAGGCCGAAGTCTACGCCAAGCGACTGGTCGCGCTCAACCTCGAGCAGCCGGGTACGGCGCATATCGCGGCCAAGGTCGCCGCCGACTTGGATGAAGCGGGCGTCGCGGTCGACGAAACGGAAATCGTCGTCGCGATCGACCGCTTCTACGCCGAGGCCCTTGCAAGCCTCGCGGAGGACTTCCCCCGGGCGCTCGACCGGGATCACGTTCAGATCGGCGGGTGAGCGGAGGAAGCGCCGCCCGCCTCCATCGGGCCGTTCGGCGCCCGTCGGCGCTCGGCCGTCTCCGCAAAGACCCATTCACGGAAAGCCTTGATCTTGGGGCGCTCGACCGCCCCCGGCAGACACACCAGGTAATACGCGTAGCCCGCCGGCAGCTTGAGATCGAAGGGCGCCGCCAGGCGGCCGGCGGCGAGATCGTCGGCCGCGAGCGCCAGCTGTCCCAAGGCGACGCCCCGGCCGTCGATGGCCGCCTGCAACAAGATATGCGTGTGACTGAAGCGCAGTCCGCGCGTGACATCGACCCCGCTGACGCCCGCCGCGCGCAGCCATGCCGCCCAGTCGGGGAATTGCGCCATCGGCTCCATGCTTTCGTGGAGCAAGGTGACATGGGCAAGGTCGGCGGGCTCTCGCAATCGATCCAGCATCGATGGGCTGCATACCGGCGTCAGGTAGTTCTTCAAGAGCAGGTCGGCGCGCACGCCGGGCCAGTTCCCGGCGCCGAACCGTATCGCGACGTCGACGTCGTCGCGCGCCAAGTCGACCAAGCGCTCGAGCGCGGCGATGCGCAGGTCGATATCGGGATAGCGCTCCTGAAAGCGGCTGAGCCGCGGCACCAACCACTTCGCTGCGAATGAAGGCAGAACGCTCACCGTCAGCGGCCCGGTCGTGGTGCGCGCCCGCAGACCTTCCACCGCCTCGGCCAGGCGATCGAAGGCGTCGCGCGTGGCCGGGTAAAGGCGTTGTCCCGCCTCGGTCAAAACGAGCGCGCGATTGAGCCGCCGAAACAGCGCGATGCCTAGGCGCTCCTCCAGCCCCTTGATCTGATGGCTGACCGCGGCCTGGGTCACGTTCAGCTCCTCCGCGGCGCGGGTGAAGCTGAGGTGGCGGGCGGCGGCCTCGAAGGCTCGCAACCCGTTCAACGATGGCAAAGGGCGCGCCATGCTTTTCCTGATATTAAATTTTCTAATCTGAAAGGGTAAAAATCGTCGTTTGCCGCTTCAACCGCACGACGATATCCTAAGAATAACGAGTGCAGAAAACGCAATGCAACCGCTTCATGAGCCTTTTTTCTCAGGAGGTTTGTCGTGCGCGAAACGATGACGTCTAAGGTTTCCGTCGCCTGCGGGTCGAGCGGCAATCCAGGGCTCGAGGCCGCCGGTTTTGAACGGGCAAAAGATTTTCTTATCCGATTTTTCGACGCCGTGGGCGAATGGCAGGAACGCGCGGCGACGCGCCGCCGCTTGGCGTCGCTCGATAACCGGATGCTGCACGACATCGGCATCGATGAGGCGACGGCCGCCACGGAGTCGGCGAAGCCATTCTGGCGCTGCTGAGCGCGCCCGCCGGGGCCGCCGCGGGCGGACGGCGACGGGAGGCTCATCGGCTGGCGTCGGCCGGCGCGGCGTCGGCAAACACCCGGCGAAAGATCGTCTCGACGTGCCGTGTGTGGTAGCTCGGGTCGAACAGCGCCGCGAGAGCGCCCTCATTCAGTCGCGCCGTCACTTCCGGATCGGTCTTGAGCACATCGAGAAAGCGGCGGCGCCCATCCGTTTCCCACACCTTCATCGCGTTGCGCTGCACCAGCCGGTAGGCGTCCTCGCGGCTGACGCCGGCCTGGGTCAGTGCGAGGAGAACCCGCTGCGAGAACACAAGGCCGCCCAGCTTTTCGAGATTGGCGCGCATCGCGTCCGGATAAACGAGCAGGCGCGCGACGACGTCGGTCATCCGGGCGAGGGCGAAATCGAGCGTGATCGTCGCATCGGGGGCGATCATCCGCTCCACCGACGAGTGGGAAATGTCCCGCTCGTGCCACAGGGCGACGTTCTCCAAGGCGGGAACGGCGGCGGCGCGGACGACGCGGGCCAGGCCGGTGAGGTTCTCGGTGAGGATCGGGTTGCGCTTGTGCGGCATCGCCGATGAGCCCTTCTGGCCGGGGGCGAAGTACTCCTCCGCCTCCCGCACCTCGCTGCGCTGAAGATGGCGGATCTCGGTCGCCAGACGTTCGAGCGAACTGGCGACGACGGCCAGCGTGGCGAAGAACATGGCGTGACGGTCGCGGGGGATGACCTGGGTGGAAACCGGCTCGACACCGAGGCCGAGCTTCGCCGCCACATGGCGCTCCACCGCGGGATCGATGTCGGCGAAGGTGCCGACGGCCCCGGAAATGGCGCAGGTCGCGACTTCGCGCCGCGCCGCTTGCAGCCGCTCCCGGTTTCGCGTCCATTCGGCATGGAACCCGGCGAGCTTGAGGCCGAAGGTGGTCGGCTCGGCGTGAATGCCGTGACTGCGGCCGATGCACACCGTGCCCTTGTGCTCGAAAGCGCGCCGCTTCAACACGGCAAGCAGGTCGTCGACGTCGGCGATCAGGATGTCCGCGGCGCGCGTCAGTTGCACGGCGAGACAGGTGTCGAGAACGTCCGAGGAGGTCATGCCCTGGTGGACGAAGCGCGCCTCCGGACCGACATGCTCGGCCAGATTGGTCAGGAAGGCGATGACATCGTGCCGCGTCTCGCGTTCGATTTCGTCGATTCGCGCGACCTCGAAGGCGCCTTTCGTCCAGACCGCCTCGGCCGCCTCCTTCGGAATCACGCCAAGCTGCGCCTGCGCGTCGCAGGCGTGGGCTTCGATCTCGAACCAGATGCGGAACCGCGTCGACGGCTCCCAAAGGGCGGCCATTTCGGGCCGGCTGTATCGCGGAATCATGATGCCTCGCAAAGTTGCGGCGGTGGGATGAGCGAATGGAAGCGGCTATGTTATGATCGGTATCGGTCGCGGATCATAGAGCGATGGGTGTGACGCAAATTTTGGCGACGGCGGCTGACAAGGGTGGCATCGGATGACGGGTCGCGTCACGAACGCGGGGAACGGCGGCGCCTTGTTTGAGATTCCTCTGCTCGACCTCGGCCGCGGCGGGCCGGTCGCCCTGGCCGAGCGCGCCGATGATCGTCTCGCCGTTCTCGTCGCGCAGGCGCGCAGGCGTTACGGCGGCATGACCCTTCGCCTCGGCGATCGCGCCACCCAGCAGTGGCTGGTTCGCAACGGCAATCCGTACCGTCATGAGATCGCGGCGATCGCTTCGCGGATTCCCGTGCCGGGCGCCTTCGTTCTCAATCTGTCGTACGAGTGGAGCTGTACGGCGGGCGTCGGTCCCGACCCGAGCGGCGAGGGCATGCGGATGTTGCGCACGCTCGACTGGCCGTTGAAGGGCCTGGGCGCGACGCTCGTCGTCGCCCGCTGCGAGACCGAGGCGGGCGAATACTACAGCGCGACATGGCCCGGCTTCGTCGGCGTCCTCACGGCGATGGCGCCGGGACGCTTTTGCGCCGCCATCAATCAGCCGCCGGCGCGGCGCATCAGCGGGCGCTGCTGGTTCGACTGGGCTCTTCACCGCAGGGGCGTGTGGCGGCAGTCGGCGTTGCCGCCCTCGCATCTGCTGCGCAAGGCGTTCGACGAATGCCGCACCTACGCCGAGGCCAAGGCGCTGCTGATCGAAACGCCTCTGTGCATTCCCGCCTTCTTCTCGCTGGCCAGCGCCGGCGTCGGCGCCGACGCGGAAGGCTGCGTCATCGAGCGGCAGGAGGTGAAGGCGGCGGTGCACGAGGCGCCGATGAGCATCAGCAATCACTGGCTCAGCCTGCCGATGAGCGGTTATCACGACCGCGGCGGCGACAGCATCGGCCGGCGCCGCTTGATGGACAGGGTTCGCGATGCCGTGCCGGACGACTTCTCCTGGGTCGCGCCGCCGATCCTCAATTACAAAACCCATGCGTCCGCCATCGCCAACGCGCACCGCGCGCAGTTCCTGCTGCAAGGCTGGGAAGGCGGCCAGCCGGTCACGGCGCCGTTCGATCTTCAGGAACGCCGGCGCGCCGGAACAGCACAAACCACGCCAGCGCCAGCAACTGAAGGGTCAGCATGACGGCAAAGGCGGCGCGATAGCCATCGGCCGCATAGCCCTCGCCCTCGCCGCTTGGCCATGCGCCGATGACGGCGCCGATGCCCCATTGCGCGACGAACGCGGCGATGAAAACCATGAGGTTCATCCCGGAGTTGACGCGCCCCGCGAGGTAGGCTGGGAACCGCTGGGAGAGGGCCGCGTAGGGAACGATTCCGCTGGTCCCGAAAAAGCCGAAGGCCATCCACAGCGCGGTGACGGGGGCGGGCCCCGGCCCCAGGATGATCAGCGTCGCCTGCACGGCGATGAACACGGTGATGCTGCAGACCGCGAACGCCAGGGGAGGCAGGCCGAAGCGGCTCGCCTTCTGCGCCGCCCAGCCGATGCACAGAAATCCGGCGACCATCGCGGTGGCGATCAGCAGCAGATGATCGGCGACCTCGCTCCGGCTCAGGCCGGCGACGTCGCGCAGCCAGGGTCCCGTCCACAAGCTTTGAATGGCGAGAAAGCTGGCCTGGGCGGCGACCGTCAGGGGGGCGATCCGCCAGAACAGGCTGCTCGTGAACACCGTGGCGATACCCTGCATCTGGGCGCGGAACGACTCGCGAGTCTGCCCGTGCCGGTGTTCCGGGACGACGAGAAGAATGATCAGGGCGACGACGAGGGTCAGCGCCGCCAGCATGAAAAAGACGCCGCGCCAGTCGACAATCCCGAGGATGGCTTCGATCGGCGTCGTCCCGGCGATCGCGCCCAGGCCGCCGGCGGCCATCTGGCAGCCGTTGACGAAGGGCAGGCGCTCGCGGGGAAACCACAGAACGAAGGCCTTGAAGGCCGCCATCAGGCACGCCGAGACGCCAAAGCCGATCAGGGCGCGGCCGAGGATGAGGCCGCCGGTCGTCCCCGCGAGCCCGAACGCGACGGCCCCGAGGGCGGCGAAGACGAGCAGGGCGGCCTCCGTTCGGCGCGGCCCGACGCGGTCGAGAAGAACGCCGAGCGGCAACTGGAACGCCGCGAAGGTGAGGAAATACGCGCTGGTGAGAAGGCCGAGGCTGCCCGGGTCGAGGCCGACGTCGCGAATCAGATCGGGCGCGATGACGGCGTTGACGACGCGATAAAGGTACGACAGGAAGTAACCGAGAGCGAATGGGATGAAAACGCGCAGGGCAAGCATCGGCACAGTCTCGGTTACCGGCAAAACGTACCGACTGCCTACCGCGTGACCGGCGGCGCGCGCAAGTCCGGCCGCTCATCGGCGCTTCCCCGGGCGCGGCGAGAGGCCTTCGCCGTCCCTTGACTTCCGCAACCGGAGGTGTCATTGCCGACGGCGTGCGCGACTCGTTGAGCGGGGCAGACGGTGCGCGCGGCGCGGCCGCCCCGCTTTTCGCACGCCGGGCGCGCGTAGACCGTGGCGCCGCCGGTGAATCCGTCCAACTAAAGTGGCGGACGGGATGAACCCGCGCATGTCGGCAGGTCGAGCGGGGGAAAAGGCGTAGGAAGTGCGACGTCGCTATACGTGGTCGGACAAGCTGAACCGCTTGGTTCACTTCAAGCTCGTCATCCCGCTCATGCGCAGTCCGCACGCGCCGGAGTACACCGCGCGCGGCGTCATGGTCGGGCTGTTCTGGGCCTTCACGCCCCTGATCGGGATTCAGATGGTCCTGGTTTTCCTGAGCTGGCTGATCGCCCGCCGCAGGCCGAACTGGGACTTCAGCCTGCTGGTCGGTCTGGCGTGGACCTGGGTCACCAACGTCTTCACGTTGATTCCGACCTATTACCTTTACTACGTCACCGGCAAGTTCCTGCTCGGCCAGCATGAGGCGATCACCGGATACGAACGCTTCTCCCGCGGCTGGGAGGCGGCCTTGGAGGCCGAGGGATATCTCATGCCGCTGTTGATCTACGCCAAGACGATCGCGGCGGGTCATGGCGTGCCGATCATCATCGGCTCGATCCCTTTCTGCTTCGGCATCGCCTGGCTTGGCTATCGCTGGTCGTTGAGGTTCGTCATCGGCCTGCGCAAGGCGCGGGCCGAGCGCCGGGCGCGCAAGCAGCGGCAAGGCGCGGCGCGGATCGAGCGCCGCGAGGAGGCGATCGAGCGGGTCGATCGCGTGTGATCGCCAAGCCGCGAAAACCGCTACGGCGCCGGGTCGCGATCCCAGGGAAAATCGATCCAGACGTCCTGCGGCACTTCGCGGATGAAGGTGTCGACGAGCGCCCGGCCGGCCGGCTTGGCGTAGAGCGCGGCGAAATGCGCCGCCGGCAACATTCGCCGGGCTTCCGCGGCCGTCGCTCCGGAGTCGGCGAGGTCGTCGATCATCAGCCAGCCGTCGCCGTCGCCCGGCGCCTCGCCAACGCCTTTGACGATTTCGACCGGGCCCTTGACCCGGCCGCTGTAGCTGGTCATGCAGATGACGTCGATGCGAACGATGCCGAGGGCGCGGGCGACGATGGCCCCCGGCACGAGGCCGCCGCGGCTGATGACGACAAGCCCCCGCCACGGGCCGAGGAGGGCGAGCCGGGCGGCAAGCTCGGTGGCGTCGCGGTGGGTCTCGTGCCATGAGACGGCGTGGATCTTTCCCGGCGTGGTCACGTCGGCGGTCATCGCATCCTTCTCCCTGGATTGCGGCCCGCCGCTACCCATGCCAGCGCGCCATCCTTATGTAAAGGGATGATCGCGCGCGTCGCGATCCCCTTGCGAGGCCCGCCCGGCTGCGCTAGGGTCACCTCCTCGCCGGCGCCGCGCCCGTAGCTCAATGGATAGAGCATCTGACTACGGATCAGAAGGTTGGGAGTTCGAGTCTTCCCGGGCG
>CAZRWU010000141.1:0-8831 GCA_964603915.1 uncultured Rhodospirillaceae bacterium
GCGACCTCGGCGTCGGTGTGGCTCTGACGTTGCCGCATGGCTGGGTCACCTTCCTCGATTACGCCACCGTCGTCGGGTTTGCCGATTTCGCCATTCACTCGGTGGCCGCGGGGCTGCGAAAGGACTTTTGAGCGATGGAGAGACGCTAGCGCTTCGACTTTACAGGACGACGGGAAAGCGAGAGCCGGAAAGGTAACGCTCATGGCTGGAACGACAATGCTCGCCGATAACGATCGCGTCTTCGCCTCTTGGCGGAAGCCGATGCCGAACCTGGCAATGACCGTGATCGGTCTCCTGCTTGCCGCGAGTGTTCTGACCGCCTGCCGAGGCGGCGGTTCGCCGGGGTCCGCGTCCGGCGCGGCGCCGACGTCCCCGGCGAGCATCCAGACCAGCGCATCGCTGAGCGAGGCGACCGACTTCGCGATTGTCGATTGTCTCCTTCCGGGTCAAGTCCGCCGGCTTGGCGGCGTCGTCTACGCCGGTCAGCGAAGGGCGGTGCGGACGACAGGCCGCGACTGCGCGATCCGCGGCGGCGAGTATGTCCTTTACGACCCGGCGAACTACGCAACCGCCCTCAAGATCTGGATGCCTCTTGCCGAGCAGGGCGATCCGACCGCTCAACTTTATGTCGGAGAGATTTATGAGCGCGGTCTCGCCGGCAACCCCGACTACGGCCAAGCGGCGAGCTGGTACCAGCAGGCCGCCAACAGAGGCAGCGCGAGCGCCAAGGTGAGCCTGGCCCGCCTGTATGAACGCGGCCAAGGCGTCGAGCGCGATGTCCAGAAGGCGGTCAATCTTTATCGCGAGGCGGTTGGCATCCAAGCGCCGCTGACGCTGGTCGCGGCCGCCGACGTCGACCGCCTGCGACAGGAAGCGGCGCGCGCCCGGCGGCAATCCGACGCGGCCCGCCAGCAGACCCAGAGCACGAACCGCGAGCTGACCGAATCCCAACAGCGGCTTGCTCAGCTTGAAAAGGAGGCCGAGGACACCCGCCGCGCCCTCGCCGACGCCCGCAACACATTGGAGCAGAAGCCGCCCGTCCCGGCCGACCCGCCGGCCGCCGTCGCGCAGACCGCGCCTGACGAGGTGAACCAGCGTCGCGCCGAAATCGAAGCCATGCAGGCGGAACTTCAGCGCCGTGAGCGAACCATTGCCGAACAAACCGAGGCGCTGACCAGCCGGACCGCGGATGTGTCGTCGAGAGAAGCCGAGGTCGCGCAACAAAGTGAGGATGTGCGGCGCGCACACGCGGCGCTGAGCCGCGAGCGGCAGTCATTGGAGCAAGCGCGGCAGGAGATCGAGAAACAACGAGCGTCGCTCGCCCGTCAGGAAGAGCGGATCGCGGCGGAGCGTGATCGCCTCGAAGCTCAGGTCGTCGAAGGCGCCAGGATCGCCGAACAGCAGGCCACGGTCGAGCGAGAACGCCAAGAGCTATCGCGCCAGCAAGCGGAGCTGGCCGAGCAGACGGCGGTCCTCGATCGTCGCGCCGCCGAACTCGATGCGCGCGAGGCGAAGATCCGAAGCACGGCGCAACAGTTTGCCGATCGGCAAACCTTGGAGGACGAGCGTGCCGCTCTCGCCCGCCAGCAGGCGGAGGTGGAAGCGGAGCGCCAGCGTCTCGCCGCCGAACTCGCGCGGTTGCAACAGGACGTTCCGGCGCTCAGGGAGGCCCGTCGCCAGCAAGACGAGGTCATCGCCGGCCTGGAAGTAGCCGCCGGCGAGCGCGACGCCGCACATGCGCAACTGGCGGCGCAGGTCGCTCAGTACGAGTCCGAGCTAGAGGCGAAGGAAAAGCAGATCCAGGTTCTCGTCCAGCATATCGAAGCCATCGACAAGAGGCCGCAAGCTCAGGTCCCGCGGGATGTTTTCGGCAGATACTACGCCCTCATCATCGGCAACGAGGATTACGGCGCCTATGGTTCGCCGCTGCCGAACGCACGTTTGGACGCGCGTTCGGTGGCCGGCACCCTCAGGAACAAGTACGGATATACCGTCATCGAAAAGTACAATGCGACGCGCAGCGACATCCTGGGCGCGCTGAACGTGCTCAAGACCCAGCTGACCGACCGGGACAATCTTCTGATCTATTACGCCGGACACGGTCAGATCGACGGGAGAACCGGCTACTGGCTGCCGGTCGATGCCGAGCCCGCGCCGCAGACGGGCAATTGGATCTCCAACAGCGACATTACGAACATTCTAAGGGACATGAAAGCCAAGCACGTTCTTGTCATCGCCGACTCGTGCTATGGCGGATCGTTGACCGCCGCGAGCCGTCCGCCCTCGGTGCCGGCGGTGCGGGAAGAGGACCGGATCTATTGGATCAAGACTCTGGCGAACAAGCCGACGCGAATGGTGCTGACCTCCGGCTCGCTCAGCCCCGTACTCGACGGAGGCGGCGGACAGCACTCCGTCTTCGCGGGCGCTCTCCTCGAGGTTCTTGGCACCAACGCCGACATCATCGAAGGCTGGCGCGTGTATATCCAGGTCGCCGCCCGGGTCAGCGACATGGCCAAGGCGCTGGGGCATGCGCAAAGGCCGACATATCGCTCGGTCGAGCTCGAGAAGTTTGAAGAGGGCGAATACTTCTTCGTGCCGGGCTGACGCGGCTTCGCCGGCAAAGTCAGCGGGCTACGGCGCGAGAGTCTTGGCGATGACGAAGGCGCCGCCATAGACAATATAGAGGGCGAGGATGACCCGAGGCAGCCATCCCTCCAGCGCGGAAAATCCGAACCGCTCCTTGTTCTGGTGCGGGGCGAAGAACTCCATCTGCTCCTTGCTGTGCATCTGGAAGCTGTCCGGCAACAGCTTTTCCATCGCCATCAACTGGTCATAGCGCCAACTGATCAGGCGCTTGTAGCGGTCGATCAGCTTGTACCATATGACGCAGGCGAACACGCCGACGGCGAAGAGGGGCAACGTCAGAAACGCCAGCAGCCGTCCCTCGAGACCCGCGTCCTTGAGCAGAAACGCGATCAGCGCGAAGATCGCCGTATTGACGCTCAGATAGACCTGAGTCGCCGCCTGTCGGCGGTCGGCGAGCAATTGCGTGCTCTCCGCGAAAAACTTGTATTCTTCGAACCTGTCCATCATGCCTCCTCACCAGGCGATACGGTCGTCCTCACGCGAATGCAGGGGATGCCTGCCGCGCCGCCAGATCGCGCTCAAGCGCCGTCAGCACGCATTCAACAACGATTTTCTGGGTAAGGCGGCAGTAAAGCGTTTCGGTGGAGGCGAATGTTCCCTTTTCGGCGAGCTTGTTCGCCGGAGCGCCGCCACGGCAGAACGCGAAGTAAGGACACGTGCGGCGGCATGCTTCAACACCGGCGGCAATATCCGCGGCGATATCCTGAAACCGCCCGTCTGCGGCGACATCGTCCAGCGCATGAGTCGCGACGTCGCCGAACGCGAACGCGCCGTAACGTTCGTGACGCCATCCCAGAAGTTCGGGAGAAAACGTGCTAATCCCTCCGTTCCAGGCAATGCTGACGATCTGAAAGGGCGTGTTCTGCGTATTGGCCGTCAAGCGCCCGAAGTCGGGGTGGCGAAGCGCGGCCACCACATCGTCGATCTCGCGGATGCGCATCGCGTCGGGCGCCGCTCGCATGCGCTCGATCACCCGCTCGATAAAGCGGCGGAACGCCGCCTCGACGCCGGGAAAGGCGAGGCTGGACCGGCCGTGGGCGGCCTCGATCTCTTCCACGTTGAAGCACAGGTCCCGCACGCCCGCGGCTATAAAAAAGTCGACGATCGCGTCCGGATGGGCCAGCGACTCTTGTGTCAGGACGCAGATGACGTGGAATGGCAGGCCCGCCGCTCGCACCGCGTCCAGCCCGCGCATGGCTCGGGCATGGGTGCCCCGGCCCGCCCGCGTCCTGCGGCAACGGTCGTGCAGCCACGCCGGGCCGTCGATGCTGAGGCCGAGGTTGATGGCGTGCTCGGCGAAGAAGGCGCACCAGCGCCGGTCGATGAGCGTGGCGTTGGTTTGCATGCTGTGGCGAACGCGCACGCGGCCCGGGCGAATCCGCTCGATGATCGCGAACGCGGCGGCGTACCAGGCAGGCGGGAGCACCAGCGGCTCTCCGGCGTGCCAGACGACGGACAGCTCCGCTCGCGCCAACCCGCTCTCGAATATGCGGCGAAACGCCGTCTCCAGCGTCTCCATGCTCATCCGCCGGCGGTCGTCGCGCCCGGGCAGATAGCAGTAGCCGCAGTCGATGTTGCACAAGGGCGTCGGCTGGATGACCAGCAGATCGAGCGCCATCGCTTCCGCCTCAAATCCTTGCGGGGAAATACATCGCGCCCCGCCGCGCTCGCGATCGTTCACCTGCGCCGCCGGTCTGCGTTGTCCCAGTCGCTCCAGTTCTTCCAATCCGGCCAGTTGTACCATTGGGCAAACTGGCGGCGCTCCGAACGGACCATCTTGCCGTCTTGCACGCGCAACTGGTTGCGGATTTGCTCGACCCGAGCGATTGCCGGCTCCTCATCCGGAGATAGGGATTTGGCTGACGATGTCGCGGCGACGCCGACGAAAGGAGCGGCCATGAGCAGCCGGCCGACGATCGCGCCGCCGCGCCGCGCCAGGATCCGGATCAGTGCTGCGCCCCGCTGTCTCACGTCAAGACCTCCCTTTACCCGTTCACGGCGGGCACGGTCCCCCTTCCTCCGCGACGATTTGCCAGACCGTTCCCGCTTCCTGGTTCGCGAACATCTTGAAGGTCGGACTGAAGGCTTCCGCAATCGGCTGCTCCAGACCGGCTTCATCGAGGACGTCGCAGACGCGCTCGAGAAGTTTGCCCGTCCCCCAAACAAACTGATAGTAGAAATCGCCCTCGGTGCGGAAATACAGCACGCCTTCATCGGCGCCTTCGCCGAAAACGATCTGCTCAATGGGAGGGCCGAAGAAATCGAAGCTGGCTATGGGGTGCTTCAATAAATTCAATTGTGTGAGGTTATCGACTTGCTGCCTTAGTTTTTCGCTCTGCCCCACCCTGAGAATGGTGAAGAAGTGATTGCCGAGGCTGTCGCCGGCGGCCTGCCGATCATCTTTGCCTTGCGGCGCCGGCATTCCGGAATAGACGAACGCCAGATGATCGCCGGCCTCGGCATGGGCGACAATCTGATAAGTCTTCCACGGCGTCGCGAAGAACTCGCGGCCGGTCTCGATATGAAGCAACCGGCGTCGCTCGGCGTCGACGCCGAACGCATCCTCGCCATCGGCGGACGTGACGAAATGCCGGCCAACCCGCTGCTCTTCCTCGCCGGCGAGCCTTTCCGCTCCGTCGAATTCCGCGACGCGGAACCACTCCCGGCCGCGCGAATTAGACTGGACAAAAAACGAGCGCCCATCGGCGCCCATGTCGGCAACGGCGCCAAGGTCGCGGCCGAGCGAGGCGGGTGGTTGCGTTTTCATTCTCCAGACCTGTCGGCACTCGCCAGGCGCGTGGGGCACGCAGTAGGTGTACCAGTTCAGCCGATGAATGAAGAAAACCTGCTCGTCCCCTTGCGGAGCGGACATCTGCCTGCTGACGATGATCATGCCAAGATCGGGAGAAAAAACCGGGTCAGGACCGACGTCATGCATATCCTGCGTCTGCTCGATCCTGTAGCAGGCATCGCCGCGCTGGAATCCGAAGGCGAGGTTGTCGGTGTCGCCCTGATGGTAGCGAATGAGCAGTGGCGCGCCCTGGCCGCTTGCGACCGCGCCCCGAACCAGTTCGGCGAACTGTTGCTGCTGTGCCGGGGTCAGGACAGCGCGCACGCACGCTTGGTCTTCGTCGCTCAACGCATCCAGCGGCCGATCGCCACGCGTTCCGGAACCCGGCGCCTCCCGCATGGACGCCGTCGCCGCAACAGGCCATACCACGGAGCCGGCGATATCGCGAACCGCCTGCACCGATACGCTATGGGCAAGCCGCCGGGCGCGCTCAAGCCGGTATTGCCGGAATTCCAATCCTGCGCGCGGCTCCGGCATCTCGGCAATGTAATCTTCCAGCTTTTCGAGAGCACGCAGCGCCACCGCGGCCTGCCATAACCGAGTCGGCCGCCACTCTTCACGCTCGCGCGTCGCCGGGCCGACGATGGAACTCGCCACGGCATAAGGCTGGAAAGCCTTGGTTTCGACATCGAGCCATTCCCGCTCCTCGGCAATCGAGGCGTTGTGGGCCATGACGACAGGGGTAACAAAGAACAACAGCAACAAGGCGATGCCGCCGCCGATTAATGAAACCCTCTGCCACTGTCTTCGCGCTTTGCTCAGTTTAAAAAAAGAGACTGCCCTTCGATAAGCGTCATCGTCAACGGCATAGTCACTTCCGATATTCCTTTTGAGCGAGTCATAGTGCCGCTGCGCCCACGGCAGACTCATTTTCTTGATATACTGGCCTTCAACAAAACGATCGATCAATTTGCGATCGAGCCGGTAGAGATACTTTTTGTCCAGTTTTTTCCAAAAGCTGGCCGCCGGTTGTTCCAGCTGGCGCTGCCAATCCTGGCTTTCCCGGAGCAGCTTTTCGTAACATTCGACGAGGCTGCGGTCCTCCTCCAACCATTTGCGAAACCTTCGCCAGTTGCGAATGAACGACTCGTGCGACACGTCGATCGTCTCGCCGGCGGCGGCCTGTTCGCGGCGGATGTAGGGGTGCGGTTCGCTGAAGGCGCGGACAACCGCGTCGACGGTGGCATGGTCGGCGCCGGTGACGTCCCGGATTTCCCGCCGTGTCGTCCACCGCCGCTTATGAATGCCCTGCTCGTCGACTTCGGCCAGCAGTTTGAACATCTCCTCGGCGACGTGCTGCCGATCGAGCGTCAGGCTCTGGTAGATCGCGTCGGCATGATACGCCAGGCAGCGCCGCAACAACGACTCGTTGTGATCCCATCCAGGACCGACGGCCTTCTGCAAGTCCGCCATCTCGATGCCGACCGGCTGCGTCTGTCCACTGGCTTGCCAGCGCATGCGCATCGCGTTCCAGAGGCGGTAAAGACAGTGCTGGAGAAGAGGCAAGTGGTCGGTATCGTCGCTCATCGCGGCGACGTCATTGAGCAAATGCCTTTTCGCCATCGGATCGAACGGCCATGCCGGGTCGGCCATGGCCGGCTCATGTCGCGCGTCCCGCGCCATCTGGACCAGATACCGTTTGGCCGGCTCGACGATCACTTCCTCCAACTCGGCGCGGTTGAGGCGGCGGGTCAGGTACGATGTCGCGTTAAGGACGTCCGGTAGTTCGAGAGACCCCGTGCAATGATCGAGGAACTCCGAGCGCATGGTCAGAACGAGATAAACGCGCGGATGGGGATTGTGGAACGTCTCGGTGATCAGGCGAACAAGAGCTTTCGCCTGGACCGTATTGACCGTTTGCGAACGAAAGATCTCCTCGAACTGATCGATGACCACGAGCAGGTTGGTCCGCGCGCCGAGAGATTCGAGACCCTCCTCGCCGAAGCGGATGTCGTTCTGAAACTGTTCGAGGAAGCGCGTGAAGGGGCGCGTCTGCAACAGCAGATCCTCGATATCGGCGCTGGCATCCTCGGGCGACGTCAACTGCGCCTGCAACCGCTCGGCAAGCCGTTCTATCGGGGCCTCGCCGGGCGTGGCGATAACGGGGAGCCAATGATCGGACGACCCTGGAAGCGCGTGCGAGCGCAAGTCCGGAATAACGCCGGCGCGGATCAGCGAAGACTTCCCGCTTCCCGATCCACCGAGGATGGCTGCGAAGTGGTTGGCGCGCAGACGCTCGATGACCTCGCGGATCTGACTGTCCCTGCCGAAAAAGATGTCGCGTTCGCCCTCGCCGAACGGCCGCAAGCCCGGATAGGGACCAGGGTGGCGCGTGATCGAGAAGACCTTGAACAACGGTGCCGTGACGTTCGACATGAATTTGGCGGTGCTCGCGATCTTTGATGTTGCCGATCGATGACGCTGGGCCCCGCAAAGCACCTCAAGCAGCGGAGGATTGGTTCATCGCCGCGCGGTAGATCTGATGAATATGCTGCAAGAGTTGCTTCGCCGTGTCCTCCTCCTTCAGGATAAACTGGCCGCCGTTGCCGGGCTCGCAATGCGGAGGCTCGCAATAGAAGCTGATAGGGTAACCGACTGGCCCCCGCCACGAATGCGGAGGCGCGACCGCAACCGCCTTGCCGAGCTGCCGCGAGAACGCGAGGCGCTCGAAATTCTGAATTTGCACCGTGAGCGTGTGGAACGTCTTGTGTCCGAAGACGAAGATCACGCCGTGGCCATTCTCGATCGCTTGCGCTCCCTCGGCATGAAGCTGATCCCACGGAACATGAATGCACAGCAACTCGCCGAGCTGGCTGAACGGGCCCTGTCTCCACAAGTCCCTCAGCTTGTCTTCAAGAAGGCGCGTCACATTTGCATCGTCGGTGCTGCTTTCAATGTAAATCGTCGGGGGCAGCAAGATCGGCTGCAAGGTCCTCGGCTTGAGGCGTTCCTCGACATGCGCCGCCAGTTCCTCGACGGAACCCGCAAAGGCTTCCGCGTCGAGATCCCTGAGAAACTGAAGATGCTGCGGATCGTCCTCGCGCGCCGGCAACGCGGTTTGCGGATCGTCGACGCGCCACCAGAGCAGGTTGCCCTGCCCGTTGATCAAGGTCTTGAGCCGGTAAAGATGCCCGCCCGGGCGATCGGGCATTCTGATGACCTTGGCCCGGCTGTAAGGTTGAATGAAAACCGCCTGCGCACCGAGATATTCGGCGGCGAACGTCTCCGGCTCCGCATTGAAGAAATCGTCCGCGGCCAACTGCTCGACGCAATGCCGAGGCTCCAGCTTTTCCGCCAGTTCCTGGCAACAGCTTTTCAAATCCCGCGTCGCGAG
>CAZRWU010000142.1:0-8689 GCA_964603915.1 uncultured Rhodospirillaceae bacterium
AGAGCCGACAACCAAGGCAATCCCCTACATGTCAGATTTGATCTCAGCTTCTACAGATCTTCCGCTTCGCCAGGTGATGCGGACGGCGGCTCTCTTCATTCAGCCCATTGACGCCGTCCCTCTGATATCGGCGCCACCATTTCCTGAGCGTCGGGCGCGAAATGCCGCAGCGCCGGCAGACCAAACCGAAGTCGCCGAGTTGCTCGTACAGCCTGACCCAGCCGAGACGGGTCTTGACGTTCATGCCTGCAAACTCTCGCAACTCCCCTTACCGGCTGGCGCTGGACCTGATGGACGGCGCTTGCCCCCTACAGCTCCACCACCGCAACCACATCAGCGGCTTATCAACCTGAAGGCGATGGACAGCCCGGAAGCAAGATACGATCGAAGCCAAAAAAGTGAAACGATGTCTCCGAACCCCACGCATCATCTCGCCCATCAAACCTTCACCGATGCCGATCATCTCGACCGCGCCATCCACAAAGCCGTCATCAAGCGGAACCAAGAGCGAAACCCCAATCCGTGGGGCAACCAGCAAAGCGTTGCTTAGCGCCAGTTGGCTTCCGCGATATCCGGCTTGCCTTCGATATTGATGGCGATCTCACCTACGAACAACTGGCTACCCTGATCAGGCTCACTGAGCGGTATTTCGTTGTCTACCAGCCACTGCGAACCCCGCCGCCCATCGGAGTGACCGCGCGACGCGGGTAATGCTTGGGTTACTGGCAGCCAAGCGCTGGCTCGCGCGCGCAAGGCCGACATTACGCTCGCCGGAAGCGCCGTCGTCGCATCGGTAGTTGGCTGTCGGGTTCCGCCAAGTCGGCCACACTGACCATCGTGTAACGCTGCGTGTTTTCTTTGAACTTCATCCGAAAGACTCGGTTTGGACGCAATCCGCAAATGGGCCGTCCAGCGGTCTGGACGCCCTCATCGCGCTCGAATAATGTTTGGGTTGGAGCAAGCATCATAAACCAAAGGTCAAATAAGATATGCTTGCAGCGCGGGAGGACCAGACATGAATCTTGAGCAAGCCCTGAGCAGCCTGTCCGCACAGATCAAGATGCGGGAGCGCTACGACAACTACATTGGCGGCGAATGGACGCCGCCCGCCGACGGCCGCTATTTCACCAACCCCAGTCCGATCAGCGGCCAGCCGCTGTGCGAGGTGGCCCGCTCGACGGCGGCGGACATCGACAAGGCGCTCGATGCCGCGCACGCCGCCAAGACGGCCTGGGGGCAGCGCCCGCCCGCCCAGCGCGCGGACGTGCTGAACCGCATCGCCGATCGGATCGAGCAGAACCTCCCGCTGTTGGCGATGGTCGAGACCCTCGACAACGGCAAGCCGATCCGCGAGACCACGGCCGCCGACCTGCCGCTCGCCGTCGATCACTTCCGCTATTTCGCCGGCTGCATCCGCGCCCAGGAAGGGTCGATCTCGGAAATCGACGCGACCACTGTCGCCTATCACTACCATGAGCCGCTCGGCGTCGTCGGCCAGATCATTCCATGGAACTTCCCGCTGCTGATGGCGACGTGGAAGCTGGCCCCGGCCCTTGCCGCCGGCAACTGCGTCGTCCTCAAGCCGGCCGAGCAGACGCCGATGGGAATCATGGTGCTGATGGACCTGATCGGCGATCTGCTGCCGCCCGGCGTCGTCAACGTCGTCAACGGCTTCGGCGTCGAGGCCGGCAAGCCGCTCGCCTCCAGTCCGCGGATCGCCAAGGTCGCCTTCACCGGCGAGACCACGACCGGGCGGCTGATCATGCAGTACGCCTCGGAGAACCTGATCCCGGTGACGCTGGAGCTCGGCGGCAAGTCGCCCAACATCTTCTTCGCCGACGTCTTCGATCGCGAGGACAGCTTCCTTGAGAAGGCGCTCGAGGGCTTCGCGATGTTCGCCCTCAATCAAGGCGAGGTGTGCACCTGTCCATCGCGGGCGCTGGTCGAGGACGCGATCTTCGATCGCTTCATGGAGCGGGTGGTCGAGCGGGTGGGACGGATCAAGCAGGGCCATCCCTTGGATCGCGAGACCATGATCGGGGCGCAGGCGTCCAACGATCAGCTCGAGAAGATTCTTTCCTACATCGACATCGGCAAGCAGGAAGGCGCGGAGATCCTCATCGGCGGCAAGCGCGCCGAACTCGACGGCGAACTCGCCGGCGGCTACTACGTCGAGCCGACGGTGTTCGTCGGCGACAACAAGATGCGCGTTTTCCAGGAAGAGATCTTCGGCCCGGTCGTCGCCGTGACCCGCTTCTCGGACGCCGAGGAGGCCCTGGCGATCGCCAACGACACCCTCTACGGTTTGGGCGCCGGGGTGTGGACCCGCGACATGAACCGCGCCTATGCCATGGGCCGCGGCATCCAGGCCGGCCGGGTGTGGACCAACTGCTACCACCTCTATCCGGCCCACGCCACCTTCGGCGGCTACAAGCAGTCCGGCATCGGCCGCGAGAACCACAAAATGATGCTGGACCACTACCAGCAGACCAAGAACGTCCTGGTCAGCTACGACCCTAAGCCAATGGGCTTCTTCTGAGCCGCGGCGGCCGCTCGGGAACGGGCGGCCGCCGCCCATCCGATTGCCGGAGCGAGGAGGCGAAGCCATGGACGAGGGCGACAGCGCGGAACGCGTGTCGATCACGCCGGCGGCCAAGGCCCTGGTCGAAGAACTGACCCGGCGGCACGGGCCGGTGATGTTCCACCAGTCGGGCGGCTGCTGCGACGGCAGCGCGCCGATGTGCTACCCGCAAGGCGAGTTCCGCGTCGGCGCGCGCGACGTCCATCTCGGCAGCGTCGCCGGCGCTCCCTTCTACATCGGCGCCGACCAGTACGCCCGCTGGGCGCACACCCGTCTCATCGTCGATGTCGTCCCCGGCCGGGGCGGCGGCTTCTCGCTGGAAGCGCCGGAAGGCGTCCGCTTCATCATCCGCTCCCGCCTGATGACGGGCGAAGCGCCCGAAGCGGAGGAGTCGCCCACGGCGGCGCCGGAGGAGCGTCCCATCAAGGCCCCCGACAATCCAGGCGCGGGAGCCCGGAAGGACTCGAACGCGTCCGCCATTTCCTCTTCTGGCGGCAAGGAGATGGGTCAACGCTGACGTCAAGGAGGTCGGGCAGCGGCAGTCTTAATTCAGGCGGTTCTTTTTAATTTTCCCTGGAGAGGCAAGGAGAACACTCCGCCTCTTCAGGATTATGCCTCTCTCGAGAGGCCCGATGATTGAAAAAACTCGGAAAGGCGGAGGAAACAGTCAATGCAAGCCGAAAAATTATGGCAATTTCCGATTAAGGAATTTCATCGCATGCCGCGCGGCATCCTCGGTCCGGGCGCCTATGAAATGGTCGGCGTCGAGGCCAAGAACCTCGGGTTCAAGCGCTCGCTTCTCGCGACGAGCGGGCTGCGCGGCACCGGCATCGTCGAGGATGTCGCCGGCAAGATCAAATACCAGGGCGTTGACGTCGTCATCTACGACAAGATCGAGTCCAATCCCAAGGACTACAACTGCATGGAGATGGCCGATCTTTACGTGAAGGAGAAGTGCGACAGCTTCATTTCGGTAGGCGGCGGCAGCGTCACCGACGCCACCAAGGGGGCGCGCATTGTCGTCGCCCACGACGGGCGCAACATCAACGAGTTCGACGGCTTCAACAAGTCGGAGAACCCCGACAATCCGCCGCACATCGCCATCAACACCACGGCCGGCACCGGCTCGGAGACGAGCTGGGCCTATGTCATTACCGATACCACCTCGGACAAGGCGCCTTACAAGTGGCTCGGCTTCGACGACAATTGCCCCGTCACGCTCGGCATCAACGATCCGGTCCTGTTCTTCTCGATGCCGCAGGACTTGACGGCGTTCTGCGGCTTCGACGTCATGGCGCACGCCTCCGAGCCCTACGTCTCGCGCCTCGATTTCCTGCCCAGCCTCGGCAACGCGCTCAAGGTCATCGAACTGGTCGGCGAGCACCTGCGCCGCACCGTGTTCGAGCCGCTCAACTACGAGGCCCGCTATTACATGATGTACGCCTCCTATATGGCGGCGCAGTCGTTCAACAGCGGCGGCCTTGGCATCATCCATGCGACTTCGCACGCCGTCAGCGCCTATTACGATACCCATCACGGCCTCAACAACGCCATCGCGCTGCCGCGGGTCTGGGAATACAACATGCCGGCCAACTACAAGCGCTTTCGCGACATCGCGCGGGCGTTGGGCGAGAACGTCGACGGTCTGACGGATGTCTCGGCGGCCGAGCGTGCCTTGGAAGCGGCGATCCGCCTGAGCAAAGACGTCGGCATTCCATCGAACTTCTGCAGCACGCCCCCATACACCAAGTCCCGCATGGGAATCGGCAAGTATGCCGAGTGGGGTGGCGCCAAGATCGTCGGCGACGACCGCGACGTCGACCGCATCACCAAGCATCTGCTTGGCGACGGCTCGACGCCGGGCAACGCGCGTGAGGTCACCTACGATGCCGTTGCGCCGATGGTGAAGCACGCCCTGACGGGATCGTACTATTGACAAATATAGAGCTCGATAGCGTTTACGATCATTAAAAATTCGGAGCCGTTTTGCAAAGAAAACGGCTCCGAAAAAGAGGCGAAACATGTTCCAGTCGGTTCAGGAAACGATGGGCGAGCTTGCCAGTCAGCAGTATATTTGTGACCGCAAGCTCGCGACCGTCAGTTTTCTTGCTCACAAATTGTGCAAGCCGATCCTGATCGAGGGGCCGGCGGGCGTCGGCAAGACCGAGCTGGCGAAGGCGACGGCTCAGGCCCTGGGACGGCGGTTGATCCGTCTGCAATGCTACAGCGGACTCGACGAAACGCGCGCGCTGTACGAGTGGGAATACGGCAAGCAGCTGCTTTACACGCAGCTTCTGCGCGACAAGATCAGCCGGCTTTTCGCCGATGTCGAGGACCTCGGGGACGCCGTGGAAAAGTTGCGCCTGCAAGAAGACGTCTTTTTTTCCAGGCACTTCATCGTGCAGCGTCCGGTTCTGCAGGCGATCAGCGCGCCCGAGCCCGTCGTTTTGCTGATCGACGAGATCGACCGCGCCGAAGAGCAGTTCGAGGCGTTCCTGCTCGAGATCCTCAGCGACTTCCAGGTGACGGTCCCCGAGATCGGGACAATCAAGGCAAAGACGCCGCCCTACGTCGTCATTACCAGCAACAACACCCGCGACCTCAGCGACGCGTTGAAGCGGCGTTGCCTGCACCTGTTCATCGACTATCCCGACGAGCAGCGCGAGCTGCGGATCATTCGCCTCAAGGTTCCCGGCATCAGCGAGGCGTTGGCCGGCCAGGTGGTCAGCGTCATCCGCCGGATGCGCGCCCTCGACCTGCGCAAGGCGCCGAGCATCAGCGAGACGCTCGACTGGGCGCAGGCGCTCGTCCTGCTGAACGCCGAGCATCTGACCCATGACCTGGTGGAAGAAACCCTGCAACTCCTGGTCAAGTACGAGCGGGATACGCAGCAGGTGCGCGACCATGTCGCCTGGCTGCTGGAAGGGGCGAGCGGCCATGGCCATGACCATCATCACCATTCTGACGGCCATGGGCATGAGCATGGGCACAGCCACGGCCATGGGCACGGCCACGCGCACCATAGCCATCATCACGACAAGGTGCGCCGTCCCGATCAGCCAAGCCGCGAGGGCCAAGCCCAGATCCTGCGCCCGCCGCCCGGTCCCGCCGAGCCGGACCTCAAGGACGTCGAGAGCCGCAGGCAGGAGCACGCCGTGCGGTACTTCGGACGCTACCGAGGGCGCGTCGACGGCGGCGTCGGAGACGCCTGATGGACGCTCCGATCAATCGCTTCATCTGCCTGCTCAAGAAGAACGGCGTGCGGATTTCGCCCTCCGAAGCGATCGACGCGATGCAAGCCTTGATGCACGTCACTCTGGCCGACCGGGAAGACGCGCGGACGGTTTTGCGCACGACGTTGATCAAGGACGTTCACGACATCCCGGTCTTCGACGACTTGTTCGAGGTGTTTTTCACGCTGCCGCGCGCCGGCGATCGCCATGCCGGCGGCGGCGAAGGCCACCACCACGATGGCGATGTCGCCGAACCGGAGCGCATCGTCTTCGCGCCGGATGACACGGGGATTGTCGACAAGGACGCCGAGCACGCCCATGGCGAGCCGGTTTCGATCCGGGACTTTTTCGACCCGGAGAAGATGGTGACTCGTTTCAATCCCCATCAGGACCCCA
Organism: uncultured Rhodospirillaceae bacterium; assembly: GCA_964603915.1. Lineage (GTDB taxonomy): Bacteria > Pseudomonadota > Alphaproteobacteria > Rhodospirillales > Defluviicoccaceae > REEP01. Next base: position 6,211 of record CAZRWU010000142.1, read on the forward strand.
ATCAACTCAGCCTCTCGGCGCTGAGCCAGGGGCTGATCCTGAACCGCAACAAGGGCCTGCTCGATCGGATCATGAAGAAGGTGACTCACCAGTTGCAGGTGAGAAAAGTCAAGAATATCGCGAAGCCGGGCGAACTCAACTTCAGCGCCGGATTGCCGTCCATCGACGAGGACCTGATCGTCAACGCGGCCGAGGCCTTTCTCGACGACTTGCGCGATCTCGAGGTCGACGAGGCGCTGATCGATCGGCTGGCCCGCAATATCGACGGCATCATCGCCAACCTGCCGGAATTGCTGAAGCGCTATATGGAACGTGAACTGGCGCTTCGGCGCAACGATCGGCAAAACTCGCATCCGCAGCCCATGCGCTCCGCCTACGACTACCATTTCTCCGAAAGCGAGCGGCGCGAGATGGAGGAGATCGTGCGCCGGCTCGGCCGCCGGATGAAGGGCGCGCGGTCCAGCCGCCGGGTCGCGAGCCATCGCGGGCGCATCAATGTCGCCCGCACCCTGCGCGACAGCATGGTCTATGACGGCATTCCATTCCGGCCGGTGATGACGCGCCAGCAGCAGGACAAGCCGCGCATCGTCGTCATCTGCGATGTCAGCCTGTCGGTCCGCACCACGGCGCGTTTCATGCTGCAGCTGGTCTACAGCCTTCAATCCCTGTTCGAGCAGGTGCGCAGCTTCGTGTTTGTCAGCGACCTCGTGGATGCCACTCAGTACTTCGAGCAGCTCAGCATCGACGCGGCCATCGCCGCCGTCTTCGGCGGCGATGTGATCGATTGCGACGCCAACAGCAATTACGGGCGGGCGTTCGGGATCTTCTGCCAGAACCATCTCGGCGCGCTCACCGCTCGAACCACGGTGATCGTGCTGGGCGACGGCCGGGGCAACCGCAACCCGCCCAATGTGCAAGCGCTGGAGGAGATCCGCCGCCGCTGCCGGCAACTGGTCTGGCTCTCGCCGGAATCCCGCGGCAGCTGGGGGCTCGGCAGCTCCGACATGCCGCTCTACGAAACGGTGTGCCATCGCGCCGAGGTGGTGCGCAATCTGAAGCAACTGGGCCAGGCGACCGAATTTCTGCTTCGCGCCCACGGATCGGGCGCCGGCCGCTCGCATCGGCAGGGTGCGGCGCCATGAACCCGATGACCTTGTCGCACGAACGTCACGGCCTGCTGGCGCACTGTCTTGCCGAGCGCGTCGCGCCACTCGCCCGCAGCGCGCGCTTTACGATCTACAGCCTTGGTTCGTGCCGGCTGCCGCCGGCCGCCGCGGCGGCCGACGGCGACGACATCGTTCTCGTCCACGACTTCGCCCCGGCCGAGATCGACAACAACATCGCCCGCTACGTCGCGGATGAGTTGCTGCCGCTTCTGTATTCCTGTGGATTGCGGCCTGGCGCCGCTGACGGCTATGCCGCCAGCGATCAGGAAGTCTTCGAGCGCTTCGTCGGCGAGATCGTCCGCTCCATGGACGGCAACGAACGCCGCGCGTGGCATCTCTTTTACGACAACACCCTGGCCGCGCTGGATCGCGCCGGACAAAAGGAAGGCGGCGCCAAGAAGGAGAGCGACGCGCCACGGGATTACATCGCCGATTTCGCCGCGATCTATAGCCGGGTTGGCGACCTCGTCGCCGAGATCGCCCCTTCGAGCCTGCTCGACGTGGGGACGTGCTTTGGTTTTCTTCCGCTGCTGCTGGCTTCGGGCGCCGGGCCGGAGACGTATCGTCCACGGAAACTCCGGTGCATCGTGGGATGCGATCTCAACCCGGCCCTGGCCGAACTCGCCGAGAGCTACGCCCGGCGGCGGAAGCTGAGCGGCGTGCGCTTCGTCGAGACCGACATTCTCAGTGTCAACGGATACGGGCGTCTCCCGGAGCCGTCCTTCGATGTCGTGACCGCCCTTCACCTGCTTGAACACCTGGAGACGGAGCAAACGGCGGCGGCGATGGAGGCGCTGTGGAGTCTCGCGCGGCGGCGGCTGATCGTCGCCGTGCCGGTGGAGACGGTCCCCGATCCGCGTTTCGGCCATCGCCAAGTCTTCACCTGCGAAAGCCTCCACGCCCTTGGACAAGGAACGGCCGCCACGAGTCGTTGCTTCGAGGATCACGGCGCGTGGCTGGTGATCGACCGCGAGCAGGATGCCGGCAGTGACTGGGGCGGGAGGAAAACCGGGACATGACCTACGAGATCTTTCGCAACGGCCTCGCCGCGCCGATCTGCCTGACCTGGGAGATCACCTACGGCTGCAATCTGCGCTGCGTGCATTGCCTGTCGTCATCGGGCCGGCGGCGGCGGGACGAGCTGAGCACCGGCGAGGCCGAGCGTCTGATCGACGAATGGGCCGACATGAAGGTGTTTTACATCAATGTCGGCGGCGGCGAGCCGATGAGCCGACCCGACTTCTTCAGGCTCATGGAGCATGCGCTCGACCGCGGCATCGGCGTCAAGTTCAGCACCAACGGCACGCTCATCG
>CAZRWU010000143.1:0-8589 GCA_964603915.1 uncultured Rhodospirillaceae bacterium
CTGCGGTGGCAACGGCAAGGCCTGAGAGACGGCATGCGCCAAGGGCGCTGTCGGCAAGGGCGTCAAGGCGGTGATCGGGAATCATCATGACGAAATCGGCGTTGCGGCGTCCATAAGGACGGTGACGGGAATGAGAATCATGCAGGCATATCCCGCCGCAAACATATCATCGATCATCACGCCAAACCCGCCACGGAAACTCTGCTCCGCCCAGGAAACGGGGAACGGTTTCCAAATGTCGAAAACGCGAAACGTCACGAACGCGGCAGCATAATAAAAAGGATCCTGAGGGACCACCAACAGAACGATCCATTGAGCGGCCACTTCATCGATCACGACCACGCTTGGGTCTGCAACGCCGAGACGGCGGGCGCAGATGTCGGCGCACCAGACGCCAAGGATGAATGTCGCGATCGCCAGCGCCAGCAGGATCGGCCAGCCGAAGTACGCAATGATCAACCACCCGGCAGGAAGCGCGGCAAGCGCGGCAAAGGTGCCGGGGGCGTAAGGCAGCAATCCGACCCCGAAGCCCGTGCCAATGAGCACTGCCGGGTTGCCTAAGGAGAAACTCTGGGGTAGGGGTCGCTTCTGAACCATGCTGTCCTTTGGCTTCCGTCCTACTGTGGCACTGCGAAGCGAAGGATGAAACCGACAATCGCGCCACCGCCTCGGCCATGCCGGCGCCAACGGCGCAACGGGACACCAGAAGGGGCTTCTTAGCGATGGTTTTGCAAGAAGAGGGGGTCGCGGCTCATTCCGCTCAATGCTTTCCGCCTCCAATATCGGTTCTTGATATCGAACGCGCCGAACCGGAAAGGCGGCCGCCGTTGATCGGATCCGCGATGGGGTCGGGGCGGCCATGAATGGATTCCCGCTGCGGACCAAGAATACGCCGTTCATCGAAAATTTCTTGCGCCGCGCGCTCGCCGGCGCATCGTTCCGGCAGCAGGGCGGCAGGCTCGCGAAGCGGGCGCCATGCGTGCTGGGCCCGAATCACCCGCTGAGATTCGGTTTTCTGGCGCTCGCTACGGCTGTCCTTTGCGCGACGGCGCCGGCCTCATCCGAGGCGGCGAACGGTTCCGATGGTCTCTCGCCAAGCGTCGTCGCCAGCGCGGAAAGCGGAAAACCCATCGCCAGCCGGATCGCCGCGGGGATCAACCGCGGTAACGAGGCGGCAGGTCTGGACGAACCGCAATGGGGATTCGACGGTTTGAAAGTACGGCTGTTCAACCTGGGAACCGCGAGCCGCGATATCTTGCAGCGACTGAGCGAGGAAGCGCGGCTGCAGGTTGCGGCGATGGAGCAGATCATCGAGCGGACCGGCCTCGATGTCGACGACCTGCTGGCGCATCTGGGCAGTTGGCATCAAGGGAGCGGCGGCCCCTTCGTTGCGGCTCCTCCGTCCACCCGCGATGACGCCGATCCCATGGCCGGCGACGCCAGCTTGAACGCGGACCTCATGCGCTGGGATCTGTTGCGCGATGTCGTTCGGTCGTTGCCGCTGGCCGAACCGATTGCCGCTTACGAAGTCTCCAGCCGGTTCGGTCGGCGCGCCGATCCCTTCAACAGGCGGATGGCCGTGCACCAGGGCCTCGATTTTGTCGCGCCCCTGAAGACGCCGGTTGTCGCGACCGCCTCGGGAACGGTGGTTTTCGCGGATTGGAAAGGCAGCTACGGCCGGCTGGTCGAGATCAGTCACGGACCACGCGTCGTCACCCGTTACGCCCATCTTGCAAAGATTCTGGTAAAAGAGGGCGAGACGGTGCGAACCGGCGATCGCATCGGCTTGCTCGGCAGCTCGGGTCGCAGTAGCGGACCTCACCTCCATTACGAAGTTCTCTTCGATGACGTCCATCGCGATCCCATGATGTTCATCCAGGCCGGCCGCTCGGCGCCGCTGCTGGCGATGGATTAGAAACAGGAAGGCATGCCGCGCGAGAGGAGGGTTCGTCAGCCGGAAATGTCCGGCCGGTCGAGGGGCGGCGCGTCGATCTCGCCGCGCAAGGCGCGACAGTAAAGATCCTTGTCGACATTGCCGCCTGAACAAATGACCGCCACCGTTTTGCCTCGGCCGTCGAAGGCCGGCGACAGCGCCGCGGCGAGCGCAACCGCACCGCCCGGCTCGACCACGAGCTTGAAGTGGCTGAACGCGCTCGCCATGGCTTCGGCCGCTGCGGCATCGGATACGCACAGACCTCCCGCGAGCAGCCGGACGTTGATGCCGAAGGTCAACGCTCCGGGACGGTTGACCGTGAGGGCGTCGCACATGGTCCGTCCGCCCTCGACCGTCGCGGGCGCGCCTTCGGCCAGCGAGCGCCGCGTATCGTCGAAACCTTCCGGTTCGACGGCGAACACCGCTGTTTTCGGCGATCGCGCCGCAAACGAGAGGGCGATGCCGGCGCAAAGTCCGCCGCCGCTGCATGGAACGAGAACCGCATCGAGAGTTCGGCCCATCGCGCCTGCCTGCTCGACAAGCTCAAGGCCGACGGTCCCTTGCCCGGCGATCACGAGCGGATCGTCGAACGGCCGGATGAGTGTCCGCCCGTCACGATCCGCGATGGCCAGCGCGATCGCCTCGCGATTTTCCCGGATTCGGTCGTAGAGCACCACTTCGGCGCCCCATGCGCGCGTGTCGGCCACCTTTGTCGACGGCGCATCGGAGGGCATCACAATGACGGCGCTTGCGCCGAGCATCCGCGCGGCGGCGGCGACGCCCTGGGCGTGATTGCCGGACGAGAACGCGACAACGCCACGCCGGCGCTCCTCGGCGCTCAGGTGCGTCATCCGGTTGTAGGCGCCGCGGAACTTGAAAGAGCCGGTCCGTTGAAGCGCTTCCGCCTTGATCAGCAACCGACCGCCGATGCGCTCGTTGAGGAGGGGAGACTCCAGAAGCGGCGTGCGCACCGCGACGGGAGCCAGCGTCGCAGCGGCCGCCTCGATGGCGGCAAGATAATCCATGGCCGCAGCGGTCATCGATTAAGGAGAGCGGGAAGCTCGCTCAAGGAACGGATTTCATGCTCGGGCTGTCCAGGCAGGCATTCCGGCTGGGCGGCATTGCGGTTGATCCAGACGACGCGAAACCCAAAATTAGCCGCTCCCGCGACATCCCAGCCGTTCGCCGAGAGAAAGCAGGTCTTCTCCGGCGCGATGCGAAGGCGATCAACCGCGAGTTGATAGGTGCTCGGGTGGGGTTTGTAGATTTTGACCGCGTCGACGGAAATGGTTTCATTCAGGAGGCGTTCAATGCCGGCGCGGCGCACGGCTGCGATCAGCATGCTGGGCGAGCCGTTGGACAGGATCGCGGTGCGCCGGCCCGAATCCTTGACTGCTTTCAGCACCTCCGGCACCTCCGGATAGGCATCCAGCGCGTAATACAGCTCCATGAGCCGCGCGCGCAGGCCGTGGTCGGAAAACCCGAGGGCCATCATGGCATAATCCAGGCTTTGGCCGGTCACGTGCCAGAAGTCGACATAATCGCCGCGCAGGCTGCGCAGCCACGTGTATTCCAGCTGTTTGGTCCGCCATAGCGCCGCAAGCGCATCGGCGGCGTCGCCAAGCGCATCGCGGCATCCCGCCGTGGCGGCGTTGACGTCGAACAACGTGCCGTAAGCGTCGAAAACGCATGCCTGAACGGTGCTCAGTTTTTCCTCGGCCATGGCATCTGGTCCCGGCTCAGTGACGGATGCTGCTTTATCGCCGCCCAAGCCGTATGGTCAAGATCAACGCTGAAGATCCATTTCAAGCATCGTCGGTTTGACGCCGCCATTGACCTTGCTGCGGTAAACCTGGAGGTGTTCGAGGATGCGCTGAATGTAATTGCGCGTTTCGCCGAACGGAATCGACTCGATCCAGTCGATCGCCGAATCGAGATCGGCTCGCGGATCGCCCATTTCCGCCCGCCATTGCTGAGCGCGATAGGGGCCGGCGTTGTATCCGGCCAGCGCCAGCACGTACGAGCCGCCGAAGCGATTGAGCACCGAGCTGAAATAGGTTTGTCCCAACGTCAGATTGTAGTCCGGGTCGGTAATGAGGCGGCCCGCCGAATAAGGAACATTGAGTTTGGCGGCTACCTCCTGAGCCGTGCCGGGCATCAGCTGCATCAAACCGCGAGCGCCCGCGGAGCTGATCGCGTCGACCCGGTACGCGCTTTCCTGGCGGATGATCGCCAGAACCAAGGGGTGTTCGACCGCACGCGCCGCCTCGCCATGGGCGCCCTGACGGGGAAGCGAGGGCGCCGCCACGGTGGGATAGCCTGGGCCAATCAGAATATCGCCGTTCTGGTTGGCGCGCCGGGCGACCGAGATCGCCAAGTCGGGCCGGCCTTGCGTGGCGGCGAGGGTGGCGGTCAGCGCGCGCCAGTCTTTCGTTTCATGCTCACCGGCAAGGCTCGCGAGAAACGGGGCGGCGAGATCGTACTGTCCAAAGGCGGTCAGCATGCGGATCGCCGCGACAAGCTCGCTCGCTTCGAAACGCCGCCGTTCATCGGCCGACGGTTGCGGATCTGGCGGCAGCGCCAAGGGCCGATCCGGCATCACCCGGGCGGCGGCCAGCTGGCCATAGTAGGTCGTCGGGTGCTCCGCCGCCGCGCTGTACCAGCGCCTTGCATCGGCGCTCTCGCCAACCGCTTCAGCGGCGCGGCCGCGCCAGTATGCTCCGCGGGCGAGGCTGATCGGATAGCTGACCCCTTTGTGCATGGTCTCGAAGTGACGCTTGGCTGTCCGCGGATCCTTGAGGAACCTCAACGCGATCCACCCGGACAGCCATTCCGCCTCCGCGAAATCGGCGCCCGTGGCGAGGGCGTGCGCGCTGGCGATGCGATAAGCTTCCTTGAAACGGCGTTCTCCGAGGGCTCGGCGGGCGACGATTTGCCGCTCGATTGCCCAAAGCCGTGGGTGCGCCGCATCCAGCCGGTGGCGCAGCAGCAGGTCGATGGCGTCGCCGGTCCGCCCCTTCATGCGCCGCCAGCGTATGCGCTCGTAAATCAGACCCGGATCGTCCTGGAGAGATGGCGGGACCCGCGCGACGGCGCCGTCAACGCCGTCGGCCATGCCGCGCAATTGCATGCGGGCTTGCGCGAGGTTCCCTCTGCCGGCGTCGACCTTGGCCAACATCCGCTTCGCCTCCGAAGAGCGGCCTTCCCAAAGCAGGCGCTCGAGCCGCTCGGCGTGATCGGCTGGGCTCAGCATCGCGCCGAACTCCGCGAGAAAATCTTGTTCCTTACTTGCCGAAAACGAGCCGTCAACCCAGGCGTCGCGAATGGCGCCGCGCGCCCGCTGAGCCTCTCCCAAGGCAAGGAGGGAGCGGCTGAGCATGATCCTGCCTTCAGTCGTTACCGGTTCGAAGCGCTCGAACCAAGCGACGACGCGACGGGCCGGCAGACCAAACCTCATCGCCTCCTCGGCCCTCTGGCGCAGTAACCGCTGGCTCGGCCAGTCGGGATTTTCCACGATGAACGCGGATATCTCGTCAAAGGAGGCGCGGCTGTTCTCCTGAGTCGCCCGATGCCAGCGCATGAGTTTGCTGGCGAGGGGGCGGCGAACAGCGGCAATGCGGCTTTTCGCTTGCGCCCAATCGCCGGCTCTGGCGGCTTCGAAAGCGGCGCGGCCCAACGCGATCTGGTCGGACGAGAGATCCGCCGCCGCCGCCGCGCCCGCAAACCCATACAAGATGACGGCGATCAGCAAGGCGATCCGCGCCAACACATCCATGAAGAGATGGCCTCCACTCTTGATAGTCGACGGTTCAGCCGTGCAATGACACGCTTAGCGTGCCTATTTTCTATTATTCTAGCGCTATCATTGTGGATCGGCAAGAAGATCGAAAGCTGTGTATTTGCAAATGCCGGTCGGACCGTTATCGTGCCTCCCGCAAGAGAGGACGAGTTCGCGGAGAATCGAGATGTTTGCAGGATCGATTGTGGCATTGATCACGCCGTTTCGAAACGGAGTTTTCGATGAGGAGTCGTACCGCGCGCTGATCGAATGGCACATCGAGGAGGGGACCGATGGGCTCGTTCCCTGTGGAACAACGGGCGAATCCCCAACGCTCTCGCACGAAGAACATAAGCATGTCGTCGAGGTCTGCGTGCAGACCGCCGCCGGACGGATTCCGGTGATTGCCGGGACCGGCTCCAACGACACGGACGAAGTGATCGACCTGACGCGACACGCCAAGGAGGCCGGCGCCGACGCCGCCTTGGTGGTGACGCCCTATTACAACAAGCCGACGCAGGAAGGCCTCTACCAGCATTACAAGGCGATTCATGACAGCGTCGACTTGCCGATCATCATTTACAACATTCCGGCCCGCTGCGTGATCGATATGAGCGTCGACACGATGGCGCGACTGGCCAAGCTCCCCAATATTGTCGGCGTCAAGGATGCGACCCAGGATCTGACCCGGCCGATCAAAACGCGATTGGCGATCGGGCCGGGCTTCTGTCAACTCTCTGGCGAAGACGGCACCCTGCTCCCGTTTCTCGCGGCGGGGGGACATGGCTGCATTTCGGTTACCGCCAACGTCGCGCCAGGGCTGTGCGCCGAAGTCCAGCGCGCGTGGCGGGAGGGCGATCTTGTGACCGCACAAGCTCTCAACGAACGGCTGATGCCGCTTCATGGCGCGCTCTTTTGCGAAACCAGTCCCGCGCCGGTGAAGTACGCGGCAAGCCTGCTCGGCAAGTGCGCGAGCGATGTGCGGCTGCCTCTCGTCGGCATCGGCGACAACAGCAAGGATCTGGTGCGGCAAGCGATGATTCATGCTGGGATCCTCAACTGATGACAGCATGTCCGTGACGCATGCCAGCAGCGGGGCGCAAGACTGAAACAGGCACCATTGTCGCTCAGAACCGCAGGGCGCGTCACGACTACGCCATCGCCGAGACCGTGGAGGCGGGGATCGTTCTGGAAGGCACGGAAGTGAAGTCTCTGCGCCAGGGACATGCCTCGATCGGCGAAGCCTATGCGACGCCGCAAGGACGCGACATCTACCTGATCAACGCGCACATTCCAGAATATCAGTCGGCCAAGCATTTCGGCCACGAGCCCAGGCGGCCGCGAAAATTGCTGCTGCGTCGACGGGAAATCAACAAACTGCTGGGCGCCGTCCGACGCAAGGGCATGGCCATCGTGCCGCTTTCCATCTACTTCAATCAACGCGGGATCGCCAAGATCAAGCTTGCCCTGGCGGAAGGAAAACGCAAAGCGGACAAGCGCGCGGCGGTCAAGGATCAGGAGTGGAAGCGCCAGAAAGAGCGGTTGATGCGCGCGCGCTGACGGCGGCGTGACGGTGCGGCGGGCAATCGGGCGGTCGACGCGGGACAACGTAAACGCGCAGCGCCGGTAACAGCCGATGACGAACGGCGTCAGGCGCGGGCGCTACAGGAGCATCGCCAGCGTACGCGATGCGACCGCCGGGACAGAACAACAAAGGAGGAGGGCCCCATCATGGCGATGACTGCCGAAGTCCGGGCGAGCGCGAACGCCACCGAGCGATACGCGCTCCTGAGTCAGCTTTGCGCGACGCGGCAAGACAGCGAGAATCTGGCGGCGCCGTTGTCGCCGGAAGATCAGACGGTTCAATCGATGCCGGACGCCAGTCCGACAAAGTGGCACCTCGCGCACACCACCTGGTTCTTCGAGACGTTCATTCTCTCCCCATTAAAGCCCGGCTATCGGGTTTTCGACGCCAGCTTCGGCTACCTTTTCAATTCGTATTACGACGCCGTTGGCGCCCGTCATCCGCGGCCACAGCGCGGGCTGTTGACCCGGCCGTCAGCGGCGCAAGTTCGTGACTACCGGGCGCATGTCGACCGCGCCCTCATCGACTTCATCGCCGCAGCCGACGACAAGCAGTGGCGCCTGGCGGCGCCGCTCATCGTGCTGGGCATCAACCACGAGCAGCAGCATCAAGAGCTGCTGCTGACCGATATTCTGCATCTTCTGTCGTTGAACCCGCTCAAGCCGGCATATCGGAGCGATTCCACGCCGGCGTTTTCATCGGCGGCGATACCGCCTCTGTCATGGATCGCCTTTCCGGGTGGCATCAACGAGATCGGCTTCGCGGGCGACGGCTTTGCTTTCGACAACGAAGGCCCTCGCCACCAAGTCCTGCTTCCGCCCTTCCGGCTCGCCAGCAGATTGACGACCAACGGCGAGTGGAAAGCCTTCATCGCCGATGGCGGATACCGGCGCCCGGAGCTTTGGCTCTCGGACGGCTGGGCGGCGGTTCAAGCGGAGGGCTGGACGGCGCCGCTCTATTGGCAGGAGCAAGACGGCTCGGGAGACGTTCTCGGCATGACCCTGTGGGGCCTGAAGCGGATCGACGACGCGGCGCCGGTCTGCCACGTCAGCTACTACGAGGCCGATGCTTTTGCGCGGTGGGCCGGTAAGCGCTTGCCGACGGAAGCGGAGTGGGAAATCGCCGCGAAGGATGTCGCGCTCGCGGGCAATACCCTCGGCCCCGGGCATCTGGAGCCGAGGCCCGTGCGCGACGAAGCGGGGCGGCCTCAAGAATTGCGGCAAATGATCGGCGATGACTGGGAATGGAGGCGGAGCCCCTACCAGCCGTATCCCGGAGTTACGCCAGCTGCCG
>CAZRWU010000144.1:0-8388 GCA_964603915.1 uncultured Rhodospirillaceae bacterium
CCTTGTCCTCTCCCAAGGGCAACACTTCATCGACGTTGGCGAAATCGGCGTCTTCAAATTCGCAGGCGTCGGGCTGCTCCCGGGCGAGGCGTTGGCGCACGATGCGGGCATGGTCGGGATCGGCCGCGGCGCCTTCCGGCGCCGGCAGCGGATGCACCTTCGGGAGCGGCGGCGGCGGCGGGACCGTGCTGGCGGGCGTCCCGCCCGTGCGCACGAGGGCGGTGACGGTGCCGATCCGGCCTTGCACGTCATCCATGAACAAGAGCGCCGCCATCGCCCCGGCGAGCGAGACCGTGGCTCCTTCCCCGGAGGCGTCAGCGAGCCTGAGCCGCCGGCCCCGGCGCACGGCGTCGATGAAGGAAGCGATCTCGGTCTCCCGGAGCGTGACGATGGCGTAGCCTTCCTCCTCGCCCTGATATTCGACCGGCCGGGTCGGCATGAGGCCCGCAGCCGGGCCGCCATCGATGGTGACGGTCATGGGTTCGCCCGGCGTGAGCGCTTCATTGAACAGGGCGAGGCGAATCGCCGCGGACGCCAAGCCGCCGGCGGCGCGCTCGACCTGGATGAAGGCGCCCCTTCCTTCGCTGTCATCCGGCTGCAGCCCCAGGGCGATGCAAGACCGCGTGTTGTCGCAGCCGATGACCCAGTCCTTGAAGCTGCGATAGGTTGGCGTCGCGGCGTCGCCCGCGCGCGCCTCGGCCATGATTGCGGCGGGAGCGAGAAGGATGAGAGTGATGAGAAGGCTGAGACGTGACATCACGCGGTCCCCGCGACAGCTAATCCTTTCGGTAACGCCGGCGCGATCGCGCCGCCGCCGTCTCTTCGCCTGGCCGTGAGAGCGTTGTGCCGGCGGGCGCGCGCTTCATGGCGGCCTTGGAAGCGGCCGGAGGCTCGCCCATAGCAGGTTTAGCCAGCGGCGGCATCGAAAACATCGCTCATGCCGCGGCGAAGGATCAAACGCCGTCTTGCCGAACGGCGCGGCGGCGCTGTGGGATCTGTCCGGCGATGGGTGGATGACATCGAGATCAGACCCGGAGCCTCGCCTTTCCGGTGGAGCGGTGGTATCGATCGCGACGGCCGAACAGGCAAGAGCGGGGAGAGCGCATGACGACGGAGAGCGGTTTTGAAGTCGTTGCCGAGCTGAACGAGGCGCCCGGCAACATCACGATCACCCCCGAGGGGCGCATCGTCGTCAGCCAGCACCAGTTCTACAGCCCTGAGCTTCGCGTCGTGGAGGTTCTTCCCGGCGGCGCCACGCGGCCCTTCCCGAGCGACCGCTGGAGCCGTGACATCGGGCCCGAGGGCATCGGCCTCGGGGCGGTGCTGGGCCTCCGCTCCGACCCCGACGGCGTTGTGTGGATGCTCGACAACGGCAGCGCGCCGCCCAGGATCGTCGCCTGGGATACCCGCGCCGGCGCCCTCCACCGGATCATTCACCTGCCGGCGCCGGCCACGATTCCCGGCTCCTTCCACAACGATCTTGCCGTCGATCCGCTGCACCAGGCCATCTACATCGCCGACATTGCCGCGGCGCCCGACGCCGCCGCCCTCGTCGTCGTCGATCTGCGCACCGGCTTCGCCCGGCGCCTCCTGCAGGGGCATGTCAGCACCGCCGCCGAGGACATCTCGATGCGGGTCGAGGGGCAACCGCTGCGCGCGCGGCGCGGCGAGACGATCGAGGAGCCGCGCGTCGGGATCAATCCGATCACGATCGATGTCGCGTACGCCTGGGTCTATTACGGGGCCATGCACGGGACCGCCCTCTATCGCGTGCGCACTCTCGATCTGCTCGACGCCGCCCTCTCGTCCGAGGCGCTGGCCGCCCGGATCGAGCGCTGCGGCGACAAGCCGCCGAGCGACGGCATCTCCATCGACGCGGCGGGAAACGTCTACGTCACCGACACCGGCGCCAGCGGCATCGGCGTCGTCGCGCCGGACGGCTCCTACCGGCTGCTTTTTCGCGACGAGGAGCGGCTGTGCTGGCCCGATGGCGTCAGCGCCGGGCCGGACGGGTTCATGTACGTCACCGTCAACAAGCTGCACCGCACGGCGGCGCTGAACGCGGGCGTGCACGCATCGCAGCCGCCCTACTATATCGTCCGCTTCCGCCCTCTCGCAGCGGCGGTCGTCGGACGGTGAAGCGCCCGGCGGCGCGCGATTAGCGTTTCGCGGTCGTCCCGGGCCTTGACGTATCTCCTCCTAATAATCTACATTGTAGATCATAACGAGGAGAGAGAAATGGTGAAAGCTCTCGTTTCCAAGTGGGGGAACAGCCTGGCCATTCGCCTGCCCAAGGCGGCCGTTGAGAGCCTTCGTGTGCAGGAAGGGGAGGCCGTCGAGCTGAGGATCGAAGGGGACCGCATCGAGATCCGGCCAGCGCGTCCGCGCTATCGCCTGGACGACCTTCTGGCTCAGATCACGCCGGGCGCTCAGCCGGAGACGGTGGAGTTTGCGCCGGCTGGCGAGGAAGCTCTGTGAGCGAGCTTCCGGAGGCCGGGGATCTGGTCTGGGTCGACTTCAATCCGCAATCCGGTCACGAGCAGGCGGGCCGCCGCCCGGCGCTGGTGTTGAGCCCCCGCGCCTACCATGCCCGGACGGCCCTGGCGGTGGTCTGCCCGATCACCTCCAACACCGCTCCTTATCCGTTCAAGGTGATGCTCCCGGAGGGACTGGCGTTCGCCGGCGCCGTGCTCAGCGATCAGGTCAAATCGATCGACCGGCGCGCCCGCGGTCTGCAGGTCGCCGGCCGCGTGCCGGAGGCGGTGCTGGCCGACGTGAAGGCGAAGCTGGCCGCCCTGCTGGGATTCGAGACGTCATGATTTATAAGATTTGTGAATCCCGATAACCTGGACTGATCCAAAGTCAGCGCCGCGCCGCAAGGCAGCCGCGCCTGAAGAAAGCGAAGCGCACTTTGGGTTCGTTTAAAGCAGCGGGAAGTCTCTAAAACAGTAAGTTACTGCCTCCTTCCCCAGGCCAAATCCCCTCCCTGCTTGGCCGCCAAAGACGCCGCCGCTACCGTGGACCACGGGTCCGCGCCATCACCGCAAAAGCGCTCGTGGCGCGAGAAAGCGCTCCCGGCGCGAGGAAGAGGCAACCCAACTCCCGCGATCGCCGCCCCGCCCCCTAGCGAATGCCCTCCCCTCCTCCGCGCCTCCTCCGCGCTTGCCCCGGTGGGCAAACAGGCTCCCTCCCGCGCCTTGCCCACGCCGCCGCCGCTCTTGGGGGCGCAGCGCGGCCGCCACGCGGGGCCCTCCTGTTCGCGACCGGGACAAGCTCTTCAACCAACATACAGAGCGGCGGCCTTGTCCGAGCCTGCTGACACGAGCGTGGCGCCGCAACAACAGGCTATCGCTCTCTCCGCCCGACCTGGCCTTGTCGTTACCTCCGTGCAAAAAGCGACGCTAACGGAACTTGGCGCTTTCGTGTGCCGATCCCTTCCGGCGCAGGGACGGCGCATGCTCTCCCACCAGCTTCCTGTTTGGGTTGACGACGCGCCGGCGGCGGGGCAGCATTTCTTCGGCTGCGGGCGCCTGGGCGGGGCGATCGCGGCTCGACAGGGCGACACGCGAGCACGGAGAACAACGATGCCGACCAAAGCACCGAAAAGCGAGGCAGCGTCGGGGAGCGCAGGAACGAAGAAGGGCAACCCTGCTCTCCAAAAGCCGCTGCGACCGTCGGCGGAATTGGCGGCGGTGGTCGGCTCCGAGCCCTTGCCGCGCGGCCAGGCGGTGAGCCGGGTGTGGGGCTACATCAAGGAGCACGGGCTGCAGAACCCGGCGAATCGCCGCGAGATCCTGGCGGACGATAAGCTCCGGCCGGTCTTCGGCAAGGACAAGGTGACCATGTTCGAGATGAACAAGTACCTGGCCCAGCACCTGAAGTAGGTCCGTTCCCAACAGCCCTGTCACCAGCCGCCATCTGGAGACGCGATGTGCGCCGGAGGTCGGTTTCGAGGGCCAGTTCAGCTGGACTGCTCATGACAATGAAAAACCGGCCCCACGGAGGAGCTGCTTTCGCCTGAGTTGGCCTTGGCCGTGGCGGGGAGACCTGCCCGGAACAGCCATTTCGGGCAGTTCCTCGCCACCGTAATCCGGCGGCATGCGCCGCTCGCCGAGCGAGACCATCCATTGTCTCACCCTCGACGAAACCGTCCGCCTGTTCCGGGCGAGCGGCATCCATCGGCGCGACCGCGCAATCGGGCCCGCTGGAGTGAGATACGGCCATTCCATATTCTTGTGGAATGGCCGGCCCAATCTTCGAATGGGACAAGGCGCGGCGCAATCTGGACAAGCAAGGCATCGCGTTTGTCGGCGCGCTGGCCGTGTTCGAGGATCCGCGGAGGATCGAGCGCCTCGATCTGCGCTGGGACTTGCGGCGGGGAGCGTGTTCAGATCATCGGCCGGAGCAAGGGGCGGCTCTCGCTCGGCGACCGGCGCTGGTTCCATCTCCGCCGGGTCAACCGGCTCCTCACGATCATGGAACAAGCCGCCTGATAAGACCACCTCGGCGGCCCTCGGATGCTTCCAAACCCCGCTTTGGCGCCAGATCCAACAAAACCGTCCCATCCACCTGGGCCTGACTTCGTTGCATGTGTCCGTCAGGCGCAGCGCCGTGATCCGATCGATCTCGGCGCACGGAGCCGCGAAAAGCGCCTCGGACGGCTTGTTCATGACCCGGCCAATCCGCCCAGGGATGAAACGGACCGGGCGCGGGTGGATGGGATGACGCAAGAAGAGATCAACGCCGCCGCCGATCCGGACGCGCTGCCGCTTTGCGAGAACGATCTCGCTGAATTGGGTCCTGTCATCGACCCGAAGTCGGTGCGAGAGGCGACCGGTCTGACGCAGGAAGAATTCGCTCCAACCTTCGCCCCGTGCCGGGGCTGCGGCAACCGGCGGAACGTGATAAAGCAGGCGCCGACATCGTTTGTCGTTGGCGCCGGGGCCGCAAAGCCAGCGCCGGAAAACGGGGAGGAGGTTATGACGGAACGTGGCCAACGGATGACCGCGGGGCGCGGTCGCCTGTACGACAGCATTATGGATACGATCGGCGATACGCCCTGTATCCGCGTCAACACGCTCGCGCCGAAGCATGTCCAGCTTTACGTGAAGGCCGAGTTCTTCAACCCGGCGGCGTCGGTCAAGGATCGCCTCGCGGTCGGCATCATCGAGGAGGCCGAGCGCACCGGCGCGCTGAAGCCCGGCCAGACGGTGGTCGAGGCGACCAGCGGCAACACCGGGATCGGCCTCGCCATGGTCTGTGCCGCCAAGGGCTATCCGCTGGTCGTCACCATGGCGGACAGCTTCTCGATCGAACGGCGCAAGGTGATGCGTTTTTTCGGCGCCAAGGTGATCCTCACGCCGCGGGAGGCCAAGGGTTACGGCATGTACAGGAAGGCCGTGGAACTGTGCGAAGCCAACGGCTGGTTCCTCGCTCGCCAGTTCGAGACCGACGCCAACGCCCTCATTCACCAGAACACGACGGCGCGGGAGATCATCGCCGACTTCGACGGCAAGCGTCTCGACTACTTCGTGACCGGCTACGGAACCGGCGGCACCGTCACCGGGGTGGGGCGCGCGCTTCGCAAGGAGCGGCCCGGGACCAAGATCATTCTCAGCGAGCCGGCGAACGCGCAGATCGTCGGCAGCGGCCGGGCCCAGGGCCGCAACTTCGACGGCTCGCCGGCGGAGAGCCATCCGGCATTCGAGCCTCATCCGATCCAGGGCTGGACGCCGGACTTCATCCCGCTGGTCCTGCAGGAAGCGATCGACGAGAACTACTACGACGACCTGATCCCGGTCCCCGGTCCCGTCGGCATGGAATGGTCGCGCAAGCTGGCGCAAAAGGAGGGTATCTTCACCGGCGTCTCCGGCGGAGCGACGCTCGCGATCGCAATGCAGATCGCCGAGAAGGCCGAGCCGGATGCGGTGATCCTCTGCATGCTCCCCGATACCGGCGAAAGGTACCTGACGGCGCCGCTGTTCGAGTCGATCGAGGAAAACATGACTGAAGAGGAAATCGCCTTGTCGCTGTCGACACCGGGCTTCCACATGCCGGCGGCGGCTGGCGACAGCGCCGCGCCCCCGCCTCGCTAGCGTTCCCGATCACCTTTCGCGGAGGCCGGTTATGAGCGTCGTTTCCGAACGCATCCGACGCGCCGACGCCGCGTTCGCGGCGGTGCGGGACTTCTACGTCTCGTCCCGGTACGCGGAGCGGCGCCATTTGCCGGGCATCTGCGATTTCACCTTCGGCAACCCGCACGAAATGCCGCTTCCGGGATTGACGGCGGCGATCCGGGAACGGGCGGTCCCGCACGCGCCCGACTGGTTCGCCTACAAGACCTCGGAAGAGGAACCAAAGGCCTTCCTTGCGGAGCGTCTCTGCGAGGAGCTCGGTCTGGCGTTTGAACCGGACGATATCGCCCTCACCGCGGGCGCGTTCGCCGCCATCCTGGTGGCCTTTCATCTCGTGCTCGACGCCGGCGGCGAGGCGGTGTTTTCGCAGCCGGCGTGGTTCTGTTACGAGCCGATGCTGCTCGCCGCCGAGGCGGTGCCGCGCACGGTCGATCTGCTGCCGCCGGCTTTCGATTTGGACGTCGACGCCATCGACTCCGCAATCGGCCCGGCGACGCGCCTGGTGATCGTCAACACGCCCCACAACCCGACCGGCCGCATCTACGGCCGCGCCGCGCTGCAGGCCTTGGCCGACGTTCTCGAGCGCGCCTCCGCACGCATCGGCCACCGCATCTTTCTGCTCTCCGACGAGCCGTACCGGCGTCTCCGCTTCGACGGCCGGTCCTTCACCAGCCCCGCGTCCGTCTACCCGTGGACGCTGATCTCCTACAGCTATGGCAAGATCCTCCTTGCTCCCGGCCAACGCCTCGGTTATCTCGCGTTCTCGCCGTTGATGCCGGCGGCCGACCGTCAGGCCCTCCGCGATGCGATCTTTTCCGCCCAGATGTCGTTGGGCTGGTGCTTCCCGAGCGCCGTCATGCAATATGCCGTTGCCGACCTCGATCAGTTGTCCATCGATCAGGCGGCCCTGGCGCGGCGGCGCGACCGTCTCGTCCCCGCCCTGAGAAAGGCCGGCTTTGAGATCGTCCCGCCGGAAGGCGCGTTTTATCTCATGGGCCGCTGGCCGGAGGGCGATCCGGACGCGCTTTGGAATGCGCTCGCCGATCGCGACGTGTTCGTGATGCCGGGTCGCCTCCTCGGCGCGCCGGCGCATCTTCGCATCTCTTTGACCGCATCCGACGACATGATCGAGCGCGCGCTTCCCGCGTTCGCGGCGTGTTCGTAAGAGGGCGCCCGAGAAGGTTTATGCCGGCGCCAGCCGGTTGAGCATGAGGCGGATGGCGGCGCTGGCGAGCATCGTTTCCGACAACTGGACGCGGTGCTCGAAGTCCTTGGCAAGCCGGCGATTGCGGCGGCAGTGGCAGCAGGGAAAGGTTAGCGGGGATCCGTAGTTTGGTGGTGGTGTGCCAGCCGGTCTGGTCAAGTAGCACGACCGCATGCACGCCAGGATAGAACGGGTCGCCACCCCGCATCACCTCCCCGCTCAGTGGCAATCCCTCTCCCCTGCCTCGTACTTCCTCGCTGCTTGCCCCGGTGGGCAAACAGGTCTCCTCCCGCGCTTTGCCCGCACCGCCGCGCCCCTCAAAGCGCGGCGGTGCGGGCAAAGCGCGGGACCTTTCCGTTCCGGGGCCGGGACAAGTGTGGCCAACCGGCACCCAGAAAGCAGCAGTGCTGAGGGATCATCGTAGTGACGCCGCGCCCGTGTCCGCCAAAGCGCGAACGCGTGTTCCCCACGCGGTGCCATCGAGGTGCGCGATCAGCCGCCGGTCAGCGGTGACCATTCGCGCATCCCGCTGCTCGGCCAGCGCGAGGTAGAAGCAGTCGTATACCGGGTGGTCGAGGTCGCGCGCCATTTGCATCGCTGCCGCTGCCAGACCTTCGGCCGGGTGCAAGGCTTCGAACATGCGGGGAAGCTGATGGGCCATGGCATCGGCTTGAATGGCCGTCATCAAGTTGCGGCGGACCGCTTTCCAGGCGCCGTTGCAGACTTCGGCAATGATGAGATCCGGCGCCGCGAGCGGCTCGTCACTATCGAGGATGCGCCGCGCAACATCGCTTTCCGGTTCTTCCATGAACCACTTTAAGGCCACGCTGGCATCGATGATCAATGTCACCGGCTGTCACGATCTTCACGGATGAGATCTTCGGCCAACGGCGCGCCCGGCGGACGCGGCGGCGTCATGGCGCGGATCCGGTCCACTTCGGCCAGCACTTCGGCGCGTGAAGGCCTGGCCGCCTCGGTCAGCACGTCGCGCAATTTCTGCTCCAGTGACTTCTTCTCGGCGGCGGCGCGTGCCTTCAGCCGCTCGACCAC
>CAZRWU010000145.1:0-8325 GCA_964603915.1 uncultured Rhodospirillaceae bacterium
CGCAGCTCAAACCGCAACCGCCTAACCGTCCGGTCAAACGGGGGCAAGATCACCGATGGCAGGCTTGAGCCGGAAACCGCTCCGCCGCGCAAGGTTTTGCTTTATTCAAGCGAATCAAGTCGCTGTTGGGCCGAGCGGGGCATGTCTTTTGGCGCTTTGCGCAACCTCTTTTCCGAGAGGAGTATGTGGATTCTGAACGGGTTGCGCGATCAAGCCAAAATCACCATCGCTCGGCTCTTGCCAAACTCTCCTAATTCATGCAAGCAACACTCTTGATGGAAGCGGCGCGGGGGAGCGTCGGCATCGGATGGATGGTCAAGGCGACGGAATGAGTTCGGCAACGCGTGCTGCATCGGCACCGCCAGCACACCCCTATTCCCTTCAACTTCGCGGTGGAGCCTATACCCTTCTCGTTCTGAGGATGGTCGATCCCAAGGATCAGGCTTTTTATTCCTGGTTGGCCGACAAGGTTATGCAGGCGCCTAATTTTTTCCGGCATGCCCCGGTCGTGATCGATTTGCAGGACCTCGCCGATGCGCCGCCCTTCAATATCGCCGAATTGGGCCGCCGGCTGCGTCAGCACTGGCTGGTGCCGATCGGTGTGCAAAATGGCACCAAGGAACAGAACAAGGCAGCCGTCAATGCTGGACTGAGCCTGTTTCCGGAAGGTCGCGACGCCCCTCTGAAGGTTGACTCACCACCTGTCGCGAGCAGACGGGCATCCGATGACTCCGATAAACTGGAAGCCATCGACGAGGCCCACTCACGTTTGATCACACAACCGGTTCGCTCAGGCCAGCAGGTTTACGCGCATCAGGGAGACCTCGTCGTCCTCGCCTCGATCAGCCCCGGCGCCGAACTGCTGGCTGATGGCCACATTCATGTTTATGGCGCGTTGCGCGGGCGCGCCGTGGCCGGAGTTTCGGGCGATAAAGAGGCGCGAATTTTCTGCCAAAGCCTGGAAGCCGAATTGATCTCGATCGCCGGCTACTGGCGGGTGCGCGACGACATTCCCGAGGAGTTGATCGGCAAGCCGGCGCAGGTTTTTCTTGACGAAGAGCGGGTGAGGATTGAGCCGCTCACCTGAATGATGAGAACATCGATGAGGTGGAGGTTGCATTGGCCAAAGTCATTGTCATGACGTCGGGAAAAGGCGGGGTTGGCAAGACCACCACCGCCGCTGCGTTCGGAGCTGGTCTCGCCCTCAAAGGGCACAAGACCGTGGTGATCGACTTCGACGTCGGATTGCGCAACCTCGATCTGGTGATGGGCTGCGAGCGGCGGGTAGTCTACGATTTTGTCAATGTCATCAACGGCGACGCAAAGCTCAGCCAAACGCTGATCAAGGACAAGCGGGTCGAAAACCTGTCGATCTTGCCGACGAGCCAGACCCGGGACAAGGACGCCCTCAACAAGGAAGGCGTTCAACGGGTCGTGGACGATTTGAAAGAAGATTTCGATTATATCATTTGCGACAGTCCCGCCGGCATTGAGAAGGGGGCTCTGATGGCCCTTTATTTTGCTGATGAGGCGATCATCGTCACCAATCCGGAAGTATCGAGCGTGCGCGACTCCGATCGCATCATCGGAGTCCTGCAAAGCCGTTCTCGACGCGCCGAGGAAGGTTTGGAGCCGGTCAAGGAACACCTTCTGTTGACCCGCTACGATCCTTCCCGGGTCGAGCGTGGCGAGATGCTGAAGGTCGACGACGTGCTCGATATTCTGGCCATCCCGCTGCTCGGGATTATTCCGGAAAGTCCCACCGTCTTGAAATCGTCCAACCTTGGCGTTCCGGTCATCCTCGACAATACGTCGCCCGCCGGCCGGGCCTATGAAGACGCCGTGGGCCGCTTTCTCGGCGAAACCATTGAACACCGTTTTGTCAAACCCGAGCGGCGCGGACTGTTTCAACGGCTACTTTGGAGGACCGCATGAGCCTTCTCAGTCTGTTTCGTCAGCGTCCGCGTGTCGAGTCGACCACGCCGACAGCTCCGGTGGCGAAGGAGCGGCTTCAGATTCTTCTCACTCACGAACGGGCGGCGCGCTCCCAGCCGGAGTACCTCCCCCGCCTGCGTCGTGAGCTCCTCGATGTGATCGCTCGCTACATTCACATCGAGGAAGAGAAAATCTCCGTGCACTATGAAAACAAAGGCACGACCTCGAAGCTGGAGCTCAACATCGAGCTTCCCAACGCCTCATCGTCAGGCGCTCGTGCGGTGGCGTCCTGACGCGACTCCGGTCCCGGCTGCTCAGCCGTTATCCGCCCGAGCTCGTGAAATGAGCGGATACTGGCTGGCGAGAAAGAGTCCATTGAGGATCGGCAAGCCGAAAGCCTTGAACGCCACCCATCCATCGGCTGCCAAGTGGATACGCACCACCTCGTTGAGCGCCGCCATCGCCACCAGATAAACAGCCAGTCGCCACGACAGCGTGAGCCAGTCGGCATCCGATAGCGTGATCCGGTCGGCATAGACTCGTTTGATCAGTAGGCGGCCTGTCAGCAAGCCCCCCATCAGCAGGATTCCTCCGCCGCCGTTGATCACCGTCGGCAACGCCATGATGAAGTCCTCTTTTTCCAAGGCCAGCGTCAGCCCACCAAGCAGAATGACGATCCCAAAGCTGGCGACGGGAACAGGCGGAACCCGGCGCTCGCGCCATACCGACACCGACACGGAGACGGCCAACGCGCCTATAAACGCGGCCGTGCCGAGGAAAATATCCCAGCGGCGCGTGACCCCGAACAGGACCAGGAGCGGCCCGAACTCGATCAGACTGCGGACGGCAAAACGTTTAACAACAGCGAGCTTCACGGGCTGGTCAACGCATGCTTCTCTTGCGGAGTTCCGCATGCGCGACCCGACTCATCGGCATCGCCTGGAAGGCCCTGGCCACGGCATCGGAAAAGCAGGCAAGGGTCGCGCCAATAGACCGCCGAGCCACTCCTGCCGGCATCGGGAACCGAGGCTCGCCTCTTGACTTAATACAATTGTTGTCAAGCAGCCGGCCGATCAGCGGTCATCGCCTCAGGCAAGGGTCGGTGGTTCCCGACCGGCTTATAGGTGCAGCCGGTCCTCCGCCATTCGAAAAACCTCGTCGATCGCTTCGACGACATCGTCCGGACGCGTATGGTGAACCATGTGCCCGGTTTCGGGAAGAAGGCAGACCTGCGCGCCGGGAATATCCCGGCTCAGTCGCAGCGAATGCGCTTCGTAGCCGACCACCCGGTCGCTTGTGCCGCTGACGACCATGACCGGCACGCGGATGTGAGGATAGCGATGCTCCGTCCTTCTCGCCCACGCGCGCAGGGTGGTTCCGTCTTCGGCGGCGGCGCGGAGTTGCCATGGCCGCAGCGCAAGCCCGGCCGGAAACGCCTCATAGGCTGGCGGAATGGGCGCGGGATCGAACAGCAGACGGACCGCCGGCTTGCCGAGAACGACGCCTTCCAGCGGCGTGAGGGTATTTCGCAGCACGGGCCCGATCATCGGCAGGGCGTTCATCCAAGCAATTGCGCTGTCGAGGCGGATGTTGGGGTAGTAATAGCCGGAGGCCGCAATAACGCCGCGGGTATCGGCCGGATGATCGACAGCGAAAGCAATCACGACGACAGCGCCAAACGAATGGCCGTAAATGACGGGCCGCTCAAGGCCAAGCGCGCGAAACGCATCGCGGAACAGCGCCGCCTGCGCTTCTGGCGTCCACACCCGGTTCTTTGGCCGGTCGCTGTAGCCAAATCCCGGGCGATCGAACGCGACCACGCGATATTTCTCGGACAGCCGATCGAAAATGCTCAAGAGCGGATCGTTGAGCATGCTGGCGTTGCCATGCAACAAGACGACGGGCGGTCCCTCGCCTGCCTCCACATAATGGAGACGCACCCCATCGACAGTGACGAATCTTCCGACCGGAGGGTACTTTCGCTCGGTCCGCCGCGCCTGCCAATTCACCGCCAGGGCGGTTCCCGCCAGCGCCGCAGCAACGGCCGCTACGATGACCGGCCCGCGGCCTTTGATCCATGGCCGCCTCGGCGAGCCCCGGCTTATCTCCCGCCTTGTCGTTTGCTCTTCATTCATTAGCCACCTCCAGCTCGTCATCGGGATCAGCCGCCGCTTCGCCACGATCGGCGAGAACCGGCGCATTTCCCTCTCTTTCGCTCTTGCACAATGCATGCAAAACGCGGAAGGGAACGTCGGCCGACCGCCGAAGTTCCCTCAAGCAGGGCAGCTTAAGGGATGGCAGGCAACAGCGCCAGGAGGCGACGACATTATACCCTTGTTAAATTTCTGCTCGCACAGGCATAAACGCTCTGGTATGGCCCTAGGCGAACGCATGGCGTATGACGATCTGTCGGCGGCGCTTGGGTCGGCAACGCTGCGCATGCGGCATCTGTCGCTTTGGGCCGGATATTTTTGTCTTTATTGAAACGGGACAGGCATGGAACCTGGGGCCGACCACGCCGTTGCAAGCAAGCTTGTGGTGACCGTTTGAACGACCGGACCTCCCTGCAACGCAGAAACAGGTCTCATCAGAAACAGGATCGGACGATGCTTGAAGGTAACCAAAACGAGATCGGCAGCTCTATTAAGGATTCTCGTTCGCGTGACACTTTTCACCGGGCGCCTGCTCGGGAGGGGCGCCCGGCGATGAGACAGCGCCGCGACCGCGCCCCGGTGTCGATGGATCTTGATTCCGTGATCAAGGCGTATCGCAGGTATGCGGGAATTTATGATCTCGTCTTCGGGCCGGCGTTCCAGTGGGGACGCGCCCGGTCGGTCGCGCGCATCAATGAGCTCGACTGCACGAGCGTGCTTGAGGTCGGGGTTGGCACGGGATTGTCGCTGCCCCGCTATCGGCCGGAAAAACGGATCGTCGGGATCGACGTTTCCCGGGACATGCTGACAATCGCACGCCGCCGCGTTGAAACGTGCGGCCTTCGCAATGTCGACACGTTGGCCGAGATGGATGCCGAGCAGCTCGGTTTTCCCGACAATCACTTCGACGCGGTCGTGGCGATGCACGTCATGTCGGTTGTGCCCAATCCGCATCGCTGCCTCGCCGAGATGAAACGGGTGTGCAAGCCCGGCGGAACCATCCTGATCTGCAATCATTTTGCCGGCAAGGCCGATAAATGGATCACGCGCCGCATGCAGCCTCTGGCGCGCTGGCTCGGCTGGCATCCGGATTTTGCCCTTACCGAGCTGCTCGATGGGAGTTCCCTTGGGATTACGTCGAGGCGCGACGTGCCGCCGTTTGGCTTGTTCAAGCTGATCGAACTGCAAAACGCCTGAATCTTGTGTAAAGAGTCGGACGTATCGCGCGCCCATCCGACGAGGGGCGCATCTCGCGGCGTTATCCGCGGCTCTTCCGCCGCGTCAGCCAAGAGGAGAAAGCTGCATGGACGTGCCCGCCGCCGTCGCCCATGAAGCCGGCAAGCCACTAGTCATTGAGACGGTGCATCTGGAGGGTCCGCGAGCCGGCGAGGTGCTCGTCGAGATCAAGGCGACCGGCGTCTGCCATACGGATGAATTCACGCGGTCCGGCGAAGATCCGGAGGGCCTGTTTCCGGCCATTCTCGGTCACGAGGGCGCCGGCGTCGTCGTCGATGTTGGCCCCGACGTGAAGTCGGTGAGGAAAGGCGATCACGTCATCCCTCTGTACACGCCGGAATGCCGCGAGTGCGAATTCTGCCTGCATCCCAAGACCAATCTGTGCCAAGCGATCCGGTCGACTCAGGGGCGCGGCGTGATGCCCGACGGAACCAGCCGGTTTCGGCTGAACGGAACCATGATCCATCATTACATGGGCTGTTCGACATTCGCCAATTTCACCGTTCTGCCGGAGATCGCCTTGGCCAAGGTGCGCGAAGACGCGCCATTCGACAAGATCTGCTACATCGGCTGTGGCGTCACCACCGGCCTCGGCGCCGTGATCTTCACCGCCAAGGTCGAGCCGGGCGCCAAGGTGGTTGTCTTCGGCCTCGGCGGCATCGGCCTCAACGTGATCCAGGGCGCCCGCCTCGTTGGCGCCGACATGATCGTCGGCATCGACATCAACCCGTCCCGTCGCGCGATCGCCGAGGCGTTCGGCATGACGCATTTCGTCAATCCCGCGGAAGTCGAGGACGATCTCGTGCCCTACCTTGTCGACCTGACCGAGGGCGGGGCCGACTATGCCTTCGAGTGCGTCGGCAACGTCACATTGATGCGGCAAGCCCTCGAATGTTGCCATAAGGGATGGGGCGAGTGCATCATCATCGGCGTCGCCGGAGCCGGCCAGGAAATCGCCACCCGTCCCTTTCAGCTGGTGACGGGACGAAGCTGGCGGGGCAGCGCGTTTGGCGGCGCGCGAGGACGAACCGACGTGCCGCGTATCGTCGACTGGTATATGGATGGAAAGATCAACATCGACGATCTCATCACCCATGTCATCCCGCTGGAGCGGATCAACGACGCCTTCGACTTGATGCACGAAGGAAAGTCCATTCGCACCGTGGTGACGTTCTAACGGCGGTCCATCGCCATGGCTCTTGAACTTCTCGAACAGCACCGGTGCTTCGGCGGCGCGCAGCGAGTCTACGCCCACCACTCCGAAGCGACGGGCACGCCGATGCAGTTCTCAATCTTTCAGCCGCCGCAAGCGGAACAGGGACGGCGCCCGCTGCTCACCTATCTTTCCGGCCTCACCTGCACCTGGGCCAACGTGACCGAGAAGGGGGAATTTCAGCGGCACGCCGCCGAGCATGGGCTTGTCGTGCTGTGCCCGGACACCAGCCCGCGCGGTACCGAACTGCCGGGCGAGCATGATGCCGACGACTTCGGCTCGGGCGCAAGCTTCTATGTCGATGCGACGGAAGAACCATGGGCGCGGCACTACCGCATGTTCACGTACGTCGCGCAGGAGCTTCCCGCGCTGGTAGCCGCCCACTTCCCGGTCGACATCGAGCGTCAGGGCATCTTCGGCCACTCGATGGGCGGGCACGGCGCCCTGACCATCGCCTTCAAGACGAAGGCCTATCGCTCCCTCTCGGCGTTCGCGCCGATCGTCGCTCCAAGCCAGGCGCCATGGGGCGAAAAAGCATTCACCGGCTATTTCGGCGCCGACCGAGCCGCTTGGCAAGATCATGACGCCTGCCACCTCATCGCGACGGCCGGCTGGTCCTCGCCCATTCTCATCGATCAAGGAACAGCCGATCCCTTTCTCGCCACTCAACTCAAGCCGGAGCTCTTCGAGGAAGCCTGCCGCGCCGCGAACGTCGGCGTGACCGTCAGACGACAGGAAGGCTACGATCACAGCTATTACTTCATCAGAACCTTCATGGGTGACCACATCGCGCACCACGCGCGGCTGCTCTGCGGCGCCGGCCACTGATCACACGGTCAGTTCGGCGAAGGATCGCCGGACGCCCGACACTGCATGAGCCACGCGTAGAGCGCCGGCGTCGCATAGGCTTCTGTCCAGGCGTCGTGGCCAACTCCGGGAAACGAGGTAAACCGGACGTCGCCGCCGGCTGCGAGGAGCGCGTCGCGCATCTCGCATGAACGGCCGATCGGGACGACGTCGTCGTCCTCGCCGTGAAATATCCAAACCGGAACGTCACGAAGGCGGCCGGCCAAGGCCGGATCACCCCAGCCGCAAACAGGAGCGAGGGCTGCGAAACGACGAGGATAGGCGGCTGCCGTCATCCACGTCCCAAAACCTCCCAGGCTCACGCCGGTCAGGACGATGCGCTGGCGATCGATCCGGTGGTTGGCTACGACATCCTCGACCAAGGCGATAACCTGCCGAGGATCCCAGTGCCGATCCGCCGGGCATTGCGGCGAAACGACAACGAATGGAAAGTCCGGCGCATCCTCGACGATCATCGGCGGTCCGTACTTCTTGACAAGGTTCAGATCGTCGCCTCGTTCGCCGGCGCCGTGCAGAAAAACCATGAGCGGCCAGCCTGCCGTCTCCTTCTCATAGCGCGCCGGAAGAAACAACAGATAGCGTAGGCGGTCACTACCCGCGCCATCATGGCGGCAAGCGACTTGCCGCCCCGCCACGCCCGCCGGCGGTGCGGCCGCTTTCATCTCCTCCCCGCTCGCGTCCGTCTCCTTCACCGACTGAGCTCGCGCATGGCGCGGTCAAGCCCGTCGAGGGTCAGCGGAAACATCCGCCCGGCCATCAACTGACGAACCATCTTCGTCGAGGTGGTTGTCTCCCACCAGCCTTCTTCGACAGGATTGAGCCAGACGACATGGGGATAGACGCGCAAGACCCGCTCCATCCACACATGCCCCGCCTCCTCGTTCCAGTGCTCGACGCTGCCACCCGGATAAAGAATCTCGT
>CAZRWU010000146.1:0-8234 GCA_964603915.1 uncultured Rhodospirillaceae bacterium
CGGCGGCGGTGGCGGCGGCGGCGGCGGTGGCGGCGGCGGCGGCGGCGGTGGTGACGGCGGCGGCGGCGGGGCTCAGTAAGCGCCCGTCAACGACAATGATGGATGTCTTGAACCGTGACGATGGAAGCGATTACGAACCCGCGGCTGGTTGCCAGCGGCGAAGCTGCTCTTGCGCCGCCGCGCGTTGCTCGTCGTTCAGGAACGAGGCAACGAAATCGCGGTTGTGTTCGGCGCCGGGCGCGCCGTTCCTGACCGCCAGTTCGAACCAGAACCACGCCTGCTGATAATCCCGCGGCACGCCGTCTCCCTCGAAGTACATGAGTCCCAGGCTGTTTTGCGCCGGTGGATAGCCCCCTTCCGCAGCACGTTTGATCCACGTCGCCGCGAGATCAGGACGACGCGGCACGCCTCTTCCCTCCTTGTACATTCGCCCCAGGTTATTCTGCGCGACGACATAGCCGTTGTTCGCCGCTTGTTCGAAAAGTCGGGCTGCCTCCGCATCGTTCTGAGGAACCCCGAGCCCATAGTAATAATGGTTGGCAAGATTGAGCTGAGCGCCGCCGTGGCCTTGTGATGCCGCCCGCCGGTACCACTTGACCGCCTCCTCGTGGTTCTGCTGGACGCCGAGTCCGCCCGCGTACAGCCAACCCAAGGCGTTCTCGGCGTCGGCATCGCCGGCCTGTGCGGCGGGCTGCCATGCTTGCTGGGCGCTTCCATAGTCGCCCCCCTGAAAAGCCTTCAGGCCGGTCGCAAACTGCGAACGCTCGGATGCGCCCGGAGCACCTGGGAGAGAGACGCTGCCGGTGGAACAGGAAGCCAAAATCAAGGCGCCAACGCACCAGACGACGAGCCAACCGCGATGCTTCTTGAAACCCATTCGATCTTCTCTCCGTTGCCGATCTTCATGAGCGGAAGGGCTTCGCCCCATGTTAAACGCTGACCTCGACCCAGCATAGGGTGTTCGCGGCAAGCGTATCGTTCGTTCTCGACGCGCCGTCCTTCAACCAGCTTCCAGACGACGAGGCGATCGGCCGCAACCATCCCTCCTGCCGGCATTCCTGCCGAATTCTCTGCCGGCCCCGGCATCGATGCCGGGCGTGGGGACAAAACTACCTAAAATTTTCGACGTTATACAACTAATAATCACACTATATCCAATTCTACAATTTTTACTTGCCGTTCATGGTTGTGCCGTTACAACACGCAAAGCAACAGGCGCCGGCTTGCGTTCACATCAATTTTTACAACCGCGGATGCACGGCAGGCGCATCGAACGTGCCGTGAAGCGGAGAGAAAAGACTCGCAGGTAACCGATACGCGTCGACATGCTTCACCCGCGCTTCCGGGAGACTGATTGAATTTCTCGGGCCACCCCAAGGATGTTGTCAACGTGATCAGCTTCGTTTCAGTCAAGTATCAAGAAGACGCCATATCGGACGTCGAACCGGATGAGTGGCGGCACGCCGATCCGGCGGCGTCCTTGTGGGTTGTCGCTAATGTGTACTTTCTGACGTTACAAGGGCGTGGCGGCGACGCGCTGCCGACGGCCGTTCAATTCGACGGAAGCGACGTGCCGGGCCCCCTCCTCGCCACGCGGTGCGGCGATCAATGCCTGATCGCGGGTCATGCGCCGTCACTCCTGGCAGACCGGCCTGAAATCCGCGCGGTGCGCCTCTCCATTCGCAACGACTGGCAGACCCTGCGCTTCCGTAATCGGCCGTTGCAGGTGCAAAACGGCGAGGATGCACTCGCATCCACCTTAAGTATTCTTGATGGCCCGGATCGGAGCCGGACACTCTCCTTCATTCTGCGCGTCTTCAGCTCCCTCCTCGGCGACCTTGACCCGCCGCTCGCGCTGCTCATCGGCAACATCTTGCGAAACCACGCCACCGTGCGCGACGGCCGGGCCTATGTTCTTGATGAGCAGCATTTTTACTGGCGGGTCGCATTGCCGGAAAAAGGCGCGGCCGCCGACGCCGTCGCGGTACGCTGCTTTTTCTTGAAGGACCGGAAGCTGATTCAGCTCTCGTGCGGAAAGGCGCTGCGCACAGCGGGCGGCGAGTTGCACATGTTGTCGCGCCGGCCGACAGCCGAGGGCGATGGCTGCCTTATCGTGGTCGTCGGTTCCGCCACCCTCGCGGCGCGCATCCGCCCGGCGCGGCAAAGCGGGTTCATGGACTCCCTTGATACGGCTGTCGGCGGACACGCGGACATCCCGCACATGATCAAGTGCTTCCTCCTCAGCCGCTGCGCCGAACTCTACCGGAGTCACAAGAGCCCCGACGTTCTCGCCTTGGGCAATCGCATCTGGGCGCAGACGCCGTTCGCTCCGCAAGCGGTGGTGCGCCCGGACATGGAATTCGGCGCTGCGATCGAATGCATCTTGCCGGTCGCGAAAAAAGGTCTGTTGATCGTCGGCTGGCTGGTCGATTCGCATCGGTTGCTCGATCACTTGGAACTGGTCGACGGACAGGGCCGGCTTGGCAAAATCAGCGCCACCTGCTTCCGCTACGACCGCCCGGACGTCAGCGAAAGCTTTCCCGGCCTTGGTTGTGAAGCCGCCGGGTTTATCGCCTTCCATCGTTGCCCCGCGATCAACGACCTGTGGCCGACGTACCAGGTCAAGGGGGTTTTGAAGGGAGGCGCGGTCATCGATCTCATGACGGACGTGAAGGCGAGCCGGAAGGCGCTCTCGAGCGCCGAGGTTTTGCTGGGTCTCGTTCCGGCGGACAAGGCGACTCCCGACTTTTATCGCCAGATCATGCCGGCCGTCAGCTACCTCCAGGCCCGCAAGAGCGGGCAAGCGAGGATCCGGCGGGTCTTTCCCTTTCTCACTCGGGTCGCCGAACCCGACATCACGATCGTCGTCCCGATCTACAAGCGGCTCGATCACGCCCGGCATCAACTGGCGCACTTCGCGGCCGATTCCTCTCTCGCCGCGACCGAATTGATTTATGTCCTCGACAGTCCGGAGCGGGAAAACGAATTCGCCCAGCACCTCGACGCTTGGTGTCGGCTTTATCGGCGTCCCGCGACGCTTGCGGTGATGCCCCGCAACTGCGGGTTCGCCGGCGCGACCAACGCGGGCGCGCGATTGGGCCGCGGCCGGTTTCTTGTGCTCCTCAACTCCGACGTCATTCCCGCGGCCCCAGGATGGACGGGTGCGATGCAACGGATTCTCGAGAGCGACGAGACCATCGGCGCGGCCGGCGCCTGTCTGCTCTATGAGGACGGCGCCATCCAGCACGCCGGCATGGACTATGCTTGCGACAGCGGCGGCAGTTGGAAGGTCGTCCATCCCGGCAAGGGACTTCGCGTCAACCCGCAATCGCGCGCCGTCGCCGGCGTGACCGCGGCGTGCATGATGCTGCGCGCCGACGACTACAAGGCGGTTGGCGGCTTGAGCGAGGACTACGTCATCGGCGACTTCGAGGACAGCGACTTGTGCCTCAAGCTCCGGGCCCGCGGCAAGTCGATATGGTTCTGCGCCGAAGCCGTGCTTTACCATCTTGAAAGGCAGTCGATGGGCGTGGACGGCCGCTATACCCCGACAATCCGGCGCTACAACCAAGCGCTGCATCAGAAAAGGTGGGCGGCCACGCTCGCCAAGACGCAGACGTGACCGCGCCCCGCAAGCCTCGATCCGCGCTCCCTCGCCGTTCACACACCCCTTGCAAGGTCGCCACAGCCATGAACACCGCAACAGCCATCCGCAGCAAGAGCCCATCCGTGCTGATCATCGCGCACGGACATCCCCATCTTGCGCCCGGCGGCGGTGAAATCGTCGCGCACCAACTGTATCTTGAGTTGCGGCGGCACGTCGACGCGCATTTCCTTGGCGCCATGATCCCGCAGTTCGGGCTGCCGCATTGCGGCTCGGCGCTGATGCCGGCCGGCGACGATCCGCGGCAGACGCTCTACTGGTCGGACCGCTACAACTATTTCCTTATGGCTCAAGACAATCTTCATCTCATGCTTGAAGAATTCGGCCGCTATCTCGACCATGTCCGGCCGGATATCGTCCATTTTCATCATGTCCATAATCTCGGCGTCGAGGCCATCCGGATCGTCCGGAATATCCGCCCCGAGGCCAAGATCCTCGTCACCCTCCACGAATTCTTGCCGATTTGTCACCACAATGGACAGATGGTGAAAACCAAGTCGTTGCGCCTGTGCGACAAAGCGGCGCCGGCCGACTGCCATCGCTGCTTTCCCGATATCCAAAGCGGCGATTTTTTTCTCCGCGAGCGTTTCATCAAGGCGCACTTCGATCTGGTCGACTTGTTCTTGTGCCCCAGTCATTTCCTGCTTCGGCGCTATGTCGCGTGGGGGCTTCCCAAAAGCAAAATCCGCTACGTCCAAAACGGCCACGTTGCCGGCGACGGCGCCATCCAGGGAACGCCGCCCCCCGGCAAGAACGCCTTCGCCTACTTCGGTCAAATCTCGCCATACAAGGGCCTGCCCGTTCTGCTCGACGCCGCGCGCAATCTCATCACGAGAGGCTTTTGCGACTTCCGCGTCGACATTTACGGGGCCATGCTGTTTCTCGACGCCGAACAGGAGAACGTCATCAAACGGTCGGCCGAGGCGGTGGCGAGTCATGTCCAGGTCCACGGCGGCTACCGGCCCGAGGATGTCGTCTCGCTGATGGCGGGCGTCGATTGGGTGATCGTCCCGTCGATCTGGTGGGAGAACGCCCCCTTGGTCATCCAGGAAGCCTTCGCCGCGCGCCGCCCGGTCATCTGCAGCGGGATCGGCGGCATGGCGGAGAAGGTGCGTCACGACGTCGACGGCCTGCACTTCCGCGTCGGCGATCCCGTCGCTCTCGCCGATACGATGATGCGCGCATGCACCGAACCCGGCCTGCACCAGCGTCTGACGCGCGGCATCAGGCCGGTTCGGGCGATGCGGGCGAGCGCCCGCGAGCATCTTTACCTCTATGGCGTCATCGACCAAGCCTGCGCGGCGGGAACGCAGCCTCGCAAGGAGAACGCGAGACGGCGGCGCCGACGGGCGGCGAGCCCGGCCCCGCAGGCCGCGCGTGTTTCTTGAATCGCGCCGGGGCAACGAAGATGCGCAAAATCCTTGTCATGATTCCGGCAGGGGAAGTTTACAATCATGCGTGCGTCAGGTGGTACGATTACCTCAATGTCGCCAGAAACATCGACAGCTATCATAACATCGGCGACGCTTTCGTCTACGATTCCTCGCTGAAACTTCTCGCATACGATCACATCGACGTTCTCGACATCGTCAGTCCCTCGCCGGCGGACATCGAGCGCTACAACGCGCACTACGACTATGTCTTTCTTCGCGGATCGAACTACATTCATCGCGGCATGGAATGGGAGAACGCCGTCGCCGTACTGGAAAAGTTGAAGATCCCCGTGCTGGCGTTCGGGATCGGCGCGCAGGCTTCTTGCCAAGGCGAGTTGACGCTGTCGGCCGAGACCACAAGGGTTCTTCGCCTGATTGCCGACAGCACCGCGTCGGTCGGCGTGCGCGGCGCCTATACCGCGGAAGTCTTGTGGAATT
Organism: uncultured Rhodospirillaceae bacterium; assembly: GCA_964603915.1. GTDB lineage: Bacteria > Pseudomonadota > Alphaproteobacteria > Rhodospirillales > Defluviicoccaceae > REEP01. The sequence continues at coordinate 5,536 of CAZRWU010000146.1, forward strand.
TGGGAATCAAGAACGCGCGCGTCGTCGGATGCCCGACGGCTTTCCGGCGCAACGATCCGGCGTTGCGGATCGACCTGCCGCCGCTGGAGAGCGTGAGATGCGTCGGTTTCACCGTGCGGCGCGAGGTCTCGTCGGATTACGCCCGGAGCATCGAGCGCTACCTCACCGTCCACCGCGACAGCATCAAGGCCATGGCCGCCCGTTTCGATGTCGAGTTGATGGCGCAAGGCGAGGTCGAGGAAAAGAAGCTGGTTCTCGGCGACGCCCGGCAGCGCGCCGAGGCGCTGGCGACGCTGCGGTCGAACGACTGGGTGGCGCAATGGTTTCTCGACGAAGCCATCCTCGATCTTTACACAAGCCGCATGTTCTATTCCGACGTCGTCGCCGATTACGATGCGCGGCTTGCGCAAAAGGACCTGGTGCTGGGTTACCGCCTCCACGGCAATCTGATGGCGCTGGCCAATGCCGTTCCGGCGATTTATTTCACATACGATACCCGGACCGCGGAGTTCGCCGAGACGTTCGCGATCCCGAGTTACGACGTCTTTTCCGGCAAGCCGTTCGATCTCGAGGCGCTGTGGCGGCAATCGCTGTTCGACGCCTTCAACGCCGCTTACCGCCTGCGCTATGACGCCATGCGCGATTTTCTCGACGAGAACGCCGTCGCCCACACGATGCGCGTCTCCCCCGCCGCCGTGACGGAGCAACCCGCCGCTTAACTCTCCGCGTCGGTCACTTCGACTCGCCGCGACGGATCAAGCCGGCTTCGGGCGGTCGCTATCGGCGGTGGGCGCGACGGGCCCAAGACTGGAGCGCTCCTTGTCCGGGCTCTCGGCGGAGAGCACCGAGAGCGCGCCGTCCGTCTCAAGAACCACGGCCGTGGTGTCGCCGATGGCGGCAATACCCTGATTGCGCAGGGCGGCGAGCACCTCCTCCTCGGTGACGCGTTCGCGGCGCATGGCCTCGTGCATCCAGCGACCGCGGTGGACGAGAAGCTGCGGCTGCGCCTTGACCAGATCCTGGAACCGCTCCGATCGCGCCGACAGCCAGGTGACGGCGTATTGCAGCGCGATCAAGAGGACGAGGCCGGCCACGCCCTCGGCCAGCGCCACGCTCTTCGTCAGCATCGTCGAGGCCAAGGCCGAGCCGAGCGCCACGGTCACGATGAGATCGAACGCATTCATTTTCGAGAGCGTGCGCTTACCGGTGATCCGCAAAACCAGGATCAAAAGCCCGTAGGCGAGCGTGCCGACCACCAGCACGCGCGCGATCCCGGCCCAATCTTGAAACAGCATTCCGTCCACGACGACTCTCCCCTCCGGACTCATCAGCCTCTCGATTTGGCTTCCTTCGGCGCCCTTTACAGATTGTTTTCAGGCGGCGCAAACCGATATCGCCGACGGCGCGCTCCGATCTATCCTTCATCGCCAGAAACGGCATGCGAAGCACGATGCGTCGCAGTTGCTCCGCTCGCCTGCAACCATTTTTGCCCAATATATCCAACAAGCGAACCCATCGCTCCTTCTTTGGAAGAAATAAACCGAGAGTATAAAACTAATTTTTTAGAAAATTGATCGATTGTTTCAGAGCCCGTTTTGAAAGTTAAGAGATTGGCAGGCGCTTTCGGTTTGGGTGAGAGAGGCGGTGGAGCATCAAGCGGATCATGGCGAGTGTGACCATGGCTTCGGAGACCTCAGGCAGTTCCTCATAATCTTTGGACAGGCGACGCCATCGGCCGAGCCAGCCGAGCGTTCTCTCGACGATCCATCTGCGGGGGATCACGACGAAGCCGGTCGTCCCGGCCATGCGGCGGACGACGATCAGCGTCAGGCCGAGGAGGAAGCAGGCGAGCAGGACGGCGAGCCGGCTGTAGACGCTGTCGGCGAATACGACCTTGAGCCAGCAGTAGAGTTGCCTGACCTTCTTCAGCAAATTCCAAGCGCTGTCGGCGTCCTGAATATCGGCGGCGTGGACAATGACGCCCAGGAGCAATCCCAGCGTATCGACCGCGACATGGCGTTTGCGCCCCGCCACCTTCTTCGCCGCATCGTAGCCGCGAGGGCCCCTTTTTCCGTAGTCTTGACGCTCTGGGTGTCGATGATGGCGGCGGTTGGGCTGGCCTCCCGGCCCTCGCTCTCGCGCAGCGTCATGATCAGGTGATGGCGGATGGTCTCCCACACCCCGGTGGTAAGGAAAGTTCGGAAATAGCCGTAGACTGTCTGCCAAGGCGGAAATGCCGGCGGCAGGTGGCGCCACTGACTACCGGTGCGCACGACATAGAACAGGCCGTCCAGCATCAGCCGCATGTCGGTCGTTCGGGGACGACCTCCAGGCTTGGGCGGTGGAATGAACGGCTCGATCAGGCGGTACTGGTCATCGCTCAAGGCTTGACCAGACCCAAAGTCTCCAACTAGGGCACGATCTTCGGGCGTCCACATCGGCGATCTCCATCAGAAGGGTTTCCCCTCCAAACAGCCGTCGCTCCATCTCATCACCATCCCTCAAGACAGAATCACAACCTTTTCAAACGGGCTCTAAGTTCCGCTCATAAATCGCGCTCCCGGCGCGCCACGGGAAAGTACTGTCGCCGGGCCTGACGCCAGACGTAGAAGCGAAACGACTCGTCGTCCGTCGCGACGAGGCCGGCGACGGCTTCGCGGGCGAACACCGCGCCGGACGGCAAGCGCGCCTCGGCGTGG
>CAZRWU010000147.1:0-8191 GCA_964603915.1 uncultured Rhodospirillaceae bacterium
AAGGCATGTGTTCGAGAAAGTAATGCTCGTTGTCGGCATCGAACGCGCCCCAACCGCCGTTGCGACTCTGCATCCCGAGCACCCACTCGATCGCTCGATCCGCGGCCTCCTTCAGGCTGCCGTCATCCGCGCGCTGCAGCGCCATCGCAACCACAGCGGTGTCGTCGACGTCGGGATAGAAGTCATTGCGGTACTGGAAAGGCCAGCCGCCTGGCCTGAGATTCGGCTTCTTGACGCTCCAGTCTCCAACGACATCGAGGACCTGGCGTTCGCAAAGCCATCGACCGGCATTGATAATTTCAGGATCGGAGCGGTCCTTCCCCGTCTCCAGCATCGTGTGCAGCGCGAGCGCTGTATCCCAGATGGGAGACAGACACGGCTGGCAGTGTCCCTTATCGTCATGGAGGGACAGCAGCTTGTCGATCGCGCGCCGCGCCGTCACCACCTGAGGATGATCGCGCGGCCAGCCGAGCGCGTCGAACGCCATGACCGCATTCGCCATCGCCGGAAAAATGCCGCCAAGGCCATCTTCGCCGTTAAGCCGCTCGGTCACGAACGCCATTGCCCGCTCGATGGCTTTTTCCTGCAAGAAGTCAGGGAATAACGGCTCGGCGATGTGCGCAACCCGGTCCAAGGCCAGCAGCACGGTGCCGAGCCAATGGCCCGTCGGGTTGGTGAGGTAGCCCTGGTGCTCCTCCGGCGGCACCACGAACAGCTCACGCACGTCAACGCCCCGTGGATTGCGCGCCCGCGGTTTCAGGGCAGCCAGAACGAACAAGGGCACCATCACCGTCCGCGACCAGTACGAAACCTTGTCGATGTGGAACGGCGCCCAAGTCGGCAGCAGCAACGCCTCCACCCGAATCACCGGAACGGCGCGCCATGGCACCTGCCCGAACAAAGCGAGGCTGATTCGCGTAAAGACATTGGCCTTCGCGGCGCCGCCACGCGCCAGCACAGCCTCGCGAGCCCGCCGCATGTGCGGCGCGTCGGGATCGTCCCCCACCAGTTTCAGCGCATAGTACGCCTTGACGGTGGCGCTGACGTCGAGATCGCCGTGCGGAAACAACGGCCACCCGCCATGACTGCCCTGTCTGTCACGGATATACCGCGCCAGCTTGCCCTCGGTCTCGTCGTCGATTTCCCCGAGATAATGATTGAGCATGATGTACTCGGAAGAAATGGTCGTGTCGGCCTCAAGGTCGAAGATCCAATGCCCGTCCGTTTTCTGGCGCGACGCCAGCCACGCCGAGGCTTCGTCAATGACCGTATCGATCGCGTGGTCATCGACATGGCGCTCCAAAGTAGCGGCAACGCGGCGCGCCGAACCTGCGGGACGTCTCGCCGGCGCATGCCCTCCACCGGCCGTATCCCGTTCCGTCTGCTCGCGATAAGGCAAGCCAGCATCCATGGTTGATATCCTTGCGTCGTTTTTGATGTCGTTGTTGGTCGAAAAGGTTGCTTGCTGTCAAGCGCTTGCTGCAGTTGCGAGAACTGCGTCGGCGGCGAGGCTCCCCGATCGAAGACTGCCCTCGATCGTCGCCGGCAGGCCTGTCGCAGTCCAATCGCCGGCGAGAAAGAGGTTCCGCCAGTGCGTTCGGGTGCCAGGCCGGCGCGCTGCATTGGCCGGAGTTTGCGCGAATGTGGCGCGTTTTTCCTTGACGATCCGGTGCGAAGGAAGGGGATGGTCGCCGAGATCGAGGACGCGGCGCACCTCCGGCCACATCCGCTCGGCCAGTCGCGCCGCAGACTGATCGGCCAGCGCGTCGGCGCCGCTGATGGTGACCGAGGCCACATCGCGCCGTACAAAAATCCACTGCGACAAGCCGCCAACGATTCCCAGCATTCCACATTCCGCGTGAGCTTGCGGCAGCACGAAATGCCCGTTGACGATAACGTTGCTGCCGATTGGAACCTTGAGTCCAGGAACGAGTTCGGCGGCGGCGTCGGGCGGCGCCGCCAGCACAACGGCGTCATCCGCAGTCACGTCGACGCGCTCCCCGCCGGCGAATCGCAGAGCGGCGATTCGTCCGTCCTCGGCCTCGATTGCGCGAAGCCGGTGCAGCGGGTGGACAGACCCGCCTGCTTCGGCGACAAGCCGGATGGCCGGCTCGATAAAGCAGCCGCCGAGACTGTAGCGCGCGATCAGCGGTCGGCAAGCGCTTTCGCCCCTGCCGAACGTCTCCCGCAGCACCCGGCGCAACAAGACGGCTGAAGCGGCGTCCGTCGGTGCGTTGAGAACCGCGAGAGCGACCGGCTCGACGAAACGCTGAAACAGAAGGTTGCGCACCGGCAGACAATCCGCAACCGTCATCTCCGGCCCAGCGCGGATGATTCGGGCGAGGGCGAGATATTCCTTGAGCCGGGTTCCGGGAACGCGACGGCGCGGCGAGAGAATCCACCACGGCATCCTCCCCGCCCCCGGCCTTACGGTCCACCGATCGCCGCTGGCGAGATCGAGAAACGAAAACTCGGCCGACGATGGACCGACCAGTTGATCCGCCGCGCCGATGGCGGAGACGAACTCAAGAACGGCGCGGTTGCCGCTCAGAACGATGTGATTGCCGTTGTCGATGTGACGGCCGAGGGCGGGATCGTCGAAGGAGCGGCAACGGCCGCCGAAGGCGCCACTGGCCTCATGAACGCGCACCGGCCAACCGGATCGCGCCAGCCATACCGCCGCGGAAAGACCGGAGAGTCCGCCGCCGATCACGTGAACTTGCCGACCAGCCACGCCTCACATCACTCCGTAGCGCAGCGCGACCCACAGCTTTTCGACGCGCGAGACCGATACCGGCTCCGCCCAGCGTCGCCAGCCCCGCGTTCTCAGCCGCTGCAATGTGCGGTGGTAAACCTCCATCATGATCCGCGCCGGTCGCATCTGACGAGACTGGCAGCGGGCCATGATCGCCTCCGCCTCGGCGAAGTGCGCCGCCGCCCTTTGCGCCAACCGTTCGCATACGGCGGCGGCGCCGGGGTGGCCCAGGACTTGCTGCAAATCGTCGGTATCATCAATGCCGTGGGCCGCAAGCATGTCGGCCGGCAGATAGAGACGGTCGCGACATGCGTCTTCATGAAGATCGCGCAGAATGTTGGTCAATTGCAGCGCCCGGCCCAGGGCTGCGGCAAGAGCGTCCGCCGTCGTCGCGTCGGCGCCGAAAATGCGCGCCGAAAGCCTGCCGACGGCGCATGCCACGCGATCGCAGTAAAGATCCAGCTCGCTCCGATCGGCTATGCGCAGCCGATCTCGCGCATCCATTTCCATCCCTGCAATGACCGCTTCGAAATCTTCCTTGCGTAACCCGTACCGGCGCACCGGCGACATGAGTGCGCGCGAAATCGGCGTTACGGGCGAGCCTGCATATAGCCGCTCCAGTTCCTCGCGCCACGCTGCGAGGCGCGCGCTCTTGGCCTCGGTTTCGCCCGGTTCATCAGCGATGTCGTCGACCTCGCGGCAGAAGGCGTAAACGGCGAACATCGCGCGCCGCTTCTCCTCGGGGAGCATCCGGATCGCCCAATAGAAGGACGTCCCGGAGCGCCGGACAAGATCGTCGACGACCTTTTGATCCGTATGGGAAGCGGCGTCGTTCATCGTCCCGAGCGTTTCCCCTGGCGTTATTACGAGCCGGTCGAGCAGGATTGTCACGAGTTTCCCGATCCGGCGCAGCTATAGCGGCGGCCTTTCCAGGCGCCACCCCGACCCTGCCAATGGAGCCGAGCGGAATCGATCGTCATCAACGTAAACAACAGTGCGGCAAAAGGCAAAAGCACTCCCCACCACCACGGCAGCCGGTAGAGCGCCAATGTCGGCCTGATCGCGACAATCATTATCGCCCATGCGGCGAGGCCAGCGCCGCTCGCGACCGGCTGAAGCATCAAGAAGCCACACCCGGCGCCAAAAGGGGGAACCAGGTACATCATGATCATCGCAAGAACAGTGGCGATCAGACCCGATACCGACCTCTCAAGCTGGGTGTACGCAGTTCGCGTCACCACCGCCCATAGGCTATTGAGCTTGTCGTATACCCTGAGGCTGCGCGTATCCGCGGAGAGGCCGAGCCAGATCGACCCCTGGCGCTTGATGCGGGCCGCAAGCGCGCAGTCGTCGATCAGTTCATCGCGCACCGAGGCGATGCCGCCAACGCGATCGAGCGTTTGCCGGCGCACGAGCATGCAGCCGCCGGCCGCGGCGGCTTCGGAGCGCAGCGGGTTGTTCACCCAGGGGAACGGGTAAAGCTTCTGAAAGAAGAAGACGAACGCCGGCACAAGCAGCCTCTCCCAGAAACTTTGCGTATGCAGCATGACCATGAGCGAAACGAGATCGCGCTTTTCCGTTTCCGCCTTGTCGACGAGGCGGCGTACGTTGTCGCGAGCATGCTCGACGTCGGCGTCGGTCAGAAGGAAGTACGCCGGCCGGGGCGAGGCGGCTTCCGCATGTTCGATGCCTTGCGCCAGGGCCCATATCTTGCCGATCCAGCCCGGCGGCAAGGGCTTGCTGTCGATGACGGTGGCGGGCCTTCGTCCCGAAGCCGCCTTTCGCGCCAGCGCGCCCGTGCCATCCTCGCTGGCGTCATCAACCACCACAATCCGCAGATCGCCGGGATAATCCTGCTGCAGCAACGACGTCACGGCGCGCTCGATCGTCTCGGCTTCGTTGCGGGCCGGAATGATTGCGGTGACGGCCGGCCACATGTCCCGCGCCGTTGGTTGACGAGAAAGCCGTTGATCGGCAAGCCAGAAACCGCCACGCCAGAGAAGAAGCAGGATCCAGACGACCAGCGCGGCGAGAGTGAGGCCGATCCAGATAATGGCGAACATGCCGTCCGATGCCTAGAAAGCCGCGGCAACCGCGCCTTGGGCGCAACACAGCACGTAGTCGGCCTTCGACAAGGCGACTCGTCCGGCCAGTGGATCCTCCCGCCGCAAGCGCTTCGCCAGGGTCCATGCGATTTTCAGAATCGCTCCCGCTTCCATGGCAAGGCGGCGGCTGCGCAAACGCGCCGGCAGGGGCGCAGCCTCGTCCAGAAGCGCCTCGACGCCATCAAGCGCGCGATCGAGGACCTGCCTCAACGCCGGCGTCGCGGCGGTTTCGCCGAGAGCTTCAACCGTCGTTCCCGCCGTTTCCATCCACGCGATGGGCAAATACACGCGATCGAGAACACGAAAATCCTCCTGGCAGTCCTGCAGGTGATTGATCACCTGCAAGGCGTTGCACAGGGCGTCCGCCGGACCGTAGCCATTGTGCGACCCGCCGTGAAGATCGAGAAGAAACCGGCCCACGGGCGCCGCCGAGCGCATGCAGTAGTCGAGCAATTCATCCCAATCGGCGTAACGCTTCTTGATCGCGTCCTGCTTGAAAGCGTCGATCAGATCCTGGCAGTGACGGGTCGTCACCTCTGTCTGAAGCAGCGTGCGACGCATCGCATGGCCCTTGGCATAAGCCGGATCCTCCGAGCCTTGTCCCAAGAGCGCGCGCTCGAAGCCCTCGAGGCGGAAAATCTTCTCTTCCGGCGTGAGGGCAGGACTGTCGGCGACATCGTCAATGGCTCGGGCGAACGCATAGAAAACAGCGACATGCGGACGGAGCGTCGCCGACAGAAGCCACGATCCCACAGGAAAATTCTCGTACGCGGCGTCCTTGCCGGAGGGCGCTTCCGCCGCGCCGGTGCGCGCCGACATCCCGGCGGCGCTCATCCCGACGCCTCGCCGATGCCGGCCGGCGCCGCACTACCGGACTGTCCAAGAGCCTCTTGCACGCTTCTCACCATCGAAATTTCGCGTTCCTCTCTGTGCCGGTTCCACTGGCGGCTTCCAAAAGACGAGGGCCCCGCCATTCGATCATCGGCTCGCGTCATCGCAGGTGCAACACACTGCGCATTGGGGTGCGAAAATCAAGGCCAGAAATGCCCTGAATGGCCACCGCGTCAAGCTGAAGCGGCGCGAGGAGCAGTTGCCTCCAGGGCCGGCGTTTGCGAAAAGACGGATCTCGGACGGTCACCAACGGAGTTTTTCATGACCCGCGACGATATCGAATTGCTCGAACTCGAAACGCGCTACAGCGGTTACTTCAGGATCGATAGTTACCGGCTGCGGCATCGGCTTTACGGGGGAGGCTGGAGCATGCCGATTGCGCGCGAAGTATTCGAACGCGGCCATGCCGTTGCAGTCGTTCTTTACGATCCCGACAACGACCGACTGATCGTTATCGAGCAATTCCGGATCGGCGTTTATGCCGCATTGCGGGAGAAAGGCTTTCCCCAGCATTTCTCGCCGTGGCTCTTGGAGGTCGTCGCGGGCATCATCGACGACGGCGAGTCGCCCGAAGAGGTTGCCCGACGGGAGTGCATAGAGGAGGCCGGCTGCGAGGTTCTCGACATGTTTCCCGTCTGTCACGTCATGCTGAGCCCGGGAGCGAGCAGTGAATCGGTGCAGATCTATTGCGCGCGCGTTCATGCGCCGGCAACGGACGAAATCCGCGGCCTGGAAGAGGAACACGAAGATATTCGGGTCATGTCGGTCCCGTCCGACGAGGTCTTCAACTGGCTCGACAGCGGCCGGTTCATCAACGGAACGACGGTGTTGGCGTTGCAGTGGTTCCGCGCCAATCGCGAGCAGGTGCGCGCGCGCTGGCTGAAGTAGTCGGCGGCCCGCCGCGCCGGCGCAAGGTGCATCGCGGAGAACCAGCATGCCCGGGCCCGGCCGCAAATCATGAAAGGGAACAGCGCCTTGATCGCGGCCGCGCGCGCCATTAGAGTCCGCTGCGCGACGTGAAGGACGCCCTATGGATATTCGCAACGGCTTTCTCGACACCATCGGCAATACGCCCCTGATCCGGCTGGCGCGCGCATCCGAGCAAACCGGCTGCGAAATCCTCGGCAAGGCGGAGTTCGTCAATCCGGGCAGTTCGGTCAAGGACCGGGCGGCGCTGTACATTGTCCGCGACGCCGAGGAGCGCGGCCTGATCGAGCGCGGCGGCGTCATCGTCGAGGGCACCGCCGGCAACACCGGGATCGGCCTCGCCCTCGTCGGCAACGCCCGCGGCTACCGCACCGTGATCGTCATTCCGGACACCCAGAGCCAGGAAAAGAAGGACATGCTGCGGTTGTGCGGAGCCGAGGTCCGCGAGGTTCCCGCCGTCCCTTACCGCGACCCCAACAACTACGTGAAGGTGTCGGGTCGGCTGGCCGAGGAAATGGCGCGCTCCGAGCCGCACGGCGCCTTTTGGGCCAACCAGTTCGACAATGTCGCCAATCGCGATGGGCATTATCGCACGACCGGCCCGGAGATCTGGCGGCAAACGGACGGCAAGGTCGACGGCTTCATTTGCGCGGTCGGCACCGGCGGCACCCTGGCCGGCGTTGGCATGTATCTGAAGGAAAGGAAGCCCGGTGTCGTCATCGGGATTGCCGATCCGATGGGCGCCGCGCTTTACCACTATTACGCCCACGGCGAATTGAAGGCGGAAGGAGACTCCATCACCGAGGGCATCGGCCAGGGCCGGATCACGGCGAACCTGGAAGGCGCGCCGGTGGACAAGGCTTACCAGATTCCCGACGCCGAGGCGCTGCCGATCGTTTTCGACCTGTTGCAGCACGAGGGGCTTTGTCTCGGCGGCTCGAGCGGCATCAACGTCGCCGGCGCCATCCGTCTCGCCAACGAGCTTGGCCCCGGTCACACCATTGTCACCATCTTGTGCGACTTCGGCACGCGCTACCAGAGCAAGCTGTTCAATCCCGCGTTCCTGCGCGAGAAGGGCCTGCCGACGCCGTCTTGGCTGGACGATCGGCGATGAGCGAGGCAAGGTCCGCGGCGCTGAAAAGCACCGAATGGCTGGACGCGCATCGCGACGATCCAATGGTGCGAATCCTCGACGGCAGCTTTCACCTGCCCGGCTCCGGCCGCGATGCGGCGGCCGAATTTCGCCGCTGTCATATTCCCGGCGCGCAGTTCTTCGACATCGACGCAATTCGCGACGAGAACACCGATCTGCCGCACATGCTGCCGCCCGCCGACGTGTTCGCCGCCAAGGTCGGCGCGCTCGGCATCGGCAACGATCGCCATGTCGTCGTTTACGACGTGGCCGCCGGCTCCGGCGCGGCGCGGGTATGGTGGACTTTCCGGGTGTTCGGCCATCGCCGCGTCTCGGTGCTCGACGGCGCCCTTGGCAAATGGCTGGCGGAAGGGCGGCCGG
>CAZRWU010000148.1:0-8187 GCA_964603915.1 uncultured Rhodospirillaceae bacterium
ACTGATCGCCAAGTTCACCGCGGTGAGGGATTTGCCATCGCCGCGGTTGGCGCTGGTGATGGCGAGCGTCGAATAGCCGCCAAGCTTGAGACGCTGGAGGACCTGGGTGCGGAGCATGCGAAAGGCATCGGCAAGCGCATGCTGCGTCAACGCAGCGACGACACGCTCCTCATGGAGAGTTTCTTCCGGCGGAGCGACGACGCGCGTTTGTTGATAAACGATGCGCGGAGCCGGCTCATCGGATGGTGGCGGCGGCGAGCGGCGGGCCCGACCGGCCGACTCCCCAGCATCAAGACGCTGCTGGCGGGCCCTCTCCAGCGCTTTTTGTATTTTTTCCACGACCGGTCTTTCTCGCTGCCCTTTTTCGCATCGGCATCCCTGCCGCTGATCCTCATTGAAACTCTCGACGCACCGTCGCGCGAGACGGTCAATTACCCGCCAGCGGCAACACGCTCATTTCCACGCCTCGCTCCAGCCGCGCCCAAAGTACGTCGATCGGCGAAACGTAAAGATGAACTGAAACAATCAAGCCGGCCAGGATGCCGATCGAGCCCACGGCGAAGCCGACTCTCTTCTGCCACCTGCGATAGATTTCCTTTCGGGTCTCAATATACGGTATAGTTGCAAGCGGCGCAAATCCCGTGATGCTCGCCAGTTGCGTCGGACCATGCACCGCCGTGTCCAATGCCTCGGCGAGCACCGCCGCGGCAAGGCCCGCGCCCAGCGACATCAGCAAGCCGAGAGTCACAATCAGCACCCGTCTGGGCTTTATGGGTTCCGTAGGCGCGTAGGGGGGTTCAATCAATGTGAACCGTTCGCCCTTGCGTTCCGTCTCCAGCGTTTCGCCCAGCTGCGCGGTCGTGAGTTTCTGCGCGATCGTGCGGCGTTCGTTCAAAGCCGCCTCATGCGCCCGCGCCAGACGCTGGTATTCACGCTCCACTTCCGGCGCTTGCTCAATACGTTTTTCAAGTTCGGTAAGAGACTCCTTCAGCCGCTGCCGTTCCTGGGCAATCGATTCGAGCTCCGCTTTCGAGCTCGTCACCTGCGCTTCGAGCTGAATGTAGGCGAGATTGTCCGGAGGCACGCCTTCGCGCAGGGATCCGTTTTGCTGCCGCTGCGCCTGAAAAATCTGTCCCTCGATTTCTTCGACACGGTTTTGAAGCTCCACCACCTCGGGATGCTCGGCGGTGTACCGCTGCTTGGCGAGAGCCAGCTCCATCTGAAGCCTGTCACGCTGCTCGCGCAAACCGTCGACGTCGGTGCCGCCGCCAACCGCCTTTTCGAGGGCGGCAGCTTCTTCCCGCAATTGAACGAGGGTCGGATGATTCGGCCTGTAACGCGCCGACAGCATAACCAACTCCGCGCGCAGTTCGCGAAGGCGATCCGACATGCTCAGTCCACCGTCAGCCGCCGTTCGGTACGGTTCGACCTGAGCCAACTGCGCTTGCAGAAACACCAACCCCTGCTTGATCGATTCGGCCCGCTGATCGAGAGCGCGAATGTCGGCTTCGGTACGCGTGATTATCTGCTGGGTGCTTTCCATCTGGCCAGGAAGGCTGCCCGCGTAGCGCTGCCTCATGTCGGCGAACTTCGCTTCGTTCTCGCTGATCTGGCGATCCAGCCTGTCCGCCTCGGCAGCGAGAAACGCCGTCGTTTCGGCGGCTCGATCCTGCCGGGTGCGAATATTCTCACTCAAATAAAGAGAAACGAGTTCATTGGCGACACGCTGAGCGATTTGTGGATTATCATAATCAAAATAGACACCGAACGCGATCGTCGTCGGTGCGCTCCCCGGACGATTCGATCCAGTCGCGCTGATCAATTCAAGTCCGGACGAGTCGCGCATTTTTTCAACCAGCTTGCTGACCGGTTGATATTGACGGTTATTAGGATAAAGATTGTATTTATTGATAATTCTCGTCAGATTCTCGGAGGTCGTGACCCTCTGTTCGATCACCTGCAGGCGCTCGGAGGCATAGCTGGTGACGGTCGAAGCGACCAGTTCGGGCGGGATGTCGGGTTGCTCAATCAGAATCTTTGCGGCAGAGCGATAAACCGGAGGCAGAAGGAGCGCCACCAGAATGCTTGCGATACCAAGAACGACGGCCGGTAGAATAAGATACCACCGCCGTCTCTTAACAATAGCCAAGTAATCATGAGGAGTGTTGAGGTTTGTATTCATGACTTCTCGTTACAACTATTGACCGGAGCCGTTTCCGTGTATTTCAAACATTTTCCGTTTGAAACAGTAACTCAGTGACGTTTTTAACACTTTCTTCTTTCCATTTCGAGCAAGCGCTCTGGAAACGAGGCCGCAGAAATGCGGAGGGACCGCCGCGCGTTCCATAGACATACGTGGATGATGCGCTCAAGCAAGCCAACAGCTCCTTCAATTGAGTCGGTGGCGAGAATGGCATGAGGACGACGATCGCCCTCCGCGTTGCTCGGATCGTGACGTTGCAGGCAGATGATCGACCCCTTATGGTTCGACTTCAATTCCAATCTCGTTTCATCCGCTGTCCTCTGTCCATCGCCCCAACCAACTGGATGTCCGTCATGAGCGTTGCTGTCATTCATCTCGTTGCCGGCGCTCGTCCCAATTTCATGAAGGTGGCGCCGCTATATCATGCGCTCGCACGCGAATCTTGGGCGAAACCCGTCATTGTTCATACCGGCCAGCACTACGACGCCGAGATGTCCGACGCTTTTTTCCAGGACCTGAAACTGCCGACGCCGGATTTTCACCTCAATGTCGGCAGCGGATCGCATGCGGAGCAAACCGCCGCGGTCATGGTGTCTTACGAGCGTTTGTGTCTCGATGCCCGGCCAACGTGGACCGTCGTTGTCGGAGACGTCAATTCTACCTTGGCGTGCGCTCTCACATGCGCCAAGCTGCGCGTCAACGTCGCCCATCTCGAAGCGGGCCTGCGCAGCGGCGATCGCGACATGCCGGAAGAGATCAACCGCATTGTCACCGATAGCGTCGCCGATCTCCTGTGGACGCCTTCGCCCGACGCCGATGAAAATCTTACGCGGGAAGGCGTTCCGGCTCATCGAATCGAACGAGTCGGGAATATCATGATCGACGCGTACGAGCTGCTTCGCGCGCGCATCGAGCAGCAGGCGACACGCCAGCAGTTCGGGTTGAGGGCGCGGGATTACGGCGTCGTGACCTTGCACCGGCCAAGCAATGTCGACGATGAAACCGCTCTGGTCTCTCTTGTCGCCGAAATCTGCGCCGTCGCCGCCCAGGTGCCGCTGGTGTTCCCGTTGCACCCGCGCACCCGGCGGCGCATCGAAGAGTTCGACCTGATCGATCGCTTGGCGAAGAAACCCGGCCTGCATCTCGTCAAGCCGATGAGCTACCTGCCGTTCATGGGACTGGTGCGGGAGGCCAAGCTTGTCGTCACCGACTCCGGAGGCTTGCAGGAAGAGACGACCTATCTCGGCATTCCGTGCATGACCTTGCGCACGACGACGGAACGGCCGGTGACGATTGAGCAGGGCACCAATCGCCTGATTGCCGCGACGGACCTTCGGCCGGCGGTGGCGGCCGTGCTGCGCGGCGAGTGGCCGAGCGGGCGCTGTCCCGAGCTTTGGGACGGCCACGCGGCAAGCCGCGTCGTCGCCAGCCTTAAAGCGAAGATCGATCGCCATTCGGCGCACGCCGCTCCCCTTGTTCATTCGTAAGGCAGGGGCTGGCCGCCCCTCCGCACGGCAAGCGCGGGAACCGGAACAAGGATCCGCATTCAACCGCTTGTTTCGCCGTTAGACGTTTCTTGCTGTTGGCGTTGGACCTCGGCGAGGGTCGATCGGGCCTCGTCGATGCCGCGATACTGCGCGCCATCAACCACCGCCTTCTTCAGCGCCTGAACCGCCGCTTCGTGCTCGCCGAGCTGGGTGAGGACCATGCCGAGGTGATACTGAAGTTGCGGATTATGCGGCATCAGGGCCACCGCACGCTCCAAATTGACCCGCGCCTGGGCCAAATCGCCGAGGCGAAACTGAACCCAGCCGAGGGTGTCGACAAACAACGGGTTGCTGGAGCCCTCGAAACGCCTGGCAAGCTGCAGCGCATGCCGGACGCTCTCCGGATCTTCGTAATGATAATCGGCCAGCAAGGCCGCGAGATTGTTGGCGGCGACGGCGTTATCCTGATGTTTCTTGACGACGGCCTCGTAGGTCGAACGGGCGCCAGCGAAGTCGCCGACCATCTCTTGCGCTTCGGCGTAGGCAAGTTGCAATGCAAGGTTGTCGGGCAGTTTCTCCAGGCCCGCCTGATAAACCGCGAGCGCCTCCTGACTGTCGCCGCGTCCGATCAAAAGCCGCGCGAGGTTGAGATAAGGAATCGCCCAGTCGTCGGGGGCGCTGATGGCAAGGCGGAACTGCTCCTCGGCTTCGGCGAGCTTGTTCTGGCGGAGTCGGGTCTCGCCCAGGAGATTGTGCGCCAACGCGCTGTTGGGATCCTGTTCAAGCACGCTCTCCAGAAAACTCGCCGCTTCCTCAGGCGCCCCTTGAGCAAGATAGCTCATTGTCATGCCGGTGATGGGTTCGACGGCGGTCGGCGAGAGGCGATGCGCGGCGTCATAGGCGGTGACCGCTTCGCCATAGCGTCCTTGCGCGTAGTGAAGCCCGCCCTCGATCGTATGCGCAAGCGCCTGATGTTCCGGCATTTCGCGGAGCCTTTCGACGATCGCCTGCGCCTCGGCCCAGTTCTGCTGCGTCGCCAAAACCCCGGCCTTCGCCTGCAGGGCCGCCACCGAATTGGGGTCGATTTCGAGGATTTCATCGAGAAGCGTCAGCGCGGCGGCGTTGTTGCCACGCTGCGCAAGATGAGTCGCCAGCTTTTGGCGGGAGTCAATGTCGGTTTTATCCAGCTCGACAATCCGTTTCAGAGTGTCCATCGCAACGGCAACATCGCCACGGAGCGTCTGCGCGTGGGCAAGCAATCTGAGCGCGGGAGTCGAATTCGGCCGATCGCGCAAAACCGCCCGCAGATCGGCGATCGCCGGTTCGACCTGCCCTTCGTCAAGCGAAAACGCCGCGCGCATCAACAGCCCGTCGGCGTTCGCGGGATCGGCATTGAGAACTTCCGTAACCAGGGCCGTGGCTCTCGCCCCATCCCCCTCGGCCAGGGAGAGACGGGCGAGCGCGATGCGCGCGTCGAGACCGGCCTGCTCCGTTCCCGAACGATCAATGACGTCTTGCAGCGTCGCCGCCGCTTCGGCGCGACGTCCGTGCCGGTCGTAGAGCGAGACGAGCTTGAAAGCGAAGATGTGTTTGTCGGGCTCGGCCGCGCTGAATTGCCGCGCCTGCGCCGCCGCCGCGTCCACGCCTTCGGTCGCGGCGATCAGGTCGATCAGATTGAGCTTGGTTTCATCGCCGCCAAGGCCGGCGTCGACGGCGGCGCGGAGTACGCCTTCCGCCTCTTCAGCGCGGCCGCGGCTGATATAGATCTGGGCGAGGCTGGCCCGGTACCGGTGGTTTTCCGGCTCGATGGCGAACAGCTCCTCATAGACCGCCCGAACCTGGTCCAACTGATCGCGCTCGAGATAGATGCTCGCCTTCAGCAGTCGAAGGGCGACGGAATTCGGGTTAAGGGCGATTGCATGGTCGACCTGCCGAAGGGCCTCATCGCCGGCTCCACCGGCCTGAAGAACCTTGCCGAGCAGGAGATGGGCTCCTTCATGTTCGGGATCGATCGCCAGAGCCGCCTCGGCGCGGCGCCGGGCCTCGTCGTAATTCTTGCGGCCGTATGCAATGTTGCCATGAACGGTGATGAGTTCTGGATCGTTGGGCTCGAGGCCGTCCGCGATTTGCGCTTCCTTTTCGGCGTCGTCGAACTGCCTGGCGAGCGCATAGTACTGAGCGAGCTTGAGATGCGCCCTGAAATGGTCGGGCTGTTCCGCGACGATCGACCTGTAGGAGCGATAGGCTTTGGGCAGGTTGCCCTCGCGTTCCGCGATCAGGCCCATGTAATACCGCGCCTCGAGCCCGCGGGGGTTGATCTGAAGCGCATTCTTGAACTCGACTTCGGCCTTGACCAAGTCGCCCTGATCGTAAAGCGCTTTGCCGCGTTCCACGTACTTCGCTTCGCGCTCCTCGGCGCCGCCACATCCGGCGATCAGCGCGGCGAAGGCAAGCGATAGCACGAGCATCGCGGTCCGCTTCTGGAAAAGCGCCCATATGTTGCCGCGCTTCTGTCTGTTGTTCTGAAACATGAATAACTCGCTCATCTACCGTTACCGCGGGCACTTCCCTCTTTGACTTGCGCAGCCCGCTGCCCGGGGCGGGCGGTCTGGCGCCGCATCAGGGCGTCGTTGGGTTCAATCGGGAATATAAGCGTGCGTCAAGGGATAAACCTCTCGCAGGAACTCGGCAAGCCGCGCATCGGCGCTGGCCATGTCCATGTCCGGCGGGACTGCCGTGACCAGCCTGACCAGCGCGCCGTCGGTGCGATTGCGCGTCAATGCGTCCCAGAAAATGAGCCACTTGACGAGATACTCGTTGGTCACATGGCGGCCACGCTGCTGAAACCAGTAGTAAACGAGCTGCTTGGAAAGCCCTTTCGCGATTACCGCCCGTTTGACCGTCACGTCCCCGCCATCGGCGGCGACGGCGGGGATGCGATGATCGGAGAGTTCGGTGATCTCCCAGCCGCCGCCGGGGATGCATGAACGAGGCGAGTGAGCCGAGGCGCCGGTGCGCTGAGACGCGTAATAGGCGACCCAGAGATTGACCGGGTGCGGTTCTCCGGAGCGCCAGTAGTCGGCGAGGAAGTGATCGTCCAATCGCAGCACATCCCGGTACTGCTTCTCCAGCGTATGTTCCTGCCCATGCCAGTCCCTGATCTGGATGGGAAACAGCGCCAGGCTCTGCCGCTCCGGAACGATCTCGCCGCGCGAGGGCGCGCTGTTGGCGGCGACAGAGGCGGCGATCAGCAAAACCATGGCGACGATGAGCGGTTTCGACCTTGTCTCGGCGGATGCCGCCGCCGCCGGCGCCCCACTGTGCTTCCTCGGCCATAGCAGCTCCAGGCGCAACAGATCGCCGAGAGAGGCGCGGCGCCCGCTGAGGCGGGCGAGGAGCAGCATCTCGCCGAAGAACAAGCCAATCGCGGCGAGAAAGATGATCCAGCCCTCGAACATGTGCAGAAAGCCTTCCGCCGACGCGATGCCAAGGGTATCGACCAGCACGCCGGTCACGCCGATGCGGAAGCTGTTGATCAGAACGGTGATCGGCAGGGTCGAGACGAACAGCAGAATTTTATGCCAGTTCGGCCCCTTGTATAGATACGCGCAGAGGAACCCGAAGCTCATCAAAGGAAAAAGATAGCGCAGTCCGCTGCAGGCCTCGACAACCTGCAATTTGTAGTGGCCAAGATCGATGACATTACCCTCGATGAAGACGGGAATGTTCATCAACCTGATAAAGGCAACGCCGATATTGGAAGAGATGAGCTGAAGTTCAGCCGACAGGTTCCGGTACAGAAAATCGGGGAGAGGCACCATGAAGAAAAGATAAATCAGCGGCGCCCAGATGACCTTGAATCCTCTCCAACCGACCCAGGTCAAGGCGATGCCGATGATCATGAGGATGAAGGCATAATGAATAAGAGTATAGATCGTGCTCAGCTTGCCGAAAAAACCGACAAAAAGACCCAGCAGAACGAGCGCGACGCCCGCCCACGATCCACTCGGTTGAACCGCCGACAGTTCTTCCCGTTTCTGCCAGATGAGCCATGCCGATATCAGCGGCACCAAGTAGGCGTAGTTGTACTCCTCTTGCTCCCAGCCCGCGACCATCTGCCGCAAGCCATCGAGGAAAACGGTCGTCATGCCGACGACGACGAGAAGGCTGATGACGGCCATCGGCAGGATACCAGAAGGCGCTCGCCCAAGGATGTGGGGGGCGAAGTCTGTCTCCTTGGTCATGCGTTCGATCCTCGCTCCGTTTTTTCGTGCTTTATCCCGCTCCGGCCGCCGCGATGCCGCCGGATCTCTTGTCTCATCAGCGCAGGGCGAATTTCAAGCCGGTCTCGCTGCCTCGGCCGGCGCCATGGACGCCAGCGGCGACGGCGTTGCGAGAAAAGTGTCCGCTTGGTCTCTGACGAGGAGCGCTGTTCCGTCCGCAGACTGACCCGAAGTATAAGTTTTCCCGCATCCTCGCTCAACCCGGACGCTTGGC
>CAZRWU010000149.1:0-8144 GCA_964603915.1 uncultured Rhodospirillaceae bacterium
AACGGCCATAGCTTTTTCGACTGCAATATCGCCGCTTTGGCGCAGCCGGCCATGGCGGCGGGCCGGTTGCTGCGGCTTGCCGTCTGCCGCGCTTCGCGGGCGGACGGATTCGCCGCGGTTGCGCTCGACGGCGACCAAGCGGTCCGGATCGAGCCGGCATCCGGCGATGGCGGCGCCTGGATCAGTGCGGGGCTTTGCTATGCCCGCAAGACGATTCTCCCCCTTATCGACGGCATTCCCGGCAGCCTGGAAAGCGCCGTGTTGCCGCATGCGCTACGCATTGGCGCCGTTGAAGCGCGGCGTTTCGAAGGACAAGTCGTTCTTCTCGATACAGCCGACGGGGCGGCGCTCTGCGAGGGCCTTTTTCCGATTCGGCGCGGCGCGGTGTTCTTCGACAGGGATGGCGTTCTCAACGAAGACAGCGGCTACGTTCACCGGCCGGACGATCTGCGCTGGCTTCCTGGCGCCAAGGAATGCGTTCGGGCGGTCAACGACAGCGGCCGATTCGCGTTTGTCGTCACCAACCAGTCCGGCGTCGCCCGCGGCTTCTATGGCGAGGACGCCGTTCGCGCCTTTCACGCCGAAATGCAGCGCCATCTGCTTGCCTGCGGGGCGCACATCGATGCGTTCGCGTTCTGTCCCCATCATCCCGACGGCGTTCTGCCCGATTACGCGCAAACCTGCGACTGCCGCAAGCCGCTGCCCGGGATGATTGTCAACCTGCTCGACACGTGGCCGGTCCGGCGCGAAGACAGCATTCTGATCGGCGATCGGCCTTCGGATTTGCGCGCGGCGCAAGCGGCGGGTATCGCCGGCCGCCTTTACAGCGGCGGCGATTTACGCAAGATGCTGTGAGCCTCGCCGCCGCCGTGCTGTGAGCGGCGTCAGGGCGCGGTCGCCTCGGCCACGATCGGGCACGCGATTCCGGTGCCGCCGAGACCACAGTATCCCCCGGGATTCTTGGCCAGATACTGCTGATGGTAAGCCTCGGCGTAATAGAATTCCGGAGCATCGCGAATTTCCGTCGTGATCGTTCCGTACCCGCTTGCGCTGAGGACCTGCTGATAGGCGTCGCGGGATGCCTCGGCCTTGGCCCTTTGGCTTGGCGAAGAGGCATAGATGGCGGAGCGGTACTGCGTGCCGACATCATTGCCCTGACGCATGCCTTGGGTTGGGTCGTGACTTTCCCAGAAGACCTTGAGAAGCGTGTCGAGGAAGCATCGCGTGGGGTCGAAAACGACCAGAACAACCTCCGCATGTCCGGTCATGCCGGAACACACCTCCTCGTAGGTCGGATTCGGCGTATGGCCGCCGGCATAACCGGCAGCAGTCGTGAAGACGCCCGGAATCTGCCAGAACTTTCGCTCGGCTCCCCAGAAGCAGCCGAGCCCGAAAACGATGGTCTCAAGCCCCGCCGGAAAGGGAGGCTTCAAGGGATGACCGTTCACGTCGTGGCGGTCCGGCACGGCAAGCCCGACCGCGCGACCCGGCAACGCCTGACCGGCAGACGGTAGGTCCAGAGGCTTCCTGCTTCTCAGCCACATTGCCTTCCTCCGCGACTCGTTTCGCACTGCCCCTTATGTGGGGCCGATGCCGCGGATCGTCAAAGCCGCCAGGAGGGCGTCAAGGACAACTAAGCAATGAGAGCAGGCGCCTTCGATCAGTTGGATGTTCGCCACTCGGCGTTCATGATGGCCACGGTCAGGTTTCCGCCAGCGCTCGTATCAGCCGGACAAGCGCCGAAAGGGGCGCGGCCTTGCTCGGGGGCGCCGTTTTCGCCAGTTCTTGAAGGTCGGCCGCAATGTAGTACAGCGCGGCGCTGAACGCGCCGTTGGGATCACTCAACGACAGGCCATCGGCGCGGTCGCAGTCAGTGCTCTCAAAGCTAGGAACGCAACCATCTCCGAAGTCATTGAAAGCGGGGTTTATGGTCATGGTTCTGCCAATCCCTCCATTGCGGTCAGCGTTCCAGTTAATTAAGTTAGGAGAGTAAAAATCTTCACACGACTTTAAACTGTAAGTATCTTCCGTTGCTCCGGGCGCGAATCACGAGAATCGTTACTTGCCATGGAACGCGATGATTCCTTCCGTCCATGGCTCTGCACGATGTCATCCGAGAACCCATGCGCTTCTATAGAATACCCATTTGGGTCAAGTGGTGCAACACCCCTGAAGGCGTGATGCCGGCGCAACGTCAAATTTTGTCAGGCAGATAAGCGCCTTTATTGATAATGACCCTCAGTCGTAGGGATCAGCAGTTGCGGCGGCAGCGAAGGGAGTTGATGACCGGAGAGCAGCCGCATAGTGTGCCGCAACCTTTTCTCACGCCGGGAGGATCCATCGTGAAGACACCGTTGCTGCCCCTCTTGCTCGCCGCCCTGCTTGCCGCCGCTCCCGCAACGGCGGCATCGCCGCCGGCCGACACGCTGGCGAAGGTCAAGGAAACCGGCAAGTTCGTCATCGGTTTCCGTGAAGATGCGCGGCCGTTTTCGTATCGCGACAGCGAGGGCAACGCCGCGGGCTACAGCGTCGATCTGTGCCGGCGCATCGCGACGGTGGTCAAGGAAGCGACGGCGCGCGATGAAATCGAGGTCGAGTACGTGGCCGTCGAAGCGGACCACCGGCTTGAGGCCATCCAGTCCGGCGAGGTCGATATCATGTGCGGCGCCGTCACCGACACCCTCGAGCGCCGCGCCGAGGTAGACTTTACGCAACATATCTTCATCACCGGCGCTGAGATGTTGGTCAAGACCGAGTCCGGCATCCAGGACATCGGCGATCTCAGCGGTAAGAAGGTTGGCGTTCTCGAGGGAACGACAACCGAGACCGCCGTGCGCGACAATCTCAGGACCCAGATGATCGACGCCGAGATTTCGACCTTCACGCGGCATGAGGAGGGCCTCGCCGCCGTCGAGGAGGGCGCGGTCGACGCCTACTTCGCCGACCGGATCCTCCTGCTCGGCCTCGGCCAACAGGCGAAGGATCCAAGCGCGCTGCAACTCTCAGGACGGTTCTACTCCTATGAACCCTATGCGCTCATGCTTCGCCGCGGTGACAATGAACTGCGACTGGCTGCCGATACCGCTCTCGCCAATCTTTACCGCACGGGGCAGATCTGGGAAATTTACCAGAAGCATTTCGGCGACGCGGAGCCAAGCGAACTGCTTGTCGCCATGTTTATTCTTGGCGGGATCCCGGTCCGCTAAGGGTAGGCTTGAAGATCAGCCGCCGCCGCGTCGCACCGTTTGGCGTTCAGAAGGAGTTCGCCATGAATGGAGCGCTTCGCGACGAACTTGCCGAGAAGATCGTCGATGCGGCAGTTGCCGAGGCCGAGCGTGCCGGTAACTGGCATCATGTCAGCCTGCGCGGCGTCGCCGACAACCTCGGGATCGGTTTGGCGGAGGTCGGCCGCCGCTTCCGTGACAAAGACGCGATTGCCGACGCGTGGTTCGACCGGGCCAGGCACGCCGTTCTCGCCGCCGCCGACGAAGAACTCGTCACGCGGCCAGTTCGCGAGCGGCTGTTCGTCCTGTTCTGCCGCTGGTTCGAGACGCTGGCGCCGCATCGGGTGGTCACCGTGCAGATGATTCAGGCCAAGTTGTGGCCGTTTCACCCGCATCATTGGGCGCCGCTCGCGTTCAACCTGTCTCGGACGATCCTGTGGATCCGCGACGCGGCGGGCATGCGGGCGGAAAGCCCCCGCAGCGAAATCGAGGAGATCGGATTGACGTGGCTGTTTGTGGCGGCGCTGGCGGTGTGGGCGCGCGATCCGACGCCGGATCAGCAAAGGACACGGCGCTTTCTCGATCAGCGTCTGAGGGATGCGGACTGCGTGATGCGCCTGCTGTTCGGCCGTCGCGCAAGCGACGCCGATGCCGTTTTCGCGGCTTCGGATCCCGCCACGCAGGACGGCGTGCCTTTGCCGCGTGTGTGACCTCGAAGGAGATCGCCGCGCGTGTCTTCGATATGCTGAAGCGAACCGTCCGGTGGGGATCGCGACTTCCCGAGCTTGACCGGTCAGAGGGGGGCTGAAAACCCAAAGGCGGGACATCGGCGAGGTCGAGTCCACGGCGTTCCTGCGGCGCCAAAGCGCAAGTCGTCGATCTTGATGGGCGCCGATGGATCAACCACCCTGCATGGGGTGTTATCGAGGTAGCAAACGCCGAAATGCTCGGCGCATGGGGTAGGTTGGAGGAGCAGGGAGTGTCGTTGTGGTTACGCCGACGCCCTTCGCGCATCGGCGACGTCGGCGCGCTTTTCATTCTGAGACGGGAATTGTGAGCGGCAGGCAAACGGTCGTTGCGGCGCTCGCGGCCGCTCTGGCTCTGTCCGCGCTTGGCTTGTCCGCGCTTGGCTTGTCCGCGCTGGCCATCGCGCGAGCGGATCCGTTTGCGCTTGCGGTTCAAGAATCGCAACGCGATGGAGTCTTTCTCGCCGCGGCGGATGATGCGCCGGCCGAGGATGTCGCGGAAGACGTTGGGGACGCGGTCGCCTACACCGTGCAAATTTCCGGCGTCGAGGATGAACTCCTCGACCTCATGGAGCGCAGCTCCTTGCTGCAAGAGCTGATCGAGCGGCCGCCGCCGACAGTCGGCGGCATCGTTCGGCGGGCGGAAACCGATCGCGAACGATTCCGCCGCGTGCTTCGTTCCCGGGGCTTCTATGACGGCGACGTCCGTCTCGAAATCGATGCCGAGCAAACGCCTGTCATGGTGAGGTTCGTGGTTGAGCCGGGAGAAGCGTTCGTTCTGGCCGACTACACCATCCATTTCGTCGATCCCGAGGATCCGCCGGAAGCGCCGAACCTGTCGGCCCTCGACATCGAGATCGGCATGCGCGCCGAGGCGGCCAGGATCGTCGCGGCGGGTAACAGGTTGATCGATACCTTGCGCAATGAGGCGCGGCCGTTCGTGCGGGAGGTCGATCGCCAAGCCGTCGTCGATTTCGCACACAAGACGATGGAAGTCGACGTTTTCATCCAAGCAGGACCGCGCGCCGGCTTCGGGCGGGTCACCTTTTCCGGCTTGGAGCGGACGAAGGAGGACTACGTCCGGCAGTGGGTCAACTGGCAGCCCGGCGATCCCTTCCGCCAGTCGGATCTCGACGCTCTGCAACGCAACCTCGCCGGCACCGGCCTGTTCAGGGCGGTTGCGGTCGATCATGCCGCCGCGCTCGACGAAGAAGGCAATATCCCCATCGCCGTCGAGACGGTTCCGACCACGCATCGGTCGGTTGGCGGATCGGTCGGCTATTCGACGGATCGGGGCGCCGCCGGCAGGTTGTTCTGGGAGCACCGCAATCTGCTCGGCCGGGATGAAAACCTGCGCATCGCGCTCAGCGGCGATTTCCTCGAGCAGGCCGCGACCATCGCTTTCACCCGTCCGAACTTCCGCGAGCTCGACCGTACGCTGTTCGCCCGCACCGAGTTCAGACGCAGCGACACCGACGCCTTCGAGGGTTATGAAGGCGTGGTTGCGGCGGGATTGTCATGGGTGATCACGGAACGCTGGAGCGCCTCCGTTGGCGGCGCGCTGGAATACGCCAATCTCGACGACAACCTCGACGATGACGAAGGCCGGACAACCTCGATCCTCGGCAGCATTCCGGCCACCATCAGCTATCGCAATGTCGATAACGAACTCGACGCGACGTCGGGTTTTCGCGCCGATCTCCTGCTGACGCCTTCCTTCGGCCAGTCGAACAACCAACCCGTCGCCTTTCAAACGACGGAAGTGGAGGCTTCGGCCTTTTACCCTGTCGACGCCGAGAGGCGTTTCGTTCTGGCGGGACGCGGGCGCGTCGGCTCCATCGTCGGCGCCGCGCTTGCCGACATTCCGGCCAACCGCCGTTTTTACGCCGGCGGCGGCGGCTCGATCCGCGGCTACGAGTATCAGAGAGTCGGCCCGCTCGACGCCGCCGGAGACCCGATCGGCGGGCGCTCCCGGATCGAGGTGAGCGCCGAGGCGCGGATCCGTGTCTGGCGTGAATTCGGCGTCGTGCCGTTCATCGCCGGCGGCCAGGTTTACGAAAGCGTCTATCCGGACTTCTCGGGCGCATTTCAGTGGGCCGCCGGCATCGGCATCAGATACCATACCGTGGTCGGACCGCTGCGGCTCGATGTCGCGTTCCCGATCAATCGCCGCGACGGCATCGACGACTTTTTCCAGCTCTACATCAGCTTGGGACAGGCTTTTTGACATGGCTGGCGCAATGATGATACTCCGCGGCGCCGTTGCAACTCTCGCGGCGCTCGCGGCCGTCGTAGTCGGACTTCTCGTCGCGCTCGTCGTCGGCGGCCTGGTCTTCGTGCAGACGGATTTCGGCCGGCGGACCTTGGCCAGTGCGGTGGAGGGCATGCTCAGCGCGCCCGGCGCGGAAGTCGCGATCGGGAGGATCGGGAAGGGCCTGCCGGCCCGGCTGGCTGTCGAGGATGTGGCCTTCCACGACGAGGAGGGCGCATGGCTCACCCTCGACCGGGCGAGCATCGCGTGGAGGCCCGCCGCCTTGCTGCGAGGCCAGTTGCATGTTACCGACGTCAGCGCCGACGGCATCGATCTGGTTCGTCTTCCTCCGGCAGAGGAAGAGCCCGAACCAAGGGATGACGATGAACCTTTCGAGGCGCCGTCGTTGCCGGTCGATGTCCGGGTTGACGCGATTTCGGTTCGCGACGTCACCCTTGGCGAAAAGATCGCGGGTGAGCGCATGACCCTTGACATGACCGGCCAGCTGTCGGCGCCAGCCGGATCGGCCCTGCGCACGCAGCTTCAGGTCGCGCGGACGGATCAGCCAGGCCTGTTGGCGACACTGGACGCGGATTTCGATCCTGCCACCGACGTTCTGGGGGTGAGCGCCGACGTCGCCGAGCCCGAGGACGGGCTGATCGCCCGGCTCGCGGGCATCGCGCCTTACCCGCCGGTTGTCCTCCGTCTGGAGGGCCGGGGTCCGCTGAGCGACTGGCAGGGGCGGCTGACGGCGGCGGCCGGCGATCTGGTCGACCTCGATGCTCAACTCGGCATTGCTCGCACGGAAACGCTGGCCCTCTCGCTTGCCGGCGACGCCAGGATCGCCGCCCTTGTCGATCCGCCGCTGCGCAGCCTGATCGAGGATGCCGTGCAATTCGATGTGGCGGTCGTCGAGACGGGCGAGGAGCGCTACCGCATCGAGCGGCTCGTGGTGCAATCCGACGCGCTCGAGGCGAGGGCGAGCGGCGGGATCGACCTCGCCGATCAGACGGTCGATATGACGGCGCGCGTCGTCTCGCGGGACGCAGGGCGCTTCGATGAAGCTCTCGGCGCGATGACGGTGGAGCGGATCGAGCTGAACGCGAACGCCTCGGGTGCGCTGGCTCTGCCGGAGGTGAATGTAACGGGATCGCTCGCCGGCATCGAGATGCCCGATGTCGCCTCCGTCCAGTCCATGCGCCTTCAAGCCCGCCTGGAGCCGCAAGCGGGGCGACGCGGCGGCGCCGAGACCGCCGTTCTTGCGGCGGACGTCGAGGCCAGCGGACTCCAGGCGGTCGATGCGACGCTGGCGGGGTTGACGGGGGATACCCTGACCGCCGTCTTTCGCGGTCTGCTCGACATGCAGACGATGGTCCTGAGCATCGACGAGGCGGTGGTCGCCAGCGGGCCATCGCGGCTTTCGGGGGACGGGTGGATGAATCTCGAAAACGGCGACATGGACGCCACCGTCGAGACCAGCATCGGCGATCTGTCGTCTCTGGGGCAGGCATTGGACCAGGAGATTTCCGGCGCGCTGGAGTTGACCGCCCATGCCGAGGGCAACGTCCAGGCCATGACGCTGAGGGATGGCACCATCGATGGCGTGATCCGCGATCTGTCCTTCCATGATCCCGCCATCGACGAAGTGATCGGCGATCGCGTCACCGTGTCGGCGACCTATGCCGTTGACGGCGAGTCGGGATCGGTGGACGCGCGAATCCACGCCGGAGAGGCGTTGAACGGACGCCTTTCGGGCCGGATGACGGACGGGTTGCAGCGGTTGATGGCGACCTATCAGCTCGAGGCGCCGAGACTGGCCGTGATTGGCGAGGCTTTCGACATTCCGAGCGCGGGGGCATTCGTCCTGTCGGGCACCGCCGAGGGCGATCCGGCGAACGCCCCAGTCGTTGCGTCGGCGCGCCT
>CAZRWU010000150.1:0-7895 GCA_964603915.1 uncultured Rhodospirillaceae bacterium
GTAGCATGCGACGCCCTCGGCCATGAACGCCTCGCGGTCGCCGGGACCGCGCGCCTGCCTGAGAACGAAGCCGCCTTTCGCGCCCACGGGCACGATCACCGCGTTCTTGACCTGTTGCGCTTTCATCAAGCCCAGCACTTCGGTGCGGAAATCCTCGCGCCGGTCGGACCAGCGGATTCCACCACGGGCCACCTTGCCGCCCCGCAGGTGCACGCCCTCCATCCGCGGCGAGTAGACGAACACCTCCATCATCGGCCGTGGCAACGGCAGGTCTTCGATTTTCCGGCTGTCCAACTTGAACGAAAGGTAAGGTTTGGCGCCGCCATCGGGCTTCTCTTGGAAGTAGTTGGTGCGCAGCGTGGCCTCGACCGCGTTCATGAAACGCCTGATGATCCGGTCCTCATCGGCGCTCGACACGGCGTCGAGTCCGGTGGCCAGCGCCTCGCGAATGGCCGCCGCATCTCTTTCCGCCATCTCGCGCTGAGACGGGTCGAACAGCGTCGTGAAGAGCCTGATGATCGCGCAGGTGAGATCCGCATGGCGCGTCATGGTCTGTTGCATGTACGCCTCGGAAAACGGGATTCCGGCTTGGCGCAGATACTTCGAATAGGCTCGGATGACGACGACCCCCCGCCACGTCAACCCGCCTTCGAGGACGAGACTGTTGAACCGGTCGCTCTCGACCACGTTGTTCCAGACCGCGAGAAAGGCTTCCTGGAATCGATCGCGCACAGCCACGATGTCGATGGCGCGATCGCTCCGCGTCTCGACGCCAAAATCATGGATCATAACGATGCCGCCGTCGTCCCGCTTCGGTTTGACGACGTGTGGGATCTCGTCAACAACCCGCAGTCCAAGGTCTTCCAGCATCGGCACGACCGTCGAAAGAATGATCGAGCTGTCCGGGCGGAAGATCTTGAACCGCATTCTGTTGTCGGGAGTGTCGAAGGGCCGGTAGAGAGTGAGGCTGAGATCTTGCCTCGCCAAGGCTTGCTCGATCTTGTCGATATCGGCGACGGCCTCCTCGGCGATGAAGTGATCCTGATAGCCGGGAGGAAAGGCGTCGCAATAGGTGCGAAAGAGACCGAGTCCTTCCTCCTCGCCGTGAACCGCGATCAGCGCTGAACGCAACCCGTCCGACCATGTGCGCGTCGCCTCGACAAGTTCGGCCTCGATCTGGTTGGAGTCATAATCGGGGATCTCGCCGGGAGTGGTCCGTACATAGAGTTGAAGCCGCGCCAGTGGCGCATCACCGACCTGGCTGTACTGGGCGGTGACGGCGCCGCGAAACGCCTTTTCGAGAATTGCTTGGATCCTGCTCCGCACCTGCGTGTTGAAGCGGTCGCGCGGAATGTAAATAAGAGTCGCGATATACCGCTCGAAGTCGTCGCGACGGATGAACAGCGCGACTCGCTGACGCTGCTCAAGTTTGAGAATCCCGAGGACCGTATGAAGCAAATGATCCTCGGAGACCTGGAAAAGCTCGTCACGAGGATAATTTTCGACAATATTGGTCAGCGCCCGGCCATCGTGACTCCGTTGCTCGAAGCCGGTCCGCTCGAAAAGGGCGGTGAGCTTGCGGCGAAGCAAGGGAATGCTGCGGATGCTGCGGTTATAGGCGGCGGCGGCAAACAAGCCGACAATGATATGCTCGCCCGTCACCTCGCCGCCGCCAAGGCGCTTGACGACGATCGTGTCCATGTGGACGCGCCGGTGCACCGTGGAAATATGATTGGCCTTGGTCACCATGATCAGGTCTGGCCGGGCGAGGAAGGCGCGGACAGGCGGCGGTATCGGCGCGCCGCTGCGCAGGTCGTCGAATACGAGAAAATTCGGATCACGCAGAATGCCGAGGGCGGAATCCGCCTCAAGCAAGGCGACAATCTCCCCGTTCATCTTGCGAAACGCGTAGGACCGGTAACCAAGGAAGGTGAAGTTGTTTTCGCTCAGCCAGCGCAAGAACTCTTGCGCTTCCTCGGCATGAGGCTCGGCGGCGGGCTCGCCGGCGGACGCTAACTCGGCGAGAATCTCGTTTGCTTTCGCGCACATGGGAGCCCAGTCGGAGACTGCGACGCGGACATCGTTCAAAACCTCCTCAACCCCCTGGCTCAGCGCGTCGAGGCTTTCGTCGGGCTGCCGGTTGATTTGAAAATGAATGAACGATTCTTCGATAACGCCATCGGGCGCGGCTTGGCTGGCCGCGCCTTTGTCCAGGACTTCGATCAATTGGCCTTGCGTATCGCGGAGGACATGGAGCACGGGATGAACAACGAGGTAAACCGCAAGATCGCGCCGGTTCATTTCGGCGCTGACGGAATCGACGAGAAACGGTCGATTGTCCGTCACGATTTCGATGACCGTATGTTCGCATCGCCAGCCATGATCATCGAGCCGCGGATTGTACGTGCGCACGCGGGCTATGCCCGGCTGGCGATGGGCGGCGAACCGCCAGTGGCTGAACGCGGCGCCGAACAGGTTTTCGGGGGTTGAATCGTAAATGTCCTCGATGGGGCAGTGAGCGTAATAGCGGCGTATGAAATCGCTGACGGCGGAGATCTGCCCGGCGTCGGTCAAGCGCTTGGCGGCGACATTGACGATCCTTTCGATAAAGTCGTTCTTCTGCGAGGCGGTAAACCGACGCATGACGTTTCTCCGTGTCCAGGCTTTCCGTTAATCGCAAGTGCGAAGCTGTTTCCGCCATCGTAGCGCAAGGGGAACCTCGTGCGGAAGCGGGGGTTTTGGTAAGGCTGATGTGAGACCTCGAAGGAGCCAGAGGCATGAAGACAGGTTGCGATAATGCAGAGGAGACCGGCTTCACATGCTGAACACGCTGGTAACCGCTCTGCGCGGCGTGCTTGACGCAGTCGCTCGTCCAATGAGGGAGGATGAAGGCCGCGGCGGCATCGTGATTTACCCTTATCGCGGGTATGGGTCGCGCGACGAAGTTTTCTTCATGGGCCGGGTTTTCCGTCAGCCGGCGGGCCGCACCGGCGCCAGCAATGCAGGCGTTGGCCGTGACGCCATCGACCTTGGCCGGAGGATATTGCGGCGAGGCATCGGGGGGGCGACGCTCGTCGCCCGGTTCGGCGACGTGGCGCAACGCGTGACGACGGATCGAGACGGCTATTTTCGGGTCCATCTGCGCGGCGTTCGTCTGCCTTCGTTGGACAGCCTCTGGCATTCCGTGGAATTGGAGCTCGTCGATTCCGGTCGAGCAGGGGAAGCGACCGGCTCATCCGCCGAAACCGTGGTGAAGCATGCGGAAGTGTTTGTTCCACCCACATCGGCCCGCTTCGTCGTCATCAGCGATATCGACGACACGGTGATGTACACGGGCGTCGCCAACAAGATCAAGATGATGTACAACCTGTTCGGTCAAGATGCGCAAAGTCGCGTCGCCTTCCCCGGCGTGGCCGCGTTCTATCGGGCCCTGCATCAAGGTTGCTCTGGCAGCGAGCGCAACCCGATGCTCTACGTTTCACGCGGCCCGTGGAGCATTTATGAAGTGCTGGACACGTTTTTTCGGATGCACAACATTCCGATTGGCCCGATTCTGTTTCTCAGGGAGTGGGGCCTCACCATCCAGCGGCCTCTGCCGCGTCGGGCGAAAGATCATAAGCGCGACCTGATCCGCGCCATGCTGGCGCTCTATAATGATCTTCCTTTCGTCCTGATTGGCGACAGCGGGCAGCATGATCCCGAATTGTATCGCGATGTCGTTCGCGAGAATCCCGGCCGCGTTCTTGCCGTTTACATTCGCAACATCACGCGCAAGCCCTCGCGGAGCCGGGAGATCCAGGAGTTGGCCGAGGATGTCGTGGCTGACGACAGCGCGCTTCTCCTGGCGTCGGATACCTTCGCCATGGCCGAACACGCCGCCAGTCATGGCTTGATCGCGTCACAGGCCCTCGCCTCCGTTCTGGAAGAGCGGAAGCGGGAGCAAGGGGAACCCGCGCTCAAGAAAACGGCTGGCGTTTCAGGGCGAACCCGAAGCGAAACTCAGGAGGCCGTGAGGAAAGGCGAGGTGACGCATGCGCTCGAGCATGAAGGCTCTGAGCCCGAACCGCCTAACGTCCTTGTAGAGGCGGAAGACGCCAAGGGACGGGCACATGCGCCGCAGCGTGATTAAGGCGCAAGCCGCAATCCTTTCGGCCGCGCCCTTCAATGGCGGAAGTGGCGCATGCCGGTAAAGACCATGGCGATGCCATGGGTATTGGCGGCAGCAATTACCTCCGCGTCCCGCATGGAGCCGCCAGGCTGGATGACCGCTGTTGCGCCAGCCTCGGCGCAGGCGAGCAGGCCGTCGGCGAAGGGAAAGAACGCATCGGAGGCGACAACAGATCCTTTTGTTCGCGGCGTGGCATCGCCGGCGGCGCGGCCGGCGTCCTCCGCTTTCCATGCGGCGATTCGGGCGGAGTCGACGCGACTCATCTGACCGGCGCCGACGCCGACCGTGGCGCCATCGCGGCAGAACACGATCGCGTTCGACTTGACGTGCTTGCACACCTGGAAAGCAAACTGCAGATCGGCCATCTCGGCGTTGGTCGGCGCACGCTTTGTGACAACGGAAATTTCCGGCGGGGCAACCGCGTTGTCGCTGGTCTGGAGCAAATAGCCGCCGCAAAGCGAGCGCAGGGTCATGATTTGTTCGTTCGGATCGGGCAATCGCTCGCTCACCAGCACGCGCAGGTTCTTTTTGGCCGCAAGAATGGAGCGGGCTTCCTGATCAATTGCCGGAGCGATGATCACCTCGACAAATATTCCGCCGATCGCCTCGGCGGTTGCCGCGTCAAGCGGCCCATTGACGGCAACGATGCCGCCGAACGCGCTCACGGGATCGCAAGCGAACGCCTTGCGCCAAGCCTCGATCAACGAGGCGCCGACCGCGACGCCGCAAGGATTGGCGTGCTTGATGATGGCGACGGCGGGGTCGGAAAATTCGCTGACCAGGGCGAGGGCGGCGTCGGTGTCATTGAGGTTGTTGAAACTGAGTTCCTTTCCCTGGATTTGCTGCGCCGTGGCGACCCCGGGCCGCGAGTCGCTGGAAACATACAAGGCGGCCTGCTGGTGCGGGTTTTCGCCGTAGCGGAGCATCTCGCGCCGCTCGCCGGCGAACACCAGACGCTGTGGAAACAATTCGCCCAAGGTCTTGTTGAACCAGTTGGCGATGGCCGCATCATAGGCGCTTGTGCGGGCATACGCCTTGGCGGCAAGCCGCCGACGCAGGTCTAGGCTGGTGGCGCCATCCCCTGCCTGCATGTCCGCCACCACGGCGGGGTAGTCGTCGGGGTCGACGATGACGGTGACGGAAGCGTGGTTTTTGGCGGCGGCGCGGATCAGCGCGGGGCCGCCGATGTCGATGTTTTCGATACACGCATCCTCCGTGGCGCCTTGGGCGACGGAAGCTTCGAATGGATAAAGATTGACAACAAGAAGGTCGATCGGCGCGATGTCGTGCGCGCGCATGGCCTCTTCATGGCTTGCCGCGCCGCGCCGCGCCAGAAGACCGCCGTGGATCTTCGGCTGCAGCGTTTTGACCCGGCCGTCCATGATCTCCGGAAAGCCAGTGTAATCAGAGACTTCAACAACCCGTACGCCGGCGTTGCGCAGCGTGCTGGCAGACCCGCCGGTGGACAGGATCTCGATGCCGCGATCGGCAAGAAACTGGCCGAGTTCAACGATGCCTGTCTTGTCGGAAACCGATATCAACGCCCGGCGAATCGGCGGCGTCATCATGCCATTCCTTGTCCTGAATTTTTCTGGCCCCGCATATAGCAGAACGGCGCGCGGTTGCGCCAGACATTGGCGGCAGCACGGGGCTGGCCGCCGATCGGGCCTCTCCTTGAGGCAAGCGTAAACGATCAACCGTGTGCGGCCGCGCGTGGCGCGTTGGTTCCGAAAGCGCCTCGGTACTCCGGCACCAGCCGCCGGACCAGTTCGGAAAGCTGTGATTCATTGCCTTCGTCGCAGGCGATGCTCAGAGCGCGAAGCGCCGGGGTGAACTCCCGCAGGTCCGCAGGACCAGGCGCCGCCAGCATGATGCCGGCGCATTCGGTTGGAATGATATCCTCCGACTCGTCGAAGAGTTCCTCGAAAAGTTTCTCGCCGGGGCGCAGGCCGGTCATCTCGATCTTGATGTCGAGGTCCGGTCGCAGCCCCGCGAGACGAATCATCTGACGGGCAAGATCGAGGATGCGCACCGGCTCGCCCATATCGAGAACAAAGATCTTTCCCTCCGCGATATCGTCCCGACGGCCAAGAACCGAGGCCTGCAAGACGAGTTCGACCGCCTCGCGAAGGGTCATGAAATAGCGCTTCATGTCGGGATGTGTCACCGTCAACGGCCCACCCGCCGCGAGCTGCTTCTGGAACAGCGGCACCACCGAGCCGCTCGACCCGAGGACATTGCCGAAGCGGACCGTCACAAAGCGCGTGCCGCGGGCGTTGTGTCGGCGCATATCGAGAGCCTGGCAATAGCGCTCGGCAATGCGCTTGCTCGCCCCCATCATGTTCGTCGGATTGATGGCCTTGTCGGTGGAAATGAGCACCATGGTATCCGTTTCCGCGCTCAAGCAGGCGTCGGCTACGTTAACGGTGCCGAGAACGTTGGTCGACATCCCCTCAAGGGCGTTCGCCTCGACGAGAGGAACGTGCTTGAGCGCGGCGGCATGAAACACGATCTCCGGCTGGTAGCACGCAAAAATACGCGCGATGTTGCGTCGGTTGCGGACGTCGGCGAGGACGGCGGGGCAGGAAAGGTCGTGAGCGGTGGCCTGGAGTTTCGCTTCGACGGTATAAAGATTGAACTCCGATTGCTCGATCAGCAGCAATTGTGCCGGTTTGAATTGCGAAATCTGGCGGACAAGCTCGCTGCCGATGCTGCCTCCGGCTCCCGTCACCGCCACTCTGCGCCCCGCAATCATCACGCGCATGCCGTCGCGGTCCAACGGGGTCTGCGGCCGACCAAGAAGGTCCTCGATCGCAATCGGCCGCATCTCAATGTGGTCATGATGCGCGGCGACATTGTGTTTGAAGTCGGTGGGACGGGGAACGCGGGCCAGCGTCATGCCGAGGCTGGAGGCGGTGTCGAGAAGCTTCCGCACGACGGCGCCATCCATATGTTCGTCGGCAAGGACCAGCCGTTCCGGATGTTGTTCGCGCGCCTTGAGTTCCGCCACGACATCCGGGAGGTCATCGGTCGTCCCGAGAACAGGGACGCCGTGAATGTTCTGGCCAACTCGCTTGCGCTTCTCGGCAATGATGCCGACCACCTGATAGAGGCGCTGCGGCGCGCTCTTGAGCGCCCGGATGAACAGTTCCGCCTCGTGTCCGGAGCCGACGAGGATGACGGGAATCCTGCGGACGCCTTCCGTGTTCAAACGGAGTTCGAGGCGTCGGTCCTTGGCGACGCGATAAAGGAAGCGGGGAGCGCCAAGCAGGGCGATCAGGACGAACCAGTTGATGATGGGGACCGATCGCGGCATCGGCTCGAGGCGGGTCCACAAGAACAAGATGATCAGGAAGAGAACGATCGTCAGGCTGACGGCGCGGGCAATGCTGACAAGATCCGCGATGGACGCATAGCGCCAGACGCCCTTGTAGATGTTCGTGATAAGAAACATCGAGCCGGCGATGACGGTGAAGACCGCCGTCGCCAGGATCAGGGTCGAGCGGGGAAAGAACAAATAGATATCGCCGCCGACCCGCAGGTAAAGCGAGATGACGAAGGACGCGGCCGCCATGACGAGGTCATGGGCAAAGACGAACCACCCGCGGGGCGGAATCCGAGGCCAGGAAATGACGTTTCGTAAAGTGAGCACGATCGCCCTAATGTGACGATGCGGCGAACCAAGCAGCCGTGGCGTTCAATCCTTCTACCACAGAATGCGACGGTG
>CAZRWU010000151.1:0-7679 GCA_964603915.1 uncultured Rhodospirillaceae bacterium
GATCAACAAGATGGATCTGGTCGAGCGCTCGGAAGCACGCTTCCAGGAGGTGTCGGCGGATATCCGCCGCTACCTCGCCGAACTCGGCATCGACCTCCAGCACACCGTGATCGTGCCGGTGTGCGCCCGCGAGGGCGACAACATCGTCGCCCGCTCGGCGCAGATGCCGTGGTACCAGGGCCCGACGCTGGCCGTCTCGCTCGATCAGTTCCAGCCGCCGGTGCCGCCCGTCGAGCTGCCCCTGCGCTTTCCGATCCAGGACGTCTACAAGTTCGACCAGCGCCGCATCCTCGCCGGCCGGATCGAAAGCGGCCATCTGCGGCGCGGCGACGTGCTGCTGTTCTCGCCCTCCAACAAGACCGCCCGCATCACCGCCATCGAGAGCTGGAACTCAGCAGAGCCGCTTGTCGCCGCCCAGGCCGGGCAGTCCATCGGCGTCACCCTCGACGAGCAGCTGTTCATCGAGCGCGGCCAGGTGGCGAGCCAGGTCTTCCATCCGCCGATGCTCACCAACGTCTTTCGCGGCCGCCTGTTCTGGCTCGGCCACAAGCCGCTCAAGCCGGGCAACCGGTACAAGCTCAAGCTCAACACCGCCGAGCATCTCGTCGAGGTGCAGAGCATCGAGCGGGTGATTGACGTCGGCGACCTCGGCGCGGCGGCGGCCGATACCGTCGAGCGCAATTCGGTCGCCGAGGTCGTCCTGCGCTCGCGCGGGATGATGGCGGTGGATCCGTTCGAGGCGAACATGGTCATGGGCCGCTTCGTCCTCGTCGAGGATTACGACATCGTCGCCGGCGGCCTGATCAGCATGGAGGGCTACGCCGACCAGCGGCCGGCGCAGGCGCAAAAGGCGACCAACATCTTCCGCGTCGAGCACCGGGTGCCGACCGAGGACCGCTGGCGCGCCAACGGCCACAAGAGCGGGGTGCTGTGGATGACCGGGCTGTCCGGCTCCGGCAAGTCGACGCTCGCCTTCTCCCTCGAGCAGTACCTGTTCCGCAAGGGCTATCAGGTCTATGTCCTCGACGGCGACAACGTGCGGCATGGCCTGTGCTCGGATCTCGGCTTCTCGCCGGAGGACCGCGTCGAGAACATCCGCCGCGTCGGCCACGCCGCGAGCCTGTTCGCCGGCGCCGGCTTCGTCGTGATCACCTCGTTCATCTCGCCCTACCGCTCGGACCGCGACCGCGTTCGCTCCCTCGCGCCCGAGATGTTCCACGAGATCTTCATCGACGCCGATCTCGCCGAATGCGAGAAGCGCGATCCCAAGGGGCTCTACGCCAAGGCCCGGCGCGGCGAGATCGCCGACTTCACCGGCGTCTCGGCGCCGTACGAGCCGCCGGTGTTCGCCGAGTTGAGGATCGACACGACGCGCCATTCCGTGGAAGAGTGCGTGGCGCAGCTCGCCGAGTACGTCAGCCGCAACTTCGACCTGTGACGAGGCGCGGCGCGAGCGAACGGAAGGACGAAAGGACGAGGGAAACAGCCGTGGACACCCAGGTTCACCCGGTGATCCTCTCCGGCGGCGCCGGCACCCGGCTGTGGCCGATGTCGCGGACGGTGCGGCCGAAACAGCTTCTGCCGCTCGTCGGCGCCAACACGATGCTTCAGGACACGGTGGCGCGGGTCGTCGGCGAGGGCTTCGCGCCGCCGACGATCGTCTGCAACGAGGAGCACCGGTTCATGATCGCCGAGCAGATGCGCGCCATGGGCGTCGCGCCGCAAGCGATCCTGCTCGAGCCGGTTCCCCGCAACACCGCCCCCGCCATCACCGTCGCCGCGCTCTTCCTCCATGCGCGCGATCCCGAGGCGACGATGCTCGTGCTGCCGTCCGACCACGTGATCCGGGACGTCGCGGCGTTCCGCGGCGTCGTCCGGGCCGCCGTCGCCGCCGCCGCGCGGGGCGCGATGGTCACCTTCGGCATCACCCCGAGCCGGCCCGAGACCGGCTACGGCTATATCCGCCGCGGCGCGCCGATGGACGGCCTGCCCGGCTGCTACCGCGTCGACCGCTTCGTCGAGAAGCCGGACCAGGCCACCGCCGCCGATTATCTCGCCGACGGCGCCTATGCGTGGAACAGCGGCATGTTCCTGTTCCCGGTGGCCGGCTACCTCGACGAGGTGGCGCGGCTCGAGCCGGACCTGCTCGACTGCTGCCGCCGGGCCCTCGCCGAGGCGACGTCCGATCTCGATTTCCTCCGCCTCGCCAGGGAGCCGTTCGCCCGCGCCGAGTCGATCTCGGTGGACTACGC
The DNA here is from genome assembly GCA_964603915.1 of uncultured Rhodospirillaceae bacterium. Lineage (GTDB taxonomy): Bacteria > Pseudomonadota > Alphaproteobacteria > Rhodospirillales > Defluviicoccaceae > REEP01. The sequence continues at coordinate 2,253 of CAZRWU010000151.1, forward strand.
GGTGATGGAGAAGACCGACAAGGGGGCGATCGTTCCCGCCGACCTCGGCTGGAGCGACGTCGGCTCGTGGTCGGCGCTGTGGGAGATCGGCGAACACGACGCGGACGGCAACGTCACCGCCGGCGACGTCATCACCCGCGACGTGCGCAACTCCTACATCCGCGGCGACGGCAACCTCATCGCCGCGATCGGCGTCGAGGATCTCGTCGTCGTCGCCACCGGCGACGTCGTGCTGGTGGTGCCCAAGGGCCGCGATCAGGACGTCAAGAAGGTGGTCGAGCAGATCGAGAGCGCCGGCCGCTCCGAGCACTTCGTCCACATGCGGGTGTTCCGGCCGTGGGGCTGGTATCAGCTGATCGACTCCGGGCCGCGCTTCAAGGTCAAGCAGATCGTCGTCAACCCCGGCCACCGCTTAAGCACCCAGATGCATTTCCACCGCGCCGAGCACTGGGTGGTGGTCTCGGGCACCGCCCGGGTCACGCGCGGCGAGGAAAGCTTCTTCCTGACCGAGGACCAGTCGACCTACATCCCCCACAACGTCTCGCATTCCCTGGAGAACCCCGGCAGGGTGCCGCTTTGCCTGATCGAGGTGCAGTCCGGCGGCTACCTCGGCGAGGACGACATCGTCCGCTTCAGCGACCACTACGGCCGCGCCGGCGCGTAGGGCGGCGGCGGCAAGCATCCCAGCAGAAAAGCCCCCGTCACAAGGCGGGGGCCTTCACGCCGGCGGATCATGACCTTGGGACGCCGAGCCCGCGCGAGGGGTCCTTTTGCTTGCGAAAAGCGGCCGCCTCTCGATTTGCTACACCAGAAAGTGTAACATTCATGCCGCACACGGTCAACGGAGTTGTACGGCATGGAGCGTATTTTCGGCCTCGATATCGGTACGACATCGATAGGATTCGCGGTCATCGACCACGACCCGTCGCGGTCTGCAGGCAAAATTCTGCGTCTCGGCGCGCGCATTTTTCCGGAAGCGCGCGATAACGATGGAACCCCGCTCAATCAAACCCGCCGCCAGAAGCGCATGGCCCGCCGCCAGCTCCGCCGCCGGCGGGCGCGGCGGAGAGTGCTGAATGAAACACTTGCGGCTGCCGGCCTCCTTCCCGTCTTCGGTTCCTCTGACTGGGCAGGCGTCATGGCCATGGATGCGTACGCGCTGCGCCGCCGTGGCCTGTCGGAGCCCTTGCGTGCCTGGGAGATTGGCCGCGCGTTGTACCACTTGGCCAAGCACCGTCACTTTGCCGGTCGCGACATTCCGGAGACCGACGACGGCGACGCAGAGGACGCCGACGAAAAAGCTGCGGAGAGTGAGCGCGAAAAGACTCTGCAGACGCTGAAGGCGGATGGGATGACGCTGGGCGCGTGGTTGGCGGAGCGCCCCGCCCACCAGCGGCGTCGCGGCGTTCACGCCAATCGGGCGGTGGTGAGGGATGAATTCGAGAAGTTGTGGGCGGCGCAGGCGCAGCACCACGCGGCGCTGCGCGACGAACGGCTGAAAGCCCAGGTCGAAGATACCATCTTCGCCCAGCGACCGGTATTCTGGCGCAAGACCACGCTTGGCCAATGCCGCTTCGTGCCCGGCGCACCCCTCTGCCCCAGGGGTTCGTGGCTCTCGCAGCAACGCAGGATGCTGGAGAAGCTCAACAACCTAGCCGTCGCCGGAAATCTGCGGCCGCTCGACCCGGACGAGCGCGCAGCCATACTTGAGCGGCTGCAAACGCAGGCTTCAATGAGCTGGGCTGGCGTCCGTTCCGCCCTGAAACCGCTCTACAAGGCGCGCGGCGAAGCCGGAGCCGAGAAGACCTTGAGGTTCAACCTTGAAGTTGGCGGCGACGGCAAAATGCTCGGCAACGGGGTCGAAGCCAAGCTCGTTGCCGTCTTTGGCGGCGCGTGGCGGGACCATCCACACAAGCAGGCGATCCGGGAGGCGGTGCCCGAGCGATTGTGGGCGGCCGACTACGGCGAGATCGGCAGCCAGCGCGTGGTCATCCTTCCGGTGCGGCAGCGGGCGACCAACCGCGAGGCGGCCGCAAAGAGCTTCATCGCTGATTTCGCCGTGACGCCCGAGCAGGCGGAGAAACTGAAGCAGCTCGCCTTCCCGCCAGGCTGGGAGCCGTTCTCGATCAAGGCGCTGCAAGCCTTCTTGCCGCATCTGGAGGCGGGCGTGCGCTTCGGCGCGCTTCTTGCGGGCCCGGAATGGGAGGAGTGGCGAAACGCGGCGTTCCCGCTCCGGGAGCGGCCGACCGGCGAGGTCCTGGACCGGCTGCCGAGTCCAGGCGTCAAGGAGGAGCGCGAGCGCCTTGCCAAGCTCCGCAATCCCACCGTCGTTCGCACCCAGAACGAGGTGCGTAAGGTCGTGAACAACCTGATCGCGATGTTCGGCAAGCCGGACCGCGTCCGCATCGAGGTGGCTCGCGACGTCGGCAAGTCCAAGCGCGAGCGGGAGCACACGCAAAGCGCCAACCGGCGGCGGGAAAGCAAGCGCAAGGAAGCCGTGAAGGACCTCGAGGCGAAGGGCATCGCCGCGCCCTCTGGCGCCGCCATCGAGAAATGGCTGCTGTGGAAGGAGAGTTCGGAACGCTGCCCCTATACCGGCGAGCAGATCGGTTTCGATGCGCTCTTTCGCGACAACGCCTTCGACGTCGAGCACATCTGGCCGCGCTCAAAGTCCCTCGACAACAGCTTCGGCAATAAGACTTTGTGCCGCAAGGATATCAATATCGCCAAGGGCAACCGCACTCCCTCCGAGTACCTCGGCCACGACGCCGACCAATGGGCGGCCATCGAGAAGCGCCTGCAAGGCATGATCGCAAAGAAAGGCGGGGACGGCATGTCGCCGGGCAAGGTCAAGCGCTTCCTCGCCCGCTCGATGCCGGACGACTTCGCCAGCCGCCAACTCAACGACACCGGCTACGCGGCGCGGCAGGCGGTCGCCCTGCTCAAGAGGCTGTGGCCGGATCTCGGGGCCGAAGCGCCGGTCGCCGTCCAGGCGGTCAGCGGCCGCGTCACCGCGCAGCTCCGCAAGCTTTGGACGCTCAACAACATCCTTTCAGATGATGGTGAAAAAACCCGCGCCGACCATCGCCATCATGCGATCGATGCCCTCGCCGTCGCCTGCGCTCACCCTGGCATGACCGCCAAGCTGTCAAGCTATTTGCAGGCCAAGGACGATCCGCGCGCGCCGCGGCCGCAGCTCTCGCCGCCATGGCCGTCGATCCGCAGCGATGCGGAGACAGCGATCGCCGACATTGTCGTCTCCCACCGCGTCCGTCGCAAGGTGTCGGGACCGCTGCATAAGGAGACCACATACGGCGATACCGAAGAGGACATAACGACGAAATCCGGCACATACCGTTTGTTCGTCACGCGCAAGAAGGTCGAGGCGTTGACACGAGGAGAGGTCGCGGACATCCGCGATCCGCGCGTACGGGAGATCATTCAACAGTGGGTCGCGGAGCGCGGCGGCGATCCGAAAAAGGCGTTCCCGCCCTACCCGCGCCTCGGCGAGAACGGTCCGGAAATCCGCAAGGTCAGGCTTCTGATCAAACAGCAGATTAGTCTGATGGCGGCTGTCGGCGCCGGCTATGCCGACCTCGGCGCCAACCATCACATCGCCATCTACCGCCTGCCCGACGGCAAGGCGGCCTTCGAGGTCGTCAGCCTGTTCGAGGCGGCGCGGCGGCTCAGCCGGCGCGAGCCGGTCGTGCGCCGGACGCGTGAGGACGGCGCGCAGTTCGTCATGTCGCTCGCCGCGGGCGATGCCGTGCAGTTTCCAGCCGGAGAGAAGCAGGGGATCTGGATCGTGCAAGGCGCCTGGGCAAACGGCCAAATCGTCCTTGCCCGGACAGCAGACGCCACGGGGTCAACGGTCACACGACCAAACCCCAGCGTCATCCTCCGTGGAGGCGGCCGGAAAGTGTCCATCGACCCGATCGGTCGCGTCCGAGCGGCCGGAGATTGACCGTGATGATCCGCAAGACCGTGGAATTCGGCACCGCCGGCACCCGTCTCTCCGTCTCTCATCGCCAACTGGTGGTCGAACGGCCGGATGCGCGGAAGGTAACGCTGCCGATCGAGGATCTCGGCATCGTCATCGTCGACGATATCTGCGCAACCTACACCCAGGCGGTGTTCCTGGAGTTGCTGGCGGCCGGCGCCACCGTCATGGTGACCGGCCGCGACCATCTGCCGACCGGCATGATGCTGCCGCTCGATGCCCACCACATTCAGACCGAGCGCCATCGCGCCCAGGTCGAGTCGAGCGAGCCGACCAAGAAGCGCATCTGGCAGGCGTTGATCCGTAGCAAGATTGCGCAACAGGGGGCAGTTCTCGCCCATTTCACCGGCGAAAACGGCGGTCTCGTCGCAATGGCGCGGCGGGTCAGGTCCGGAGATCCGGACAATCTGGAAGCCCAGGCGGCGCAGCGTTATTGGCCTCGCCTGTTCGGAAGCGCGTTCCGCCGCGATCGCGACGCCGGCGGCATCAACGCGCTGCTCAACTACGGTTATGCCGTGGTCCGCGCCGCCGCGGCCCGGGCCATCGTCGCTTCGGGGTTAATCCCGTCGCTCGGGGTTTTCCACCGCAACCGTGGCAACCCGTTCTGCCTTGCCGACGATCTCCTGGAGCCTTACCGCCCTTATGTCGACTGGCGAGTCAAGTTGCTGGTGAACGAGGACGACGCGCCGCCCCTGGGTGAGCGGGGCGCCCGGGCGGCGCTGCTGTCTCTTTTCAACGAAACGATCGTTATCGGCGGCCGGCGCACGCCTCTTTTGCTTGCGCTGCATGCGAGCGCGGCGTCGTTGAGCCGCGTCTTGACGGGCGGCGACCGCTCGCTGGCCCTGCCCGAGGGCTTGCCGGTCGCGCCGGATTTACTCGACCCCGAGGACAGCGCGTGATGGCCCATGCCCGCCCGGTACCGCAAATTCCTTGGGGCTGGCGCTCGATGTGGGTAATCGCGATGTTCGATCTGCCGACGGACACCGCCAAGGATCGCAGGGCCTATGCCCGTTTTCGCAAGGATCTTCTTGAGGACGGCTTCACCATGATGCAGTACTCGGTCTACTCACGGCATTGTGCGTCCATCGAGAACGCCGAGGTGCATGTCAAGCGCATGGGAGCTGTCGTTCCCGTCGCCGGCGAGGTGCGGTTTCTCGTCATTACCGACCGGCAATTCAGCCGCATCAAGATTTTCGTCGGAAAAAAGCGCCAGAAAGCGCCGCCGCCGCCCGCCCAGCTGGAGTTTTTCTGATGCTGGAGGGGCGGAAACAAGCGTGCCTTCAACGCGTTACGCGGGGGGCAGTGTAGCAAATCGAGAGACGGCCGCAAGCCGCAGCTGCACGTCGCTATGCTCGCCGTCGCTGACGAGTGTAGCAAATCGAGAGACGGCCGCAAGCCGCAGCAGCACCGAGGCACTCCATCGTCGC
>CAZRWU010000152.1:0-7640 GCA_964603915.1 uncultured Rhodospirillaceae bacterium
CAATCCGTGGGGCAACCAGCAAAGCGTTGCTTAGGGCCGTCGCGAATAGAAAGAGCGCTGTAGGCGCTGGCACAAAGAGTGGGTCCCGTGGCGTGTCGATGAATTCAACGAAGCCACCCACATCCGGCGGAATACGCCGCGCGGCTATTCCGCCCCACGCGGGCCGATCTCCCTCACCGTGCCGGGCTTTTGGGACCTTGTCCGTCCTCCATCCGGCTTGCCCACCGCCTCGGCCAAGCGCAGAATGAGGTAGCCGAACGGAGCGCTCCCGCGCGCCAAAAGAGAAAACGGGTTCGGCGAGGAGGGACACATGTACGGTCGAAGCATTCCCGGCATTGCCGCTGTTGCCGGTTGGGGGATGGTCGCGGCAACATTTCCGGCCTAGGCGGCCGTCTTCATCGACGGCTCAAGTCAAGGTCTTTACAACGCCGGCATCGGCATTCTTCTGGATGGCGCCAACCTGATTATCGACGACACCGGCGCAAATTCCTTTCTGTTTCCGAACAGCGATAACAACCCGAACGACCCGGTGATCAATGCGCCACCGGAGCCGGATCTCTCCACCGCCGCCACGATGCTCGGCGGCTGGCTCACCGACCCGATGAATCCCGGCGGATCGTGGTCGGCGGCGCCACAGGCCATCCCCAGCGCCTGGACCGTCAATACGGAGACCGCGATCATCTACGAAATTGATTCGGGAGCGACTGGATTTGAAAATGTCTCCGCCCGATTTGGAACGGGTAACGGAATTTTCGTCTGGCTCAACGGCGTGTTTCAAGGCGGGCAGGTCCGGCCTGACGAGGCCTTGCTCGGAGAGTTGACGCTGAGCCTTGGCGACCTGACGCCGGGCGCGCACTTCTTGCAAGTGCTGCGCGAGGATCATGGCGTCGCCACCGGATATGCCGTCCAGGTCGAAGGAGAACCGCCGATCGCGACCGTTCCGGCACCGGGAGCGATCGGGCTGATGGTGAGTGCTCTTGGCGTACTCGGAAGCCTCGCCGCCTGCCGTCGCCGGGGATTTCTTCCGTCATGCCAAACCCCTTGATATGGAGCGGCGGCAGCCCGGATTCGTAGCTTCGTAGGGCGGGCTCGCGCCGGCGCAACCCATCGCATGTCTTCAACGCCGGTGGACGAGGGTTGATGCGGTTCATCCAGCGGAATACGCCTTGCGGCTATTCCCGCCCTACTAGGGATCGCGGCTGAGGCCTTTTTCCTCCAGCGCAGCGAGGTAGTCCCGCCAGATCCGCTCCTGGTTGGCGCCCAGCTCGTAGAGCCAGTCCCAGGTGTAGAGGCCGCTGTCGTGCATGTCGTCGAAGCGGATGCGCAGCGCGTAGGCGCCGACCGGCTCGAGGTCGACGATGCCGACGCGCCGCCGCCCGGCGACGACGGTCTTGGTGTCGCGGCCGTGGCCCTGCACCTCCGCCGAAGGACTCTCGACGCGCAGCAGCTCCGCCGGCAGCCGGAAGCTGCGGCCGTCCTCGAAATCGAGTTCGAGGACCTTCTCGGCGCGCTTCAGCCGGATCTCGCGGGGACGATGGCGGTTGCCGTAGGTTTCGCTCATCGCTCTAGGCCACGCCGCCGCTCTCCGCCGCAAGGCCCTCGCCTTCGTCGAGCGGACGGGCCTCGTCGGGCAACATGACCGGAATGCCGTCGCGGATCGGATAGGCGAGCCGGGCCTTGTCGCTGATCAACTCGTCGCGCTCGGAATCGTAGCGCAGCGTGCCCTTGGTCAGCGGGCACACCAGGATTTCCAACAGTTTGGGGTCGATTGAGCGGCTCATGTCACGGTTCCTTGCATGGCTCGGCGCTGGCGATGGCGGCGGGGAGGAAGAGAGAGGCGCGGCCGCGTCCTTCTCAGTGCGCGACGCCCGAGCCCTTGTCGTCGCGCACTCCCATTTCCAAAAGCGAGGTGAGCAGCCGCGCCTGGGCGGCGAGATCCCGGCACTCCAGAAGCGCCTGCTTCTCGCGCGGCTCGAACGGGCACAGCATCGACAGCGCCACCACCAGCGCGTCGTCGCGCGCCTCCTTGATCGCCGGCCAGTCAGCCGACAATCCCTTGGCATGGACATAGCGATGCATCGAAGCCATCAGCTTGTCGCGATCGAGAGCAAGATCCGCCGGCGCCTCGACATCGTGCCGATAAGGCTCGTAATCGGGCCGGACCCGGCGGTAGCCGTTCTCCAAGGGCAGCTCCTCGGCGATCCGGAAACGGCACACGCCGCGCAACGTGAGCAGAAAGCGGCCATCGTTGATTTCGGTAAAAGCGACGATCCGGCCGGCGCAGCCGGCGCCGTAGAGCGCGCCGTCGTCCGCCACCGTCTCGCGACCCGGCTCGCGCGGCTGAATCATGCCGATCATCCGCTCGCCGCGCAGCGCCGCCTCGGTCATCTTCCGGTAACGCGGCTCGAAGATGTGCAACGGCAAGTGGCCGCGCGGCAGCAGCAGCACGCCGCTGAGCGGGAAAATGGGAAGAACGTGCGGCAGTTCTGCGACCGACTCGGTCATCGCGCCGCGCCGCTCAGGAGAACAGGATCGACGACAGGCGCCGGCGCGACGCGACGGTGAGGGGATGATTCGGCCCCAGGGCGTCGAAGAACTTGACGAGCTGGATGCGCGCCGCCTCGTCGTTCCAGGCGCGATCGCGGCGGACCATATCGAGGAGGTGGTCGATCGCCTCCTCGGCGCGGCCCTCGCCGAACAGCGCCACCGCCAGATCGTGGCGGGCTTGCAGATCGTCTGGATCGTTCGCGAGGCGCTCTTGCAGACGCGCCCGGTTCTTGGCGCTCTTGCCCGTCTGCTCCGCGACGTCGATGGCGGTCAGCGCCGCGGCGATGTCGGCGTTCCGCGCCAGCTCCGGCGTCAGCCCCGCCGCGAGGTCGCGCGCCGCGGCGACCTCGCCGCCCTGGATGAGGCTGCGCATCAGCCCGGCGATGGCCTTGGGATTGGTCGGATCGGCCTCGACCACCTGCGAATAGATGGCGGCGGCATGCTGGACATCGCCCGCTTCCAGGGCTAGTCGCGCCTGCTCCAGCGCCTCCTCGAGCGGCGGGCGGCTGTTCGCCGTCAGCCGGCCGATGAATTCGCGCAGCCTGCTCTCCGGCTGCGCCCCGACGAAGGCGTCGACGGGCCGGCCGCCCACGAACGCGTAGACCATCGGCACCGACTGCACGCGGAGTTGCGCCGCCAGTTGCTGGTTCTCGTCGATGTTGATCTTGACCATCCGCACATGGCCGCCGGCCTGGCGGACGAGCCGCTCGAGAAGCGGGGTGAGCTGCTTGCACGGGCCGCACCACGGCGCCCAGAAGTCGACAATCACCGGTTGCTGCATCGACGCGTCGAGCACGTCGACGGCGAAGCGCTGGGTGTCGGAGTCCTTGATGACGTCGCTGGCGGCCGCGCCCGCGCCCGCGGTCGCCGTCGCATTGGTGGGATCGAGAAATAAAGCCATGACGATCTGGGCCCTGCCAAGTTTTCGCAATAGATGGCCGCTCCGAACCTCCGAAGCAACCGCTAAGCGCGTCGCGGCCCGCCGCCAGGCCGCCGCCAAGCCCGCCGCCCCGGCGCCGGCGCCGTGACGTTCCGATAGGCTTGCTCCGCGCCGCGCGCAAGCCCCGATGGTTTGACTTTGCGGGGCGTGGCCTGTAGACAGCCAGGAAAGCTTGCCGAATCGCCGCACGCCGATGCGGCGCAAGAACAACGGAGGCGCTTCCCGCTCATGTGCGGATTGTGTGGCGAGGCCACTTTCGACGGATCACCGGCCGACAGCGGCGCCCTCCAGCGGATGGCCGATGCTTTGGCGCCGCGCGGCCCGGACGGCGCCGGGCTGCTCGTTCGCGGGCGCGTCGGTCTCGGTCATCGCCGGCTCAAGATCATCGATCTGAGCGAGCGGGCCGAGCAGCCGATGGTCGACAGCGACCTCGGCCTCACCGTCGCCTTCAACGGATGCCTTTACAATTACAAGGAGTTGCGGGCCGAACTCGAAAACGCCGGCTACCGGTTCTTCTCGGATGGCGACACCGAGGTCATCGGCAAGGCCCATCACGCCTGGGGAACCGGCGCCGTGCGCCGCTTTCTCGGCATGTTCGCCTTCGCCATCCACGAGCGCGACACCGGCCGCTTGATCCTTGCGCGCGACCGCTTCGGCATCAAGCCGCTCTACTACGCCGAAACGGGTCACGCCGTCCGCTTCGCCTCCACCCTGCCGGCGTTGCTGGCGGGGGGCGGCGTGGATGCGAGCCTCGATCGCGTCGCCCTCGCCCATTACCTGACCTTTCATGCCGTGGTGCCGCCGCCGCGGACCATTCTCAACGGCGTCAAGAAGCTGTCGCCGGCGACGGTGCGCGTGATCGAGCCCGACGGCCGGGCAGTGGACGACGTCTACTGGCGCCTCGATTTCACCCGCGACGGCGCCGATCTCGAAACGAGCGCCGGAGAATGGGCCGAGCGCGTGCACGACGCCCTGCGCCTCGCCGTCCGCCGCCGGATGGTCGCCGATGTGCCGGTGGGCGTGCTGCTCTCGGGCGGGATCGATTCCAGCGTCATCGTCGCGCTGCTCGCCGAGGAAGGGCAAACGGGCCTCAAGACCTTCTCCATCGGCTTCGAGGAAGCGCACGGCGAGAAAGGCGACGAATTCGTCTATTCCGATCTCATCGCCGCCCGCTTTCGGACCGACCATCATCAGATCTTCATTCCGTCCGAGGCGCTTCTCGAAGCGCTGCCCGGAACCATCGGCGCGATGTCCGAGCCGATGGTCTCCTACGACAATGTCGGATTCTTCCTGCTGTCCAAGGAAGTCGCCAAGCACATCAAGGTGGTGCAGTCCGGCCAGGGAGCGGACGAAGTCTTCGCCGGCTATCACTGGTACCCCCCGCTCGCGGCGTCGAACGACCTCGTCGGCGATTACGCCCGCGTCTTTTTCGACCGCGACCACGAACGCCTCAATGCCCATCTCGCGCCTCAATGGCGCCTGGAACGCGACGAGGCCCGGGCGTTCGTCGCCGAGCGGTTCGCCCAGCCGGGCGCGGACGATCCGCTCGACAAGGCGCTGCGCCTCGATACCACCGTCATGCTCGCCGACGATCCGGTCAAACGCGTCGACAACATGACCATGGCCTGGGGCCTCGAGGCGCGCGTGCCGTTTCTCGACCACGAACTCGCCGAGCTCGCCGCGCGCATCCCGGCGGCGCACAAGCTTGCCCAGGGCGGCAAGGGCGTCCTCAAGGATGTCGCCCGCCGCCTCGTGCCGCACGAGGTGATCGACCGCAAGAAGGGCTATTTTCCCGTGCCGGCGCTCAAGTATCTGGCCGGGCCTTACCTGGAGCTTGTCCGCGACGCCCTTTCCGCGCCCGCGGCGCGGGAACGCGGCCTGTTCGCGCCCGCCTATCTCGAGACGCTTTTCGCCGATCCCGCCGCTCACATCACGCCATTGCGCGGCTCCGAGCTGTGGCAGGTCGGGCTTCTCGAGCTCTGGCTGCAGACTCATGGGCTTTGATCCGGAAGGGCTTGACCGATGAACAGCCCCAGCTCGCCGCCGCGTCGCCGCCGCACCGCCCTCAGCCACCGCCTCCGCCGCCTCCGCGAGCAGGGCCTTAAGCCGCCGATCCCGACAAGGGCGGGAGACGAAGCTTCCGGCGCCAAAGCCAGCGCCTCCCTCGATTGCGGCTGGGGCCGCCTTCTGTTCGCCCAGACCTTTGAAAACCCGGCGACGCTCATCGAGGCGCTGCGCGAGGAGGGCCCGGGGCGGCGCGACATCGCCTTCTACGTCCGCGACCCCCACATCGTGCTGGCGGCGGCGCCGCAGGAGGTCTTTCTCGATCCCTCCCATACCTACCGCCTCATTCTTTCGACCTATCGCACCGCGCCGCGGGCGCCGCGCGGCTTTTTCATTCGCCGGCTGACCTCCGAGAGCGATGCCGACGCGATGAACCGGCTTTATCTGGCGCGCGGCATGGTGCCGGTCGCGCCACAATTCTTCTGGTCGAATCGCGACAGCCGCGCCATCACCTGCTTCCTTGCCGAGGACGACGCCTCCGGCGCCATCCTCGGCACGGTGATGGGCGTCGATCACGTCAAGGCTTTCGGCGACAAGGAGCGCGGCGCGTCGCTGTGGTGCCTAGCCGTCGACCCGCAGGCGGCGGCGCCGGGGGTCGGCGAGGCGCTGGTCCGGCGACTTGCCGAACACTTCCAGGCGCGGGGTTTGGCCTACCTCGACCTGTCGGTCCTCCACGACAACGAGAGCGCCATCGCCCTTTACGAAAAGCTCGGTTTCCACCGTGTCTCGTTTTTCGCCATCAAGCGCAAGAACCCGATCAACGAGCGCCTCTTTATCGGCGCCGGCGAGGACGACGGGCTCAATCCCTATGCCCGCATCATTGTCAAGGAGGCGCGCCGGCGCGGCATCCAGGTCGAGGTCCTCGACGCGGCGGGCGGGTTCTTCCAGCTGTCGCATGGCGGACGCTCGATCCGCTGCCGCGAGAGCCTGTCCGAGCTGACCTCGGGGGTCGCCGTGTCGATCTGCGACGACAAGGCGGTGACGCGGCGGTTCGTCGAGAAGGCCGGCCTCAAGGTGCCGCGCCAGATCGAGGTCGGGGACGAGACGGCGATGGACGCCTTTCTCTCCGAGGTGGACGCGGTGGTGGTCAAGCCGGCGCGCGGCGAACAGGGCCGCGGCGTCGCGGTCGGCATCGACGATCTGCAAACCCTCAAGCGCGCCGTGGCGACGGCGCGCCAGTACTGCGAGCGCGTGCTCATCGAGGAATGCGTGAGCGGGGAGGATCTGCGCCTTGTCGTCATCGACAACAAGGTGGTCGCGGCGGCGATGCGCCGCCCACCGCGCGTCGTCGGCGACGGGCGTCAGACGATCCGCGCCCTGATCGAGCACGCGAGCCGGCGCCGCGCCGCCGCGACCGGTGGCGAATCGATCATTCCGCTCGACGAGGAAACCGGGCGAGCCGTCGACGCCGCCGGCTTTGGACTCGACGACGTCGCCCCCGAGGGCAAGGAGATTGTCGTCAGACGCACCGCCAACCTGCACACCGGCGGCACGATCCACGACGTCACCGCTGCGGTTCACCCCGAACTCATCGCCGCCGCCGTGCGCGCCGCCCGCGCCATCGGGATTCCGGTCGTGGGCATCGACCTGATGGTCGTCTCGCCGCGGCAGGCCGATTATGCCTTCATCGAAGCCAACGAGCGGCCCGGCTTGGCCAATCACGAGCCGCAGCCGACGGCCGAGCGGTTCATCGACCTTCTGTTTCCGCTGACGCTGCCGACAAGGCTCGCCAAGGCGGGCCAGGAGCAGAGAGACTGATGCCGCGGCTGGCCATCGACATCGACTACCTCGTCGCCCGGTTGCGGCGCCTCCTTTCGATCGCGAGCCCGACGGGCTATACGGACAACGTCGTCCGCGATTGCAGCGACGAACTCGAGCGCCTCGGCCTCACAGTCGAACTGACGCGGCGCGGGGCGATCCGGGCGGTGCGTCCCGGCCGCGAGCGGCGGCCGGCGCGCGCGATCATCTCCCACCTCGACACGCTCGGCGCACAGGTCAAGTCCCTGAAGGCCAACGGCCGCCTTGAGATCGTGCCCATCGGCCACTGGTCGGCGCGCTTTGCCGAAGGGGCGCGCTGCACGATCTTTTC
>CAZRWU010000153.1:0-7603 GCA_964603915.1 uncultured Rhodospirillaceae bacterium
AGCCGAAATTCGACGGAATGTCCCTCGGGTTCAGGCGGGCGCTATGGATCGTCATCGCGATCAACGCGAGCATGTTTCTCGTGGAGATGGCGGCTGGCGCACTTGCCGGATCACGGGCGCTCCAGGCCGACGCGCTGGATTTCCTGGGCGACACCTTGACCTATGGCATCAGCCTCTTTGTTCTCGGCATGTCGCTCCAAGTCCGCGCAACTGCGGCCCTGGCGAAAGGTCTCAGTCTCGCCGCGATGGGGCTGTGGGTTTTCGGTTCGACCGCCTATCAGGTCCTCGTTCTGGATGTTCCCAATGCTGAAATTATGGGCGTCACCGGCGTCCTGGCGCTATTTGCCAACCTTCTCAGCGTCGTCGTGCTGATGCGATACAAGGATGGCGACGCCAACGTGCGATCCGTATGGCTGTGCAGCCGCAACGACGCCATCGGCAATGTCGCCGTGATGGCAGCGGCGGGAGGGGTGTTCCTGACCCATTCGGCTTGGCCCGACCTGATCGTCGCCGGACTTATGGCCGTATTGTTCTTGTGGTCCTCGGGGCAGATCATCCGTCAGGCTCTTGATGAACGGCGCAATGCTTTGCCGGCCGTGGTGTCGCCTGGCGGTGAATCGTCATGCGCAAAAATCTGAGCGCCGTCCGCCGAACATTGACCGCGCCGCTGTCGTCGCCGCCCGTGATGGCCTCCGCGACCGGCGCGATTTCCCGTTTCACTCAGCGTGGATGGTGGTGCCGCCGGCCATGGTGTGCGGGACGAACCAGCCCGGAGAATGACGCGTCGCTATAAATGACTCGGGAGATGTACCGAGGTCTGTTTGCCTCATGCGGTTCACCGGGGTGAAGCGGGCTTTGCCGGGTCTTGTCCGGACTCAAGGGAGAGCGCGGCAACATGATCGGCGATGCCGCGGGATGTTGCGGAATACAATTGGCGTCGCACCAGGACAAGGGTCATCAGCACGGTCATGCTGATGAAAAAAACCGGATGAACGAACCAACCAAGAGCAGCCAAAGCGAAATAGTAGGCGCGAACCCCGGCGTTGACCTGCCAGACGCCATGGCTGAGAACAAGCGCCATGCGCCTTGCCAACTCCCGATCGACCGGCGCGTCGTCGGCATCCGGCGCGCTGCCGATGATCGCTGAAAAGTAGTTGAACTGCCGGATCGCCCACGTGAACTTGAAGAACGCATAGACAAAAATCGAGATCAGGACAAACACCTTCAATTCGAAGAGCGCTTGGCTGCTTCCCCGCAGCAGCATGGACAAATTTGCGGCGGCGCCGTGAACGCGCTCGGCGGCGCCGATAACGCCGAGAAGTCCTGCGATGACGAGAATTGTCGTTGAGGCGAAAAATGTGGCGCTGCGGATCGAGTGCCCGATCAACGTAGCGTCGACGATCCGGTTCTCGCGCCTGAGCAGGCGAATCATCCAGCCTTCCCGCACCGCGATCATCTTGGCGTTGATGCTGTTGGGGCGACGCAGACGGCCGTCGAACAATGCGTTATAGATGAGCCAGATCGCGAGAAAAGCGAGTAAAGCGGCGGCATCGAGAGCGGTCAGGTCTGCAAGCAACGATACGGCTCCTCCGGACGGCCGATTGGCCAAGCGGCTTGCTAAACTATCGCAGGTGCCGCCGACGCAGAGCAATCCTCTGTCGCCGGTTCGAATGAGCCGCGGAATCTTTGACCGACATAGCACGGGGCCGGCAAACAAGATGCGAGACGATGAGTGCGTCCTCTTCCTGCAATGGGCGCTCCCCCGCCTGGATCTGGCTTGGTCCGGATTCCGCAAGGTGCGCGGGCAGGTCTGTAAGCGCGTCAAACGCAGAATGCGCGGTCTTGGCGTCGCGCGCTTCTCCGACTACCGCGCGCGGCTCGATGCCGATCCACAAGAATGGCGGTTTCTGGACGGACTTTGCCGCATCACCATCTCCCGGTTCTATCGCGATCGGAGAACCTTCTCCCTGCTGAGGCATGAAATTCTCCCAGAGATCGCCTTACGCGCCGCAGCGCAGAAACGGCAGGCGCGGGTATGGTCGGCGGGATGCGCTTCGGGAGAAGAACCCTATACGCTCAAACTCCTCTGGGATCTTGAGGTGAGGCCGCGGTTTCGCGAGGCTGGCATTGACATTGTCGCCACCGACATGGATGAAACCCTCCTCGATCGCGCCCGGCGCGCCTGCTATGCGACGGCGAG
This sequence comes from uncultured Rhodospirillaceae bacterium, assembly GCA_964603915.1. Lineage (GTDB taxonomy): Bacteria > Pseudomonadota > Alphaproteobacteria > Rhodospirillales > Defluviicoccaceae > REEP01. The sequence goes on from CAZRWU010000153.1 coordinate 2,201, forward strand.
CCTGCATGAGCTGCCATCGGAATTGAGGACGCTGGCGTTCACGGGCGGCGAGGGATGCTGGCGCCTGCGCCCCGAGCACCGACAGGGCGTCGTCTTTCTGCGTCAGGACATCCGCCGAGAGGCGCCGCCCAGTCGCTTCGATCTTGTGTTATGCCGCAATCTCGCCTTCACCTATTTCACGCCGGCGCTGCAGGAGACAGTGCTGAAGCGGATCGCCGTGTCCCTGGAGCTTGGCGGCTTCCTTGTCATCGGCAGCCATGAGCAACTTCTCGGATCAATGACGAGATGGAGGCGATTTCGCGGTAACCGCACCATCTTTTCGCTCGTCTCGAATGAGGAATCTCTCCTCGCATGGGACCTTGACGCTTAACGAAGTCCGAGCCGTATAAAGAGCGAACCGCGCGGGAAGGAAGGATCTCGCTACACCACGCCCTGATCGATCATCGCGTCGGCGACCTTGCGGAAGCCGGCCAAATTGGCGCCCAGCACCAGGTTGCCGGGCGCGCCGTATTCCTTGGCCGTCTCGCTGGCGGTACGGTAGATATTCTCCATGATCTGCTGGAGCTTGCCGTCGACTTCCGCGAAGGTCCACTGGGTCATGCTGGCGTTTTGGCTCATCTCCAACTGACTGGTCGCAACACCCCCGGCGTTGGCCGCCTTGGCGGGACCGTAGGCGATGCCGGCCTCCAGGAAGGCGGTGGCGGCGTCCTGGGTTGACGGCATGTTGGCGCCCTCGGAAACGCAGATGCACCCGTTCTTCAGGAGTTCGCGGGCATCTTCGAGATTGAGTTCGTTCTGCGTCGCGCTTGGGAAAGCGGCTTCGCAAGGAACACTCCAAACGCCGTTGCGGCCGGGCGGATAATCCTCGACCGGCGTGTAGACGGCGCCGCGATGTTCCTCGACATAACGCGTCAGCCGGACCCGTTCGACCTCCTTGATCCGTTTGAGCAGGTCCAGATCGATGCCGCGCTCGTCGTAGATCATGCCGTTGGAATCGCTGACCGTCACCGGCTTGGCCCCGATATGATACAGCTTCTCGATGGTGTATATCGAAACGTTGCCGGAGCCCGAAACCGCGCAAACCTTTCCTTCAAGAGATTGACCCCTGTCCGCCAGCATGTTCTGGGCGAAGTAAACGGCGCCGTAGCCCGTGGCTTCGGTCCGGCCGAGCGAGCCGCCCCAGTTCAGGCCCTTGCCCGTCAAGACACCGTCGTATCGTCCCGTCAGCCGCTTGTATTGGCCGTAAAGATAGCCAATCTCGCGTCCTCCGACGCCGATGTCGCCGGCGGGAACGTCGATGGTGGGGCCGATGTAGCGGAACAGCTCGGTCATGAAGGACTGGCAAAAGCGCATGATCTCGTTGTCGGACTTACCCTTCGGATCGAAATTGGCGCCACCCTTGGCGCCGCCAATCGCAAGGCCGGTCAGAGAATTTTTGAAGATCTGCTCGAAACCGAGAAACTTGATGATGCCGGCATTGACGTTGGGATGGAAGCGCAGGCCGCCCTTGTACGGCCCGAGAGCCGAGTTAAACTCGACGCGGTAACCCTTGTTGACCTGGACGGCGCCCCGGTCGTCAATCCAGGCGACACGGAACAGGATTTGCCGTTCCGGCTCGACAATGCGCTGAATAATATTATGCTTCTGATATTTCGGATCGCAATCCAGAAGAGGCTTGAGTGAGATTAATACCTCTTCTGCCGCTTGATAGAACTCGGCCTGCGCGGGACTGCTGTGCTGGAGGTAATCTATTGTATCGGAGATGTAGGATGACATAGCGAGAACTTTCTTGATTTTGTGGAATTCTGTTCTTTCAGCGGCGATCTTGGGTGTCCGCATCAAGACCACAGCAACGGAATTGGCGCTCGTTATATCGATGCCCGGACATGGTTTCATGCCTTTTTTCCTCGTGACGGATAAACTTGGCCACGAAACGACGGAGTCGGCGCGGGTTGCCCGCCACTGTGGCGGTGGGAGGAAGCGGAGCGCGCGCACGCCCCCGCCCTCGCACCGACAGATGGATGGCTGCACGACGATCAAATAAGCGAGGAGCGATGGCGGCGATCGATGCACAGGTGAGTACGGGGCTCCCGGGCCTCGATCGGGTTTTCCGCGGGATCATGGCGGGGGACAACATTGTCTGGCAGGTGGGCAATGTTGACGACTATGCGCCGCTGGTCGAACCCTACTGCCGGTATGCCGTAAGCAAGGGCCGCCAACTGGTTTACTTCCACTTCGGGCGCCATCAGCCGTTGGTGCCGAAAGATCTGGAGGCGGAAACTTACATCCTGGACCCCAGCGAGGGGTTCGAGCCGTTTCTCAGCGCCATCCACGGAACCATCGAGCGAACCGCTCGGGGCGCCTACTATATTTTCGACTGCCTGTCCGACTTGGTCGCCGACTGGTACAGCGATCAGATGCTGGGCAACTTCTTCATGCTGACCTGTCCTCTTCTTTACGATCTGGAGACGGTCGCCTACTTTGCGTTGTTGCGAGGTCACCATTCATGTCACGCGACCGCGCCCATTCTCGACACTACTCAGCTCTTCAGCGACGTCTACCGGCACCATGACTACCTTTACGTGCGGCCGCTGAAGGTCCAGCAGCGATATTCGCCGACCATGCACATGCTGCACATGTGGCGGGGCGATGACTTTGTGCCGGTGGCCGACAGCATCACCATTTCCAGGATCCTGACTCTTTTTCCGTGGTCGGGCTTGATGACGGCCGATCCACGTCTCGATGTCTTGAATCGCACCTTCCTGAGGGCCGAGGAGGTTCTGGAGGCATTGCGGCAGGATGTGTCGTGCAGCGACCTTGCTCGGCAGATGGTGCAGCATACGCTGCGCATGATCGTCTCGCGGGACGAGCGGGTCATCGCGCTGGCCGAGCAGTACATGACGCTCGAAGACATTCTGGCGATCAAGCGGCGCATGATCGGAACCGGTCTGATCGGCGGCAAGACCGTCGGAGTGCTTCTGGCGCGGGCGATCCTGCGGAGAAGTTTGCCGCGCTGGAACGATTTGCTGGAGATCCATGACTCCTTTTTTGTCGGTTCCGACGTCTTTTATACCTTTCTCGTGTGTAACGGCTGTTGGTGGGTGCGGGAGAAGCAGAAAAATCCGGCAACATTTCTGGACGGAGCGGAAACCGCCCGGCGGCGCATTTTGCGCGGCGGTTTCCCGGACCACATCTTGCAGCAGTTCTCCGACATGCTGGATTACTTCGGGCAGTCGCCGATCATCGTGCGCTCCAGCAGCTTGCTGGAGGACAATTTCGGCAACGCCTTCGCCGGCAAGTACGACAGCGTGTTCTGCGTCAATCAGGGGCCGCGCGAAAAGCGCCTGGACGATCTGCTTTCGGCGGTCCGTAGCATTTACGCCAGCACGATGAGCGAGCGGGCGCTGCGGTACCGGGCCGACCGCGGCATTCTCGATCGGGATGAACAAATGGCGCTCCTGGTGCAGCGGGTTTCCGGCGCGCAACACGGTAACCTATTCTATCCCTTCATCGCCGGCGTCGGCCTGTCGTTCAATCCCTACGTATGGAGCGAACAGATCGACCCGAACATGGGCATGGTGCGGCTGGTGATGGGCCTCGGCACCCGGGCGGTGGACCGCTCGGACGACGACTATACGCGGGTGGCGTCACTGAGCGACCCGGAGCGGCGGCCGGAAAGCAATTTCGATAGCGTACGGCAATATTCGCAAAAGCGGATCGATGTTCTCGACCTTGAAGCAAACCAGCTCACGACACGGCAGTTCGCTGAGCTAATTTCGCAAAGCCCCGATCTGCCGCTGGAGATGGTGGCGTCGGTGGATCATGCACTCGAGCGGCGCGCGCGCGAGCGAGGCATGAAGGATGTGTTTCCGTGGGTGCTGACTTTCGACCAACTGCTGAAAAACACGCCGTTCGTCGCCGACATGCGTGAAATGCTGAAGACCCTGCAACAAGTCTACGATCATCCCGTCGACATCGAATTCACCGCCAACGTCGTCGACGAGGAACGATACGTCATCAATTTGCTGCAATGCCGACCGTTCCAGGTGCGCGAGGCCGGCACGATCCCCAAGCCGCCGGCGCGCATTCGGCCCGAGAACATCGTTTTGGAGGCGCATGGCGCGGTCATCGGTCACAGCCGGATCGGAACGATCGACCGTGTCATTTATGTCATGCCGTCGGTTTATGGGCGATTGCCGTTGAGCGAGCGGCACCAGATCGCTCGCCTGATCGGCCACATCACGCGGCTGCGCGAAGGTGCGGAAGCGCGAGCGATCCTCTTGATCGGTCCGGGCCGTTGGGGAACGACCTCGCCGGAACTGGGCGTGCCGGTCCGCTTTGCGGAAATCGCTCATGCCGCCGTTTTGTGCGAGATCGTGAGCATGCACGATGGCATCGTTCCGGATGTATCGCTTGGCACTCATTTCTTTAGCGACCTGGTCGAGACCAACATTTTGTATTTGGCGCTCTTTCCCCAGCGCCAGGACAACCGGCTGAACGAGGCGTTCTTCGACCAGCTGCCCAATCGGCTTGCCGAACTGCTGCCAGCTGCGTCGGAATGGGTGGAATGCGTGAGGGTCGTCGATCTGCCCAACCCGGTTAATCCTGCCGTGCTGCGGCTGAACGCCGATATGCTCGATCAACGAGTCTTTTGCTATCTAGAAATTCCTGATCGAGAGCCCTCGGGCGCGAGCGGATCATCGTCCTGGAACGAGGAACGCCTTTGCTAAGCTTACTGAAAGGGCGGAAGGACGGTTGATGATCCAACCACCGTCTCTCCAGGGAGGCGTTCACGCGTGAAGCCGTCGCTCTGCCTCCTTGTTTGTGGCCTCGGATCTCGCCAAGCATAACAAGGCGCGGCTCTCTTGCGCCGGAGAGGGTAATATGAGCGAATACAAACGTCTCGCTTTGCTCATTGTCATCATGATCGGCGTCGCCATTGTTGTCGGCGCGACGGCCCTTGGCGTGTTCTACGAGGCGGCTCTCGAGCGCGAGCGGCAGCGCTTGGCGAACTTCGTTGAAAGCCAGGCGCGCTTAATCTTGGCTCTCCCGCCATCCAGATTTTCTGAAATCCTGGAGGAGCAGCGCCGCATGCGTGAGCAGACAGCCGGCGCGACGGCCGAGCTGCAGCTCGGCCGGCGCGAAGGCGAGGCCATTGAATATCTGACGCCGGCAAGGGGATCCGATCGTCCTCCTGAGTCTATTCGATTCGGCGGCCCGGTAGGCCAGCCGATGACGGAAGCGCTTTCGGGGCGCTCAGGAACCATGGTCGGTCGCGACTATGCCGGACGAAGGGTGCTCGCCGCCTATGAACCGCTGCCTTCCCTAAATCTTGGTTTGGTCGCCAAGATCGACATGGCGGAGATCAATGAAGGCTATCTGCGCGCTGCCGTGGTTGCCGGT
>CAZRWU010000154.1:0-7521 GCA_964603915.1 uncultured Rhodospirillaceae bacterium
TAATGGTTGCTACGCGACGTGATCGTATAGCGATACGGCTCACGGCTTCGGCCAGCCCGCGTAGGACGGAATCCGCCTTGCGGCTATTCCGCCCGATGAAAATTGCATCGACGCGCGGCCCCCGCCGCTAAAGCGGCTGGCCGCGGAGCAGGCGCGGCAGCTCGCCGACCAGTCCCATCGCGTGGCGCATGAAGAAGCGCTTGAGCGGCGGGATGCGGTTGACCGCGCCGAGACCGACGGCGCGGGCCATGCGCACCGGCGTGATGTCGTTGGAAAACAGCCGGTTGAGCCCGTCGGTCAAGCCCAGCATCAGCATGTTGTCGAAACGCCGCCAGCGCTGATAGCGCTCCAAGACATCCGGCGCGCCGATGTCGAAGCCGAGACGGAAGGCGTCCGTCACCACCTCGGCCAGCGCCGCGACGTCGCGGATGCCCATGTTCAACCCCTGCCCGGCGATCGGGTGCATGCCGTGCAGCGCGTCGCCGACCAGGGCGAGGCGCTCGCCAATCGCCGTTTCGGCGAAATGCAGGCACAGCGGATAGGACCAGCGCGGGCCGACGACCTCGACGTGGCCGAGGAAATCGCCGAATCGCCGGCGCATCTCGTCATTGAAGGCCTCGTCGTCGAGAGCCATGATCGCCGGCGCGAGATCGGCGCGCTCCGTCCACACCAGCGAGGAGCGGTTGCCGAGCAGCGGCAGGATGGCGAACGGTCCGGCCGGCAGGAAATGCTCGTGGGCGATGAAGCGATGCGAATGCTCGTGGACCACGGTGCAGACGATCGCGACCTGGTCGTAGCGCCACATGACGATGCCGATCCCGGCGGCCTCGCGCGTCGGCGAGCCGCGCCCGTCGGCAGCGACCGCCAGTTGCGCCGAGATGCGCTGGCCGGTCGACAGCTCGGCGTGGACGCGGCCACCGCCGCGGTCGAGCCGGACGCACTGCGCCGGGGCGATCACCCGCACGGACTCCAGGCTGTCCATGGTCTCGATCAGGGCGCGGCGGAGATGCGTGTTTTCGACCATGTGGCCGAACGGCTCGTCGCCGACGGCGCCGTGATCGTAGTGGAGGAACAGGCGCGAGCCGCCTTCCGAAACGCGAATGTCGAGCATCGGCGCGGCGCTGTCGCTGACCTTGTCCCACACCCCGATGCCTTCGAGGAGCCGCCGCGACGACAGCGCGATGGCGGTGGCGCGCCCATCGAACTTGGCGTCCGTCGCCACCGCCGGATTGGCCATGTCGACGACGGCGACGGGAATGCCGGCCCGGCCCAGGGCGCAGGCCATCGCGCCGCCGATCAAGGCGCCGCCGACGATCAGCACGTCGACGTCGATGGAAGCGTTGGTCTCCGCGAGCCGCCGCTCCGCCGCCACCGGCGCGATCGCCGCCGCCATCGTGTCGGGCGCGCGCATGCGCCCCCCGTCCATGCCCTCGCGGCGCGCGCTCATCGCCGCCGCTCCGAGTGGCCCGTCGATCCCGAACGTTGCCTGCCCATCTTCCTGCCCGTTCCTTGAGTCATTGTTTTTGCCTGTTCCGTGGTCAATCTGCCCGTGTTGCCTCCTTTTGAGGCACGTCTATTCGCGCCGGCGGTCCCGGGAGAACCGCGTTCATCCGCTAACTTTCTGTAAAATAACACGAAATCCGTCGACGTGGCGACGCCCCAAACGCGGCACGCTTTTTGAAATTATAATCGCCTGAAAAGCGAACGGGCAATGCCCGCATGAACGACCGGCTGTAGCGGAACGACGCATGGACGAAGACAACCTTTACGACGTGGTCACCTTGCTCCCGGATGACGCCCGTTTTCCATCTTCGGGCGCGAAGGCGCGGAAGGCAACAGCGATGAAGCAGGTGAGCGCCATTATCAAGCCGTTCGGGCTGGACAAGGTCCGCGAGGCGCTTACCTCCCTCGGCATTCAAGGCATGACGGTGACGGAAGTGAAGGAGTTCAGCCGCCGGCGCGGCTACACCGTCAGTCTGGCGCCGCAGGCCAAGGTTGAAATCGTCGTGCCCGAGGAAATGGTCGAGAGGGTGACCGACGTGTTGTGCAACACCGCCCGCGGCGCCCATGTCGGCGGCGGCGCGATTCTGGTGGTTCCGGTCGCCCGGACGATTCGGATTCGCACCGGCGAGGTCGATGCCGACGCGCTATAGCCGGCTGCCCTTTCGCCGCCGTCGGCGCGCCGCCTTCGCGGGCGAAACGGCCGCGCGGTGGTCCGCCCGCCCACGAATGTGGTAGAGTCGCCAAACCTTCGCGAAGACGCGCGACACGGCGGGCGCGGCGACGCCGGCTCTGTCTTTGCTTCCGCTTCGCAGCGTCGCGGCGCGCGCCTGTGGACGCCCGGCGGTCGTCGGGCCGTTTGGGTCAAGGGCGGAGCGCCATGGATGACGCCAATTCCATCTGGATCCAGCTCGGTCTTTTGCTGGCGCCGGTCATGGCGCTGCTCGCGCTGCCGCTCGCCGTCGCGATCGCGCTGGCGCTGATCCGCCTGTTTCGCTGGCGGGTCGCCCGATCGATGGGCGTCGCCGCCGGCCTCCCGCGCGAACCGGAGCCGCCGGCGGGGAACGGCGGCAAGGGCGCTCTCGCCATCGAGGTGATCGAGGCGGCGCGAACGGAAGCGCGGGGAGCGCCGCTGCTCGTCGAGGCGCGGCGGCGGCGGCGGGAACTGGCCGCGATCCACGCCGAGGCGGCGTGCGTCTACCCCCTGGCGTTCACCTTTCTGTGGTGGCCGGGCATCCCGCCGAACCTCGCCGGCATGGCCGCGCTGTTCGGCATTTTCTTTCTGGTTTTCGCGACCCCGGTCGTCTTCGCCGGAATGATGGTGTTCACCAAGCAGCCGGGGCAGCTGGCGCTTGCGGCGGGCGCGCTCGCCGCCGTCCTGTTCGCCTTCGATCGGGCGACGGCCGCAGAAGCCGGCGTCGTGCTGTTCGTGGGCGCGGCGGCGCCGGTCGTGGTCGCGCTGATGCTGGCGCTGCTGCGCCGCAGGCCGCGCGTCGTCATCCTCGCGCCCGCCGTCGCCGGCGCCGTTCTCCTCGCCGCCGCCTTTTTCGGCAACCGGGGCGGCGGCTCCGGCAGCGATTTCGCCGGACTGTGGGCGATGGTGGCGGGCGTCCCGGCCGCCGCCGTCGTGCTGTTGACCGTCCGGCGGCTGCGCGCCGTCGGTCCCGTCGTCTTCGTCGCGACGCTGCTCGCGCTCTACGGGACCGCCGTCGGCGCGTCCTATGCCGGGCTTTACGTCGCGCAGGCGACGGGGTTGCGCTTCGTTCGCCAGGATCTGGCGGCGCTGCCGTTTCTCGACGCCGCCCTCGGTCTGCCGGCGACGGAGATGCTGGCGCTGCTGGGCGCGGCGCGGCGCGACTTCGCGAGCGTTTTCGCCTACGACGCCGGGGCGGTGACCCCATGGGTCGAACTTGTCCTGTGGGGAAGCATCGCCGTCGCCGCCGGGCTCGGCGCGCTCGCCGCCTGGGGCATGATCCGCTGGCTCGCCGACAGCTACCGGCGGCGGCGGGCGAGCGATCAGATGCTGACCATCGAGGTGATGATGCTCATTTTCGTCGCGCCGCTGGCGGTTCTCGTCACCACCGTAGCAGAAAGTCCGCTGCGCGGCTGGCTTTTGGGGGCGGTCGGGCTTTCCAGCTTCGCCGGGTACAAATTGTGGACGCGCCGGCGCCTGCGCGCCTGGCGGCAAAAGAAGCCGTCGGCGTCCCCGCGCGCGCTCCTGCTTCTCCGCGTCTTCGGCTTTGATCGGCGCACGCAGCGGCTGCTCGAGGATGTCGGCGAGCGCTGGCGCTATCTCGGACCGATCCGGCTGATCGCCGGCCCCGATCTCGCCTCCGCCACGCTCGAGCCACACGAATTCTTCGACTTCCTGAACGGGCGGCTGAGCCGCGCCTTCGTCACGGACCGCGACGACCTGGAAGGCCGACGCGGGCACGCTCCCGCCGCGCCCGATCCTGACGGCCGGTACCGCGTCGAGGAGTTCTTCTGCCATGACGACACCTGGCGGATGACCGTCTCCCGGCTGGCGCGGGACTCCGACGCCATTCTGATGGACCTGCGCGGCTTCACCCCGGCGAACCAGGGCTGCGTTTTCGAGATCGAGCAGCTCGTCGCCGGCGTCGAGCTGGACCGTGTCGTCTTCCTCGCCGATGCGTCGACGGACGCCGATTTTCTCGAAGCGACGCTGCGGCGGGCGTGGCGGAGCATGCCGGGCGACTCGCCGAACGCCGCTTGCGGGCGGCATCGCGCGCGCATCCTCAAGGCGGCGCCCCGGCATCGCCGCACGCGCCAAGCCGCGCTCGCCCTCCTCTGCCACGACTTTGGGAAGGAAGACGCGGCGGCTTTCTGCCCATCGGCGAGGCAGGAGGCGGTTTCTGCCTAATTCTTCATCACTTCTACCACCTCTGCACGAAAAATATGCGGGGTTTCCATCTTCCTGTCGCCGCGCCGCCGTTGGCGGCGCATCCACAATCTTCGCTTGATCAAGATCTTACCGGCGCGCCTCGGATCTTGGCACGGAAGTTGAGAAGCCTTGTGCGCGGACGTGGCCCCGTCGTTCGGGTCCACCCTCCGTGTCCGCGCTGGCGGCGCGGAAGGCGAGATCGGCGCGGTGGCCCTCGTCGAGATCGGGGAACAAGGGTGCGATGCGGGCCCGGGCCGGCGCGCCCCAAAGACGAACAAGGAGAGCTGAGCAATGAACGGTTTAAGAAAACGAGGGGGCCGGGTTGGCCTCGCCCGCGTTCTGAGCCTGAGCGTGGCCGCGGCGATGAGCGCCGGAGCGGCGCGGGCGCAAGAGGCGGCGGCCGAGGCGCCAGCGCTGAACGCCGGCGACACCGCCTGGATGCTGACGGCGACCGCGCTGGTTCTGTTGATGACCATTCCGGGACTGGCCCTGTTCTATGGCGGCATGGTGCGCAAGAAGAACGTTCTCGACATGACCATGCAGAGCTTCGCCACGTGCGCCTTGATGACCGTGCTGTGGATGGTCGCCGGCTATTCGATCGCGTTCGGCGACGGCGGGGCGCTGCAGGCGTATTGGGGCGGTCTTGGGAATATGTTCCTCAACAATCTCGATCTCGCCGCCCTCTCGGGCACCATCCCCGAGTCCGTGTTCATGACCTTTCAGATGACGTTCGCCATCATCACGCCGGCGCTGATCACCGGCGCGTTCGCCGACCGCATGAAATTCTCGGCGGCGCTGTGGTTTCTCGGCTTGTGGATGCTGATCATCTACGCGCCGGTCTGCCACTGGGTGTGGGGCGGCGGTTTCCTCGCCGACGAGGGCGTGCTCGACTTCGCCGGCGGCACCGTCGTTCACATCAACGCCGGGATCGCGGGACTCGTCGCCGCCATCGTCATCGGCAAGCGGCACGGCTACGGCGTCGACAACATGGCGCCGCACAACCTCACGCTCAGCCTGATCGGCGCCTCGCTGCTGTGGGTCGGCTGGTTCGGCTTCAACGCCGGCTCGGCGCTGGCCGCCAACGAGAGCGCCGGCATGGCGATGGCGGTGACCCAGATCGCGACGGCGGCGGCGGCGCTGACGTGGATGTTCCTGGAGTGGGCGCTGAAGGGCAAGCCGAGCATGCTCGGGATCATTTCGGGCGCCATCGGCGGCCTCGTCGCGATCACGCCGGCTTCCGGCTTCGTCGCCCCCGGCGGCGCCCTCGCCATCGGGTTCGCCGCCGGCATCTGCTGCTACTGGGGCGCGGTGTGGCTCAAGCACGCCCTCGGCTACGACGACTCGCTCGATGTGTTCGGCGTGCACGGCATCGGCGGCATCGTCGGCGCGATCCTCACCGGCGTGTTCGCCCGCGAGGCGATCGGCGGCGCCGCCGGCCTGATCGACGGCAATCCCGCGCAGGTGTGGATCCAGATCCAGGGCATCATCGCCACCATCGTGTATTCGGCCATCGGCTCCTTCATCATCTTGAAGCTGATCGATCTCGTCATCGGCCTGCGCGTCGAGGAAGAAGCCGAGATCGGCGGCCTCGACCTGGCATTGCACGGCGAGACCGTGAAGTAGGGTTCAACCCGGGCCGGGGTTGACTTGCGGGCAACCTTGGTTACCGCCCGTGCCCAACCCTCGGTGACTTGGGCCGGAAGCCTTGCGCTTCCGGCCCTTTTTTCGGGCTCGGCGGCGATCCTGCCAGCCATGGCGCGGCGCGTCCTTGCCCCCGGCGCAGAGAGCGACGCCGCGGAGTGGCCCTTGCCGAAAAATGCTGCTAGAAGGGGCGCGATCAACGAGGGCGCGCCGCGTGGCGAGCCCCAACCTTTCTTGAAGCCCGGAGGAGCGCCTGTCCCGATGCGTACGGCGAGCGTGGAGCGCAAGACCACCGAGACGACGATCGCCGCCACCGTCAACCTCGACGGGCAGGGCCGCTATGCGATCGCGACCGGGATCGGCTTTCTCGATCACATGCTGGAGCAGCTCGCGCGCCACAGCCTGATCGACCTGACGGTGGAGGCCAAGGGCGACCTCCACATCGACGGCCACCACACCGTCGAGGACAGCGCCATCGTCATCGGCCAGGCCTTTGCCCAGGCTCTCGGCGAGCGCCGCGGCATCCGCCGCTTCGGCGAGGCGCTGGCGGCGATGGACGAGGTCCTGACCCGGGTCGTCGTCGATATTTCGGGACGGCCGTACTGCGTGTGGAAGGTGCGACTCGATCGGCCGCGGCTGGGCGATCTCGACACCGAGCTGGTCGGACACTGGTTCCAGTCATTCGCGTTCAGCGCCGGGGTGACGCTGCACGTGGAAACCCTTTACGGCGAGAACAACCATCACATCTGCGAGTCGTGCTTCAAGGGCTTGGCCCGCGCCCTGCGCCAGGCGGCGGAACTCGATCCGCGCAAGGGCGACGCGGTGCCGTCGACCAAGGGCACCCTGGGCGGTCCGCCGACGCTCGCGACCTGAGACGGGATCGACAAGAAGAACCGGTTCATGCGCGTCTACACCGTTCACATCCACCCGCGCCAGCGCGACCTCGACCGCGACATCGTCCTCGTCAAGGAGGGGTTCTGCTGGCCGGCGTTCTTTTTCTCGGTGATCTGGGCGATCTGGAAGGGCCTGTGGCTGGTCGCCCTGCTGTTCCTCGCCATCGAGGCCGCCCTCGGCTTCCTGTTCGACGTCTTTCTCGTCGATCCCCTGACCCAGGCCGCGCTCGCCCTGCTGCTTGCCGTCGCCATCGGCTTGTTCGCCAACGATCTGCGCCGCTGGACCCTCGCCCGCCGCGGCTATCGCGACAGCGGCGTCATCGTCGAGAGGGACCTTGTCGCGGCGGAGCGGCGCTTCTTCGAGACCAGCGCCAGCCTGATCGGCGTGGAGCGGCTGCCGTGAGCGTCGCCATCATCGACTACGGCTCGGGCAACCTGCGCTCGGCGGCGAAGGCGTTCGAGCGCGCCGTCGCCGAGGCGGAACTCGATCGCGCCGTCGCCGTCACCGCCGATCCCGCCGTCATTGCCGCCGCCAGCCACATCGTCCTGCCCGGCGTCGGCGCGTTCGCCGATTGCCGGCGCGGC
>CAZRWU010000155.1:0-7489 GCA_964603915.1 uncultured Rhodospirillaceae bacterium
CATCATCGCCAGGATCGGCGATCCGGCCTATCTTCCCAGAGTGATCCCGGCCGGCACCTACGAAGGCGAAGAGGATCCGGTGACGACGGCCAGCATCAACAACCTGCTGATGACTCATGAGGATGTTCCGGCGGATGTCGTCTACGCCATGACCAAAGGGATGTTTGAGAACCTGACGCAACTGACCGCAGCGCATCCTGCCGCCCAGGGGATTGCGCTCGGACACGCGCCACAAGGCTCGCCCGTGCCGATGCACCCGGGCGCAGAGCGTTACTACCGCGAAAAAGGCGTGTTGGAGTAACCAAGAGCGAGTAGTCCTGAACGGCGGGCTGACGGTTGCCGAGGCAATCGCGGCAAACGGCGGCCCCCGCCATCGGCAACCTGTTGCCAACCGATCATGAAAATGTCGCATCTATACTTGGGCCGAACTCATTTCGGTCGCGGCAAGGTTTGGTAGAGGTTGAGATAATCATTCACCATGCGCTCGTCGGTAAACCGCTCCTCGAAGCGCTTGCGCACGGCGCCCCGGTCGAGCGCACTCACGCGTTTTACCGCGGCGACCGCTTCCGTTTCGTCGTCAACGATCAGACCGGTTACGCCATCGTCGATCACCTCCGGTACGGAGCCGGAGCGGTACGCAATAACCGGCGTGCCGCATGACATCGCTTCAATCATGACCAGACCGAAGGGCTCGGGCCAGTCGATCGGAAACAGCACCGCCAACGCGTTGCCCAGCAGCGCACGTCTCTCTTCGAGGCCGATCTCGCCAGTAAATTCGACATGCGACTTATGGTGGTCCAAAAGAGGCACAATATCGCTCTTGAAGTATTCTTCATCGACTCTATCGACCTTGGAAGCCATTTTGAGCTTTACGCCCGCGCGCCAAGCGATGGAGATAGCCCGATCCGGACGTTTCTCCGGAGACACCCTGCCAAGGAAGGCAACATAATCCGCCGATGGATTTTCCCAAAACGGATACAGGTCGGGCGGCAGCCCGTGGTAAACCGTCCCCGCCCAGTTGACGGGTGGGAGGGGCAGGCGCTGGTGGTCGGAGATCGAGACCAGCGGAATGTCCGAAAATTCCCGATAGAGCGTGAAGAGATCGGGAAGGTCGAGCCGGCCATGCAACGTGGTCAGGCTGGGAAAATTATGATCCCGGATGAATGGGTAAAATAAATAATCGGTGTGGAAATGCAGCACATCGAACTCATTGGCATGCTGCCTCACTTTCTCCATCATCAGCACATGGTGAGCGAGGGGATCGCGAACTTGCGGGTCGAGACGCAGGCTTCGCTCGCTGCAAGCGACAAGTTCCGCCGAAGTCTCGGAGTCGCCGCTGGCGAACAGGGTGACTTGATGACCCTGCCTTACGAGCTCCTCCGTGATGTAGGAAACGACCCTTTCGGTTCCGCCATACAACTTCGGTGGCACTGGCTCTATGAGGGGCGCAATTTGTGCGATTTTCACACATTCCTCCTATCGACATGCGAGCTGGATCTTTCGCTTGAACACGATGTCGCAGGCGAAGGTTCCGTGACTGCGGTCCCCGGTCCTACCAATAGCGCTGCGTTGGCCGCTCTCACGCCAAGCGTCTCTTCGTCACCAAGCGCCGTGGTCGCCGTTCCGGGCATCATAATTCGGGTTTGGACAAAGTAAACGTACTTGTAAGCCCTCCCATTCCCTTGCCTTCCTCGGCGTCAGCTCCTCCCGCTTCAGGCCCTTCCGCAGCCGCCCCTCCAGGACGCCTTCCGGATGTCCGGCGCCAGCAAGGTGAGCCGCAGCAGCGAAAAGCAACCCTTCCCAAGCCGTCGTTTCTCGCCGAACAATTACGGATCGGGATGGCCCGCGAATGGGAGAAACGAGCATGGACAGCAAACAGGCGCCGAGCTTCGGCGCCGCCGAGATCGGCGCCTTGGCGCACCTCTACCGCGGCGAAATGTACCAGAGCAAGATCTGGCGGAACCGCCTCGACACAACCAGCAATTGGGCGATCGTCGTCACCGGCATCGCCTTGTCCGTCTCGTTCAGCAATGCCGACGCCTCGCCCATTCCGATCTTGCTGGTCAGCTGGGTGGTCGTCATCTTCCTCTTTTTCGAGGCGCGGCGGTATCTGTACTACGATGTGTTCCGCGTCCGCGTTCGCGTCATGGAGATCAACCTCTACGGGCCGATTCTCATGGGCCAGGGATTGCGAACCGACAACAGATGGAACGAACTCCTCGCCGCCGATTACCGAAATCTGCGTTTCCACATCTCGTTCATGGAGGCCCTCGGCCGTCGCATCCGCAGAACCTACGGCTGGATCTTTGCGGCGCTTTTGGGATGCTACCTCGCCAAGATCTTGATCCACCCGACGCCGATCGTCGCGCTGCACGAGATGTGGGAACGAGCAACGATCGGTCCTCTTCCCGGCCAAGCGGCCCTCGGCCTTGGCCTCGTCTTTCACGGCACGTGGATCGCGATCGCTCTGTTCACCTTGGGATCGCAAAAAGCCGTGGGCCTGCCCCACTTCTACGACGATCCGGACCTGTTGCTGGATGTCGCCGGAGGGTCGAGCGGACGAGCGTAGCGCGGCAAGAAACGACAGTCATTGGAGCATGGCGAATGGAGCGCCGTGGACAGCCGGGTCGGCTCATGCCGACCCGGCTGTCCTCTTCGGCTGCGATGATGAGGTCAACGGCATGACCTCATGAACTGAAGCACCGCTAACTCAAGATCTCCATCTTGGCCTCGATGGTCACCGGCTGCGAGATACTGAAGTAGTTGGGGGAGGTTTTCATCACCGTCTCGTGAATCTCCTGGAACTGCTCCGGCGTGCCGTTCCCCTTGATCCGCACCGTATACTGAACGCTGTCGTAGCCGGGCTTGACCGTCTCGTCGATGCCGAGAAAGCCGCGGAGATCCAACTCGCCGGTGGTCTCGAGTTCGAGTGTCTCGAGCGTGATGCCCCGTAAGGCGGCCCCGGCGACGTACCCCACCATGACGCAGGCGTTGAGGGCGGCCATCAGCATCTCCTGCGGATTGGGAGCGGTATCCGTGCCGAGCAGTTCAACCGGCTCATCGATGGTCATCGTGTGGCGGCGGGCGATCCGCTCGCCGCCAAGGGTGTAGGACTCGACCGTCGCCTCGCTGCGGGTCTGACCCTTCCATGCCGACGTCACATGAAAGCCGACTATTCCTTTGGCCGGATCGTTCTGGACTGCCTGGACGACCTCCATCAGGGCGTCGACGTCAATCCCGTTCACCGTCGTGCCGACGGGCTTCATCGCGGTAGCTGCGTTGGACATCTCTCTCTCCTTTGCTTGGTCATGCGATCCGATCAAACACTGCGTCTCGCTTTTCGGGTTCAGCAGAAGGCGGGCGCCATCTGCTCGACGTGGCTCCGGATGGCCGGGCCGATCCGCCCGACTGTCGCCAGGAAGTTCGGGTGCGTCATGCCGGAGCCGAGATAGGTCCAGCGATTGGCTTGGTGCTGGAGGTCCTGGAACATCGCCTCCTCATCCTCGGTCAGCACCCGACCCGTGGCCGTCTCGAAGGCGCTTTGGTCGAAGGCGACCTGTTGCTTGAGCGCGTCGTCGATCATGCCGCCAATCGTCATGTAGCCTGCAACGCCGCGGCCGATCTCATCGCTGGTGCGGCCCTCAGCCAGAGCCTCGACCATCAAGGTGTCAAGCTTGGCGTGCTGAGCTTCTTCCTGCCAGTGGTGTTTGAGCAGGCTTTTGAACTGCGGGTCGAGGTCCTGGTCGTCCTTGACGCTGTCCACGTAGTGCCGCTGGGTCATCCACTCGATGTGCAGGATGGCGAGCGCGACGCCGAGCGGATCTTGAGCGAGCACCGCGTCGGCCACCGCCTCGGGCGGGCCGATCACCTCGCAGGGAATACCGAAGCCGCGAGTGAATTCCACGCGGAAACGCTTGAACAGCTGAATGTGCTTCGCCTCTTCGCCGGCGAACTGCAACAGGGCCCGCGTTCGGTCATCGTCCTCGTTCAGGTGCGCTCGGGCATGATCCATGACGAAAGGCAGGATGAACTCCTCGACCAGCCCAAAGATGTTGAGGTAGGCGTGGCCGCGAATCTGGTTGAGCGTTCGCTTCTCCCTCGTGCTGAGAAAGTCGAAGTCATCAACCCGGGCAAGCGACTCCGGCAGGAAGGGCTTGCCAAAGTCCATCCTCTTGTCGCCGCCGATGATGTCCTCGATCCGCCAGTTAAGCCGTTCCGAGGTCGCAAGGACGCCCTCATAGCTATAGGTGTGCTGCATTGGTTGGTCTCCCCCTTTGGAACAATGCTTGTCTGTCATGGCGAGGAGCATAGCCACCTCTTGTTTCGGTCGTTCTTCACGCGATGCGTTTTCGTGTTTCAGTTGTTTCCGATCATGATCGTTCGACGGAAGGCGATGAGTGGCAGCCGTCGTAGCCAGCAGGCGGAGCGGTTGTCGGCAACCCATGGATCTCCTGAAGATCGTCGATGATGAAACCAAGGGACGATCAGATGAGCACATATCGGGCTTTGAAGAACACGTCCAAGTCGATCCGGAGCGCTGGCGCGGCTCATAGGGAGCAGTCGTGATCGACAACCCGAAAACTTCTGGCGCGAAGGTCCAAACCCGCAATCAAGGGCCCCTCCGATGGCCGTTAGCGTTGGCCGGCAGACCCGGCATGCCAATCAGACCATTCACAACCCCGGCAGCCCCTGGCATACTCCGCGCCTCGCATAATCTTGGATAGCGCATCAAGGGAGAGTTTTATGAGCGACAGGCCCTTCAAAGTCCTCGGCGTACAGCAGATCGCCATCGGCGGTTTAGATAAAGAAAAGATGAAGAAGCTGTGGATAGACTCTCTCGGACTGACGATCGCCGGGAATTTCAAGAGCGAGCGCGAGAACGTCGATGAGGATATCGCGGTAATCGGCTCTGGGCCCTTGAAAGTCGAGGTCGATCTTATGCAGCCGGTGGATCCCGAGAAGAAACCCGCGGTCCACAACACGCCCCTCAACCACATCGGCCTTTGGGTAGATGACCTTCCTGCCGCGGTGGAATGGCTTGGCGCGAACGGCGTGCGTTTCGCCCCCGGGGGCATTCGTAAGGGAGCGGCAGGCTTCGATATCACATTTCTTCACCCGAAGGGCAACGAAGAGCAACCCATAAGTGGCGAGGGCGTCCTGATCGAGCTTGTCCAAGCGCCCCCCGAGGTCGTCGAAGCCTTCGCGAAGCTGGGCGCCTGAGCGCGGCTGAGCAGCGCCCGGGCCGGGGGTAGACGACGGTCCTTCGCCGCATTCGGCGTGTATGTTCTGATCATCGCACCGTAGCTATTTTTCACAAACGGATCGGCGGCACCCGAGGCGAGGCGGGCAGAGATACGGAGGCTCGGAAGCGCGTTCGTTACGACGAGCGGGCGCAGCTGAGACTTTGCCTTCAAGGAGGTGACGCAATACGCACAGATATCGCGTTCAGGACGGAGGACGGCGTGATCCTGCGCGGATGGCACTATCGTCCAGTAAACGGCAACGGTCCTTGGGCGACGATCGTCATGGCGCATGGATACTCCGCGGTGAAGGAGATGGACCTCGATCGCTTCGCCGAGGTCTTCGCCGCCGCCGGGTTTGCCATCATCGTCTTCGACAACCGCAATTTCGGCGCCAGCGACGGCGAGCCGCGCCAGGAGATCCGTCCCTGGCAGCAGATCGAGGACTATCGCGACGCGATCAGCTTTGCCCAGAGCCTGCCCGAAACCGACAGCGAGCGGATCGGCGTGTGGGGCACCAGCTATTCCGGCGGCCACGTCATCGTCCTTGGCGCGATCGACCGCAGGATCAAATGCGTTGTCTCCCAGGTTCCGCTGATCAGTGGCCGCCGCGCCGCCCGCCGTCTGATCCGGGCCGATCTCATGGCGGGCGTCGAGAGGATATGCGCGGAGGACCGGCGCAACCGCTACAAGGGGGACGCGCCGGGCATGATCCCAGTGGTCTCGCCCAATCCTGCCGGTCCCGCCGTGCTGCCAACCGCGGATGCCTGGCAGTGGTTCCATGAGACCGGCAAGACGCGGGCGCCGGCGTGGCGGAACGAGGTCACCTTGCGCTCGGTCGAGCTGTTCATCGCTTACGAGCCGGCCGCCTACATCGCCTATGTGAGCCCGACGCCGCTCCTGTTCGTGGTCGGGCTCAGCGATCACCTGACGGTGGCGGAGGAGGCGCTGGGTGCCTACGAGCAAGCGCTTCACCCGAAGAAGCTGGTCACGTTGAAGGGCGGGCATTTCGACGCCTGTGGGGTGGAGTTCGGCACGGCGAGCGCTGCGGCGCGGGACTGGTTCGTCGAACATCTTCACGGCTGAAGCGTTCGCAGCCTACTCTCTCGCCGTCCTCCGTCTGCGGATCGACAGCCCCTACATCTTGAACACCTGGATCACGTTTTCCGCAACGGCCTTGGCATCGGCATCGCTGAACTGGTGGAGGTAGAGCCGCACTGCGTCGGCGATGAATTCAACCAGTTCTTTCCAATAACGGAGCGGAGGTCTTGGCTCCCAAGCTCGGCGCATCCAATAATGGTGGCAAATATAGAACAGAAAAGCTGAAGCGCACGTCCGCCAGATCATGAGACGTCTCGGAGCGACGAATCGGACCGAAGCGGTGGTGCTCGCCAACAAGTCGGAGACATCGGAGGTTGTGCAGGATGTCAAGTTTTCCTTGACCGCGCCGGTCATTTCTTCCTTGGCTCAAGAAATAAGACCCACGTGCGCTCAACAGGAGGACGTTGCTACGTCGCGCCTCCTCAGCGAATGACATTGCGCGTTCGACTCCAAGACAGGAAAGCGAGGCGACCCGGATCGTTCGAACGATGGCGAGCGCAAGCGACTGCCGCTCGCGGCCAGCGCGGATGGATGCGCAGCCTCATCGCCGAATGCGGCTCTATCGTTACTCAGCAGCCGTGCCGCGGGCCTGCTTCGTCACCATGCCCGCTCGTTCCGGCGCCTCCAGCGGCCGCTTGACGATCAGCAAGGCGACGGCGGTGAGGATGGCGCCGGTGACAATCGCGACGATGTACCAGCCGAGGTTGGTCACCGCGTTCGGAATGGCGAGGACGAATACGCCGCCGTGCGGGGCGCGCAGGCCGCAGCCGAAGTACATCGAGATGGCGCCGGCAACGGCGGAGCCGATGACCAGGGACGGTATCACGCGCAGCGGGTCCTTGGCGGCAAAGGGAATGGCGCCTTCGGTAATGAACGACAGCCCGAGCACGCCCGCCGCCTTGCCCGCCTCTTGCTCGTCGCGGGAAAAACGGTTGCGGCCGATGAACGTGGCCAGCGAAATGCCGAGAGGCGGCGTCATGCCGGCGGCCATCACCGCCGCCATCGGCGTGAACGTATCGCTCGTCAACAGGCCGACCGAGAAAGCGTAAGCGGCCTTGTTGACCGGACCGCCCATATCCACCGCCATCATCCCGCCGAGCAGCAGGCCGAGAAGGAGCGCGTTGGTGGTGCCCATGCCCTGAAGGAAC
>CAZRWU010000156.1:0-7466 GCA_964603915.1 uncultured Rhodospirillaceae bacterium
GTCGCCGAGACGAAGATCGTCTGCGGGCGCATGGCGTCCCATTCCTCGAACTTGAGCGGCCGGTTGTCGGCGCACGACGGCAAGCGAAACCCGTATCCGGCGAGGGTCGATTTGCGATTGAAGTCGCCACGGTACATCGCATTGAGTTGCGGAACCGTGACATGACTCTCGTCGACGATGAGCAGCGCGTTCTCGGGAAGGTATTCGAACAGCGTTGGTGGCGGCTCCCCGGGATTGCGGCCGGTGAGATAGCGGGAGTAGTTTTCGATGCCGCTGCAGCTTCCCGTCGTCTCCAGCATCTCGAGATCGAAATGCGTCCGCTCTTCCAGACGCTGGGCTTCGAGGAGCTTACCCTCGCTGCGAAACTCCTTCAGGCGCTGCTTCAGTTCGGCCTTGATGCGGGGAATGGCTTGCTGCAGCGTCGGACGCGGGGTGACGTAGTGGCTGTTCGGGTAAATCGTGATCTCGTTCAGACTGCCTGTCTTTTCGCCGGTCAACGGATCGATCTCCCAAATGCCCTCGATCTCGTCGCCGAATAAGGAAACCCGCCATGCCGCATCCTCATAATGGGAGGGGTAGATCTCGACGACATCGCCGCGGGCGCGAAAAGCGCCGCGCACGAAATTGATGTCGTTCCGGCGATACTGGAGGTCGACCAGTTTCTTCAGGAGGTCGGCGCGGTCGAGCTTCTGCCCGGCGCTGAGGCTGACCACCATTTGCGCATAGGTTTCGACGGCGCCGATACCGTAGATGCAGGAGACGGAGGCGACGATGATGACGTCGTTCCTCTCAAGCAGCGCCCGAGTCGCGCTGTGCCGCATGCGATCGATCTGTTCGTTGATCGCGGAATCTTTCTCGATGTAGGTATCGGTACGGGGAACGTAGGCTTCGGGCTGATAGTAGTCATAGTAAGAAACAAAGTATTCGCAGGCGTTATCCGGGAAGAAAGTCTTCATCTCGCCGTAGAGCTGCGCCGCGAGCGTCTTGTTGGGCGCGAGGATGAGCGCCGGCCTTTGCAAATTCTCGATAACATGGGCGATCGTAAAGGTTTTTCCCGAACCCGTCACGCCAAGCAGCACTTGGTCGCGCTCGCCGTCCATGACGCCTTGCGTCAGCGACGCAATGGCCTGGGGCTGATCTCCGGCCGGCTTGAAATCGGACGACAGCGAAAAGCGCCGCGTGCCCGGGACCGCGGGGCGTTTTTCCGGAATGAACAAGATGGGCTTGGTATCGAGTTTTGTCATGATGCAGTTATGGGTGCGGTGCGCCGCACTTGCCAGGGGGAACGCGCTGTCGCCATGGGAGAGACGCTTGCCCCGTCGCCGGGAAGGGTGGTGTTGTCGTTGCCCAAGCGACGGAAAGTTTGCTAAGGCGTGAGGTCCGTCAGCATTGGCTAAGCAAGGATCAAACCATGGGCTTTCTTGCAGGGCGTCTTGGACGCATTCAACCGTCGCCGACGATCGCGGCGACTCAGAAGGCGGCGGAACTGAAGGCGTTGGGCCGCGACGTGATCGGCCTCGGCGCCGGCGAGCCGGACTTCGATACTCCCGAACATATCCGAGAAGCAGCGAAGGCGGCCATCGACCGGGGGGAAACCCGCTATACCGCCGTCGCGGGGACGCTTGCGCTGCGGGAAGCCATTTGCGCCAAGCACATGCGCGACAACAACCTCCACTATACGCCGGAGCAAATCACGGTCGGCTGTGGCGGCAAGCAGGTGATTTACAATGCCCTCATGGCGACCCTCGATCCGGGGGACGAGGTGATCATCCCGGCGCCTTACTGGGTGTCCTACCCCGACATCGTTCTGCTCTGTGGTGGAGACCCGATGATCTTGCCGTGTTCTCCCGACACCGGCTTCAAAATGCAGCCAGACGACCTTGACCGGATGATCTCCTCCAACACGAAGTGGGTTATCCTCAATTCGCCATCGAACCCGACGGGATCGGCTTATACCGGCGAGGAGTTGAAAGCGATCGCCGAGGTTCTGGTGCGCCATCCGCATGTATGGGTGATGACCGACGATATTTACGAGGAGATCGTCTATGACGGCTTCGCGTTCACGACGATTGCCGAGGTCGATCCTCGTCTCTATGACCGGACGCTGACGCTGAACGGCTGCTCCAAGAGCTACTGCATGACCGGCTGGCGCGTTGGCTGGGGAGCCGGCCCCGTCAACCTGATCAAGGCGATGAATACGGTGCAGTCGCAAAGCACCACCCATACCAGTTCGATTTCGCAGGCGGCGGCAGTCGCGGCGTTGCAGGGCCCTCAGGACTTCATCCCGAAGAACAACGAGATTTTCAAACAGCGTCGGGATCTTGTCGTCGGCATGTTGAACGAGGCGCCGGGGCTTGAGTGCGCGACCCCTGAAGGAGCCTTCTATGTCTACCCCTCGTGCGCCGGCGTTATCGGCAGGAAGACCCCGGGGGGCACGACGATCGCGAGCGACGACGACTTCATCACCTACCTTCTTGAGGCAGAAGGGATTGCCGCTGTCCAGGGATCGGCTTTCGGGCTCTCGCCCTACTTCCGCGTTTCCTATGCAACCGCGACAAACGTCCTCGAAGAGGCTTGCCGGCGCATTCAACGGGCCTGCGCCGCCCTGACCTAAAGGAGAAAGCCGCGACCTTTTCCCTTGATTCACCATCACGGGGAGGTAGTTTTTCCAGACACGCCTGCGCGCCGCTTGACGGCAACCACTTCAAGAAAATGTCTCGGGAGGATCTTCCGTGCCTAGCAAACCGCCATCCGCCCCTCGTTGTGCAGCCCTGGTCGGCCCCTATCTCAGCGGCAAAACAACGTTGCTCGAGAGCATTCTGCTGCGCACCGGCGCGATCACCCGCAAAGGCAGCGTCAAGGAAGGCAATACGGTCGGCGACAGTGTGCTGGAAGCTCGCGATCGGCAAATGAGCACCGAGCTCAATGTGGCGTCGACGGAGTATCTCAGCGAAGAGTGGACGTTTCTCGACTGTCCAGGCTTTATCGAACTTGTCCAGGAAACGCGCAACGCCCTGATGGTTGCCGACATCGCCGTTGTCGTGTGCGAGCCGGAGCCGCAGAAGACGCTGACCCTCGCGCCCTTGTTCCGCTTTCTTGACGAACTGCAGATCCCTCACATGGTGTTCATCAACAAGCTGGACCTGCCGGGGCAGGAAATCCGGAGCAGCCTCGAAGCGCTTCAGTCGGTATCGCGCAAGCCCTTGGTGCTTCGCGAAATTCCCATTCGCGCGGATGATCGGGTCACCGGCTTCGTCGATCTCGTCAGCGAGCGCGCGTTCCAATGGCGGCCGGGCGAGGAATCGCAGTTGATCAGGGTGCCGGAAGGGGTGAGCGAGCGTGGGCAGGAAGCCCGTACCGAGATGCTCGAAGCGCTCGCCGATTTCGATGATGATCTTCTTGAAAAGCTCCTTGAGGACGTCACGCCGGCTCCGGACGAGATTTACCAGAGCCTGACCCGCGATTTGCAGCAGGACCAGATCGTGCCGGTGTTCTTCGGGTCTGCGGAGGCGATGCACGGCATTACGCGCTTGCTGAAGGCGCTGCGGCACGAAGCGCCGGAGCCGGCGGTCAGTGCGCAGCGTCTCGGCATTGACGCCGAGGGAGAGCCGTGCGCTCGGGTGTTTAAGACGATTCATGCCGCCCATACCGGCAAGCTGTCCTTCGTCCGCATCTGGCGTGGCGAGGTGAGCGATGGCATGACGTTGAACGGCGAGAGGGTCGGCGGTGTCAGTCGCGTCTTGGGCCAGAAATTGGAGAAGCAGCCTAAGGCCGCCGCCGGACAGGTTGTCGCCCTTGGCCGGCTGGAGAGCGCATCGACGGGCGCAATGCTGACGCCGTCAGGCCAGTCTCCTGGCGAAGTCTGGCCGCCGCCGCTCAAGCCGATGTTTTCTCTTGCTGTCCGCGCTCAGCAACGCGCCGATGAAGTCAAGCTGACGGGCGCCTTGACGCGGATCACGGACGAGGATCCATCGCTTTCGTTCGGTCACGATCCGGACACCGGCGAGTTGCTGCTGTGGGGTCAAGGTGAAATGCATCTGCTGATCGCCCTGGACCGGCTGCGTAACCGCTACAACATGCAGATCGAAGCGGCTCGCCCGCAGGTGCCTTACAAGGAGACCATCCGCGGCTCGGTCAGTCAGCATGCGCGGCACAAAAAGCAGTCCGGCGGCCACGGCGAATTCGGCGACGTTCACGTCGACATTGCCCCCCTGCCGCGCGGCACGGGGTTCCAGTTCAACGACACCATCACCGGCGGCTCCGTGCCCAAGCAGTACATCCCGGCGGTCGAGGCGGGATCGCGAGACTTCATGCAGCGGGGGCCCCTTGGCTTTCCTGTCGTCGACATCGCGGTGACCTTGACCGACGGCCAGTACCACACCGTGGACAGTTCGGAAATGGCGTTTCGGAAGGCGGCCGCGCTGGCGATGCGGGAGGGGATGCCGAAATGCAACCCGGTGTTGCTGGAGCCGATTTTCAGCGTCCGGATTGCCATTCCCAGCGACTTTACCTCACGAGTGCAACGGCTCGTCAGTGGCCGGCGTGGTCAGATCCTCGGCTTCGAGGCGAAGGCTGACTGGCCGGGCTGGGATGAGGTTTCGGTGTTGCTGCCGCAAGCCGAGATGCACGGCCTGATCGTCGAGCTCCGGTCGCTGACGCTTGGCGTGGGGACCTTCGAATGGCAGTTCGACCATTTGCAGGAACTGACCGGCAAGCTTGCTGACGATATCGTCAAACAGCGAGCGGAAGCCAGCCAGCAGTAATCGCCTCGCGCCCTGTTAAAGGGCAAGCACAACTGAGGATGATTGCGAGCAACGCCGGATAGCGGTTCAAGAGAATTGCACCCAATGGCAATTCCGGTATTGGCTCGACCGGGAGCAAGCTGCTATGACTTCAGCCTACAAACGAGGCAGAAGGCTTCCGATTCAGTAGAAGCCATTGGTTCAGGGGTGACGGGATGAAAATGATGAAATTGCATTGTCTACTGTTATCGGGGCTTGTGGCCGGCGTGTTCGCCGCGGAGGCGCTCGCCCAGTCCGCAACATCCATTCCGGTCGGACAACTCGAGGCGCGAACGGGGCCGACGTCTCCTGTCGGCGCCGTTTACGCTAAGGGAGTCGCGGACGCGATCCGGTACATCAACGAACAGGGTGGTGTTGACGGCAAGCAGATAACGCTCGAGACCGAAGACTATGGCTACGACTCCGCCCGGGCGGCCGCCATTTATGATCAATGGCTGAACACCCTCAAGCCTGTGGTCATCCAGGGCTGGGGAACGGCGGACACAGAAGCCCTTGTCGACGACGTCGCCCGCGACGAAATCGTCTACATGTCCGGCTCGTCCGCCGGCGAGCTGACCGATCCGACGGGACGTTCGCCCCATACGCCGTTCGCGGCGCCTTATAACTTCTTCTACGGGCCGTCGTACTCCGACGGCTGCCGAGGGCTCATACAGTGGGCCGCGCAAGACTGGAAACGGACCGGCGGCGCCCAGCGCTCCACCTTCCTGGAAGCGCTCCATCGCCCGAAGTTCGTATACATGGGGGATAACCACCCCTATCCCAACGCTCCACGGGCCGCATGCACCGACTATGCTCGCGAGCTTGGCTTCGAGATCCTGTCGCCGATTCGGTATCCTTTGAGCCCGGGAGACTTCTCACAGCAATGCCGGCAGTTACAGCAGGCCGGCGCGCATTACGCTTTTCTTGCCAACACTGCGGAGTCGAATATTGCCCTTCTCCAGGCCTGCGCCAAGGAAGGCGTGACGACTCAGTTCATGACCAATATCTATGGTTGGGATGAGGACGCCGCCCGCACAGCCGGCGATGTCGGCAACGGTGTCGTCTGGGTTGTCAGCGCGGCGAGATGGGGCGAATCAGTCCCCGGCATGGCGCTGGTCAAGGACATCGCCGCGATGTCGGACAGCGCCAACGAGAGCCGGCCGACCGTGCATTACATTCGCGGCGTGTGCTCGGCTTATTTTATGCGCGACGCGATGGCGGAAGCCGCCAATCTCGGTGGCATTACCGGTCCGAATATCAAGAAAGCGTTCGAGCAGATGCGCGACCATGTGCCGGAAGGTCTTGACGGCGTCTGCCTCCCCTCGACATGGACCGAGGACGACCATCGCGGGACGACAACGGTCATGATCTATCGCAGTGTGTATTTTTTTAATGATACGGCGACCACCGAGATCTACACGACACAGCTTCCACTCCGACCCGATTGGCTGGGTTGGTAGGAGCCTCGAATACTGGAATCGATCATGTCCCCCCGGTTTCGCCATTCGCAAAGGACCGACAGGCGCACTGGTCGGGGGGTGGGAGGAGAGTTAGAGTCATGACAGACGCACACGTTGCGAGCTCACCACTCGTACGGCCGGTCACCGTCGCCGAGCCAGCCAAGCCTCAGGCCATCAGCATCCAGGACACTACGGCCAATCCGGCGCCGTTGGGGCTATTGTGCTTCGCGCTCACCACCATTCTTCTTAATATTCATAACGCCGGATTCACCGGCTTGGACGCGATGATCGTCAGCATGGGCATCTTTTATGGTGGCATCGCCCAGATCTTCGCTGGCGTATTCGAATGGCGGAAAAACAATACCTTCGCCGCCACGGCCTTCATCTCCTATGGCTCTTTCTGGCTCACTCTTTGCGGTATCATCGTGTTGCCGAAGATGGGGCTGGCGGATGCTCCGGGACCGATCGCGATGGCGTGCTATCTCGGCATTTGGGGCCTGATGTCGTTCGTGCTGTTCATCGCGACGTTTCGATTGAACCGGGCGTTGCAGGTTACCTTTTTTCTTCTCGTTGTTCTGTTCGCGTTGCTGGCGATTGGCGACATTCTCGGCAGCACGACCCTGCGCATCATCGCGGGGTACGAAGGCATTCTGACGGGTCTTGCGGCCATGTACACGGGCCTTGCTCAGATCCTCAACGAACTCTATGGCCGAGTCGTCTGGCCGCTTGGGCCGGTTGCGAAAGCATAATCTTGACTTGCCAAGAGGCGCCGGTGGCCCGCGCGGCTTCCGGCGCCTCCGCGATAACGGCAATTGGCGCGAGAGGATCGCGTCCCCGGGACGGCGCCGTCCTGCTGCCTGGACCGCTTGGCGAGGCTCCTGGTCGCGACAGGGTCATTGGCCGCTTCGGACATGGTAGAACTGCAATAAATCATAAGAATCATCACGGATTGCGTTTTCCGCTCGTGATGTCGTGCCTGGCGACCTGAGGCGGAACTCGGGCCGCATCCGCTTTCGCCAGCATTGGACAACCTTGAAACTCGGGCCACCTGCTATGCGCTCAGCGCATAGCTGAATTGCAGCGATTTTTGGATGCATCTTCGTCGGATATCCGCTATACGGTATGTTGATGTTGCGTTGCAGCATTTCGAGTTTCGGGCGCAAGGCCCGGAAGGGGCTCGTTCCTGACGGGTCCTACGTCTCCCAGACGTGAAGCCTCCCTGCTA
>CAZRWU010000157.1:0-7460 GCA_964603915.1 uncultured Rhodospirillaceae bacterium
GGTTCCTATTATTTTACAGTAAGTTAGGTTGCGATGCCTGAGGCATGGGGGATATCGCAGCGCACTCCTCAAGAAAAAGTTGTGGAGTGAGATGAGCGTATGAACCGGCCATGGTGGAGGACTGCCGATCGATTATCTTATGCCTCATGGAATGGATCGACGACGCCATTGTCCTGTCCGCTCACCGTCATGGGGAAACTTCTGCGGTGGTCTCCTTGCTGACGCGCGAACACGGCCGTCATGGCGGCCTGGCGCGCGGGGCGAGCAAGCAGCACCGGGGGGTCTATCAAGCCGGAAACCGGGTGCGGGCGCGCTGGCGTGGGCGTCTTTCCGAACATCTTGGCACGCTGACGTGTGAGTTGACCGAGGCTGTCGCGGCGCGGTTGCTCGACGACCGGCGCCGATTGGCCGGACTGGCGGCGGCCTGCGCCATTGCCGACTCCGCCGTGCCCGACCGCGCGCCGTGTCCGCAGATCTTCGACGCCCTATCCGCGCTGACGGGGCAGCTGCTTGCTCCAGAACCGTGGACTCGCGCCTATGTCGCCTGGGAACTGCAACTCCTCGCTCAGCTTGGCTTTGGCCTCGATCTCAGCCGCTGCGCCGCAACAGGAAGGACCGAGCAACTCGCCTATGTTTCCCCGCGATCGGGCCGCGCCGTCTGCCGCGAGGCCGGCGAGCCTTATCGCGAACGCTTGTTCCGTTTGCCGCTTTTCCTCATCAGCGCCACGGCGCCCTGTACGGCCGCCGACGTGTTCGATGGGCTGACGCTCACCGGCTATTTCCTTGGCCGTCATGTGTATGGCGCAAGCGGGCATGCATTGCCCCCCGCCCGGCTCCGGCTGGTGGAGCGCCTCACGCGCACGCGCGACGCCGATGAAGCGGAAGTAGTCTGATCAGGCAGACCGGTTGCGCCCGGAACGGCCATGGCTGGCGGCCCCGCG
Source organism: uncultured Rhodospirillaceae bacterium (assembly GCA_964603915.1). Taxonomy (GTDB): domain Bacteria; phylum Pseudomonadota; class Alphaproteobacteria; order Rhodospirillales; family Defluviicoccaceae; genus REEP01. Next base: position 942 of record CAZRWU010000157.1, read on the forward strand.
CGCCAACCCGCCGACATCGATCATGGTCGCGAAGGCGATTGCCTGTGGTGCGGAGGACGGACGACGGGTAGGTTGCGGACGAGGCCCTCCCACTGTCACCGAAGGTCTTGCCCGCGTGTCATCGCTTACCATGATCGCGCTCAGCGTCAGCGCCGTCGTCGCCGGGCCGCTCGCCGTTTTCGCGCCCTTGGGCATGGCGCCGCTCGCCGGATGTGTCGCCATCGTGTCGCTGCTTGCGACAACGCGCGAGAGGCTATGGCGCCAAGTGCTCGGTCATCCGGGCGCCTCGGTCACGCTGCTTCTTCTCGCCTGGATGCTGATCACCACAGCCTGGACCCTGCACGCGCAGGACGCGTTATCGCTGTTCGCGCGGACGGCGGTGCTGATCGCCGGCGGCACGGCATTGACCGCCATGCTCCTCGCGGGCGGTCCCGCCCGTCCCCAGCGGCTGGCGCAAACCGTCGTCGCCGGCTTTGCGCTTCTGGTCATGTTCCTGGCCTTCGAACTCGTGAGCGAAGGTCTGCTGGTGAGAACGGCGTTGCCCGAACGATACGCGCACGAGCCGTGGATCTACGTCGTCGTCAGCCGCGGCACGGTGTTCATGGCGTTGATGATGTGGCCGACGCTGCTCGCCGTGCGCGCCCTGGGCTATCGAAGCGGAATTGTCATCGTGATCGCCACCGCCCTTGCGATCGCTTGGCTGACGGATCATGGCGCAACGAAAATCGCCGTCGCAGCGGGACTGATCACCCTCGCTCTGGTTTACTGGCTTGGCCGCCGCGCCGTGGTGTTCATTGGAAGCCTCCCTGTCGCGCTGATCGTGAGCGCGCCGCTGTGGCCTCATGCTCTCCTCGCGCCGCACGCCTGGCCGGTGATCGCCGACTGGCTGAAACTATCCGCCGTGCACCGGCTGTACATCTGGCAGTTCGTCGCCGAGCGGGTGAGAGAACGACCGCTGTTCGGCTGGGGTTTCGACGCCTCGCGCGACATTCCCGGCGGCGACGCTCTCACCCCGATCGGCGTGCCGGCGCTGTCCCTTCACCCGCACAACGCGGCCTTGCAGGTTTGGCTGGAGTTGGGAGCGGTGGGGGCCGCGTTGTTCGCCCTGATCGTTGCGATGATCGTCCGGCACATGGCGCAATCGAACGTCGACCGCCTGACGCAGGCGGCGGCGGCGGCGGCGCTGTCGACAAGCTTCGCCGTCGCGAGTCTCAGCTTCGGCATCTGGCAAAGCTGGTGGGTCGGCAGCGTTGTCCTGATGGTCGTGTGGATCGCGGCCTTGCGCGGCGCGGCGGGCGGCGCGCCGCACGTCGGCGGTCAGATATCCGCGTAGACGTGCGTTTCGGCGCGGGCTCCGGGGTGGGTGACCGCGCCTTTATGCGCATCGCCCACCGCCTGCGCGTATTTCCACAACGCTCCTGATTGGAAATCCGTCCGCCGCGGCCGCCATGCCCGCCGCCGTTCCGCCAACTCCTCCTCCGAGACCTCGAGATCGAGCGTTCCCTTCTCGGCATCCATGGCGATGATGTCGCCGTCCTCGATCAGGCCGATCGGGCCGCCCACGGCCGCCTCCGGCCCGACATGGCCGACGCAAAAGCCGCGGGTCGCGCCGGAGAACCGGCCATCGGTGATCAACGCAACCTTGTCGCCCATGCCCTGTCCGTAGAGCGCCGCCGTCGTCGACAGCATCTCGCGCATGCCGGGGCCGCCGCGCGGGCCTTCATAACGGATGACAAGAACCTCGCCTTCGCGATACTCCCGACGCTCGACCGCCGCGAAACAATCCTCCTCGCTGTCGAAACAGCGGGCGGGACCGCGGAACTGAAGCTGCTTCATGCCGGCGATCTTGACGATGGCGCCTTGCGGCGCCGCCGAGCCTTTCAACCCGACCACGCCGCCCGTCGGCGACAACGGTCGCGCGGTTGGCCGGATCACGTCCTGATCGTCGCGCAGCACCACCGATTCGAGATTCTCGGCCATTGTCCGGCCCGTCACGGTCAGGCAGTCGCCGTGGATGAAGCCGCCGTCGTAGAGAGCCTTGAGCAGGGCCGGGACGCCCCCCGCCTCGAACATGTCCTTGGCGACGTAGCGGCCCGCCGGTTTCAGATCGGCGATGTACGGCGTCCGCCGAAAGATCTCGCAAACCGCGTCGAGGTCGAAGTCGATGCCAGCTTCATGGGCGATGGCGGGAAGATGGAGGCCGGCGTTGGTCGATCCGCCCGTCGCCGCGACAACCGTCGCGGCGTTTTCCAGCGCCTCGCGGGTGACGATGTCGCGCGGCCGGATACGCTGCGCGACGAGGTTCATGACGGCTCTTCCCGATGCCTCGCAATACGCGTCCCGCGACTCGTAGGGCGCCGGAGCGCCCGATGACCCCGGCAGCGCCAGACCGATGGCCTCGGACACACACGCCATCGTGTTGGCGGTGAACTGGCCGCCACAGGATCCCGCCGACGGACAGGCGACGCATTCCAGTTCGTGCAATTCCGCGTCGCTCATGCGCCCCGCCGAGTGCTGGCCAACCGCCTCGAACAGATCCTGGACGGTGACGTCGCGGCCCCGGTAGCGTCCGGGCAGGATCGATCCGCCATAAATGAACACCGAGGGCACGTTGAGCCGCACCATCGCCATCATCATTCCCGGCAGGGACTTGTCGCATCCGGCCAGTCCGACGAGGGCATCGTAGCAGTGGCCGCGCATGGTGAGTTCGACGGAATCGGCGATGACCTCGCGAGAGACCAGCGAGGACTTCATTCCCGCGTGACCCATCGCAATGCCGTCGGTGACCGTGATCGTGACGAATTCCCGCGGCGTGCCGCCGCACGTCTTGACGCCCTGCTTGACCACCTGGGCTTGCCGCGCGAGAGCGATATTGCAAGGAGCGGCCTCGTTCCAGCAGGTGGCGACGCCAACGAACGGCTGGTGGATCTCCTCTTCGGAGATGCCCATTGCGTAGTAGTAGGATCGATGCGGAGCGCGATCCGGTCCTTCGGTGACGTGGCGGCTGGGGAGACGGGACTTGTCGAAAACCGGCCGGCGGGCATCGTCTGGCATCTGTCGCTCTCTCACATCATGCGTGGTCTGAGGCAATTCGAAGCGCTCACCATAAGCGAGCCGCGCTTTCGTGCCTAGCCCTCGCGCGCCGCCCCCGCTACGCACCGCCTCATGGAAAGCCGGCGTGGCGCACCGCCGCCTCTGCTGTATCGTTGTCGGCATTGCGACGCCGGCGCTTGCCGACTGCCCAAGGAAGGAGCCGCGCATGACGGAGGAATGGACCCGCGGAGGCTTCACGCCGCCGGAATGGTTCGATCTTATCCTGCACTGGACCTCGCTTGTCATCGAGGTGGCCGGCGTCGTCGTCATCGTGGCGGGCTTCCTCGCCGCTTTCGGTCTAGCGATCCGTCACGCGCTCAGTGGCGCGGCGTGGGCGGAAATCTATGTCGGGTTCCGGGTGAGCATCGGCCGCAGCCTTATCCTTGGCCTTGAGTTCCTCGTCGCCGCCGACATCATCGGCACCGTCGCCGTCAAGCCGACGATCGAGAACCTGGCGACGCTGGGGCTGATCGTCCTGATCCGCTCGTTTCTCAGCTTCGTTCTCGACGTCGAAATCACCGGCAGCTGGCCGTGGCAGAAATCGCATCCCAAGGAGAAAATTCCGGAAAGCGTGCCGTAGCGCAAAACGCCGCCGGCGCCCGCGTCTCCGCCCTCACCACGCGAACCGAGGCGCCGTCCACCGCGGCCGGCGTTTCCACGCGGCGGCGCGCCGCGCGAGCGCGGCGCCGTCAACGGATCCGTCGGGAGCGAGCATGTCGCCCGCCTCGATGCCGGCGGCGATGAACAGGCAATCGAGGCCGGCGACATCGGCGCCGGAGACATCGGTGAGAAAGCTGTCGCCCACGGCAAGAACACGCTCGCGCGGCGCCGCCAAAATCTCAAGACAACGTTCATAGACCTGCCGAAACGGCTTGCCGTAGTAGACGACGCGGCCGCCCTCGCCTTCATAAAACGCCGCCAATGTCCCGGCGCACATCTTGATCCGGTCGCCGTGCATGACTTCAAGGTCCGGATTGGCGCAGATCAGCGGAAGGGCATGGCGAAGGCACGCGCGCAGGATGCCCTGATAATTCTCCAGCCGGTCATCCACCGCCTCGATCCCCGTGCATAGAACGAAATCCGCCTCTGCCGGATTGCGGACCAAGCGGACGCCGTCCACCGACGCAAGGGCGGCGTCCGCCGCCGCGCCGATGAAAAAGCAGCGCCCGCCGCCAAGCGGCGGGTCGCCGCGATTTTCACGCAACGCTTCATAGGTGGCTTCACCCGAGGAATAGATGGCTCCGAGCAACTCCGGTGGAAGACCGATTTCCGCCAAGTAGGCGGCAATCCGGTCCACCCGCCGTGGCGCGTTGGAGAGGGCGCACGTTCTCTTCCCCGCTGCCCGCAACTTCTCAAGGCACGGGATGACCCAGGGATAAGGCCGCACCCCGTCGTGGAGCACGCCCCAAAGATCGAGGATCAGCGCGTCATACCGACGGGCCAGCGCGCTTACGCCGGGAACCACCCCGGCGGTGAGGTCTACCGCCATTGCGCGCGCCGCCATACGGTCAGGACCGACCGGCTCCCGGCTGCCCTCGAGGACGAGCCCGAGAGTCGGGTTCGACATCGATCACTTTCCAGGTTCCGTCATCGGCCTTGCACGCGGCGCCGTCGACCTGCCGCCGCTCATCGTTGAAAGTCACCTGCTGGCTGAATTCCTTACACTCCGCGCCGTCGGCGCGGACGTATTGGCCCGTGATCGTCGTCGTCCCGTGGCTGGCCGTCGCCGGATTGCGCCACGAAGTCTGGCTGCCGACCGGCTCGTTCAAGAACGCATCGTAAGTCGAGTCCGCGTACCTGTAGCTATCCTCCTCGGGAACGCACGCGTCCTGGAAGCAGATCTCGACCGGACCGACCTTGATCGGGCCTCCCACCTGGCTGCGCCCGCCCTCCTCGTCGACAACCCGCTGACCGAGATACGTACCGAGCAAGGCGCCGAGAATCATGCCGCCGGCGCCCCAGGCCGCGCTACCGCCGGCGGCGGCGCCGGTAAACCCGCCAAGCGTCGCGCCGGGCGCCAGACCCCGCTGATCGAAAACGCTCCGGCTGCTCTCGGAGTCGCCCTCGGGAGCACTGTGCGCACATGCGGCTGCGACCAGGGCGGCGGCGGCAAGGCAGGCGGTGGATGCACGAACCGGTCTCATGGCAAAGCCTCTTGTGTTACGCATACCGCCCCATTTCACCACCTGGCCTCTTACGTCTCGCCCAGGTCCGGATCATAGGCGAGATTGGGAGCCAGCCAGCGCTCCATCTCGCTCACGCTCATGCCCTTGCGGCGGGCGTAGTCGACAACCTGATCCTTGTGGATGCGTCCGATGCCGAAATAACGGCATTCGGGGTGACTGAAGTAATAGCCCGCCACCGATGCCGTCGGCACCATCGCGTAGGACTCGGTCAGAAACATTCCGGCGTTTTCTTCCGCCCGCAGAAGGTCGAACACGATCCGTTTCTCGGTATGATCCGGACACGCGGGATATCCGGGGGCGGGACGAATACCACGGTACGCCTCGGCGATCAGTTCCTCATTGGACAGGCTTTCGTCGGGAGCGTATCCCCAGAACTCCTTGCGCACCCGCTCGTGCATGCGCTCGGCGAAGGCCTCGGCCAGCCGATCGGCGAGGGCCTTGACCATAATCGCGTTGTAGTCGTCGTGCGCCGCCTCGAAATCCCGGACGACAGCGTCGATGCCGTGGCCGGCGGTCACCGCGAACGCGCCGATATAGTCGGATACGCGAGACTCCTTTGGCGCGATGAAATCGGCCAGAGCCAGGTTCGGCCGCCCGGGACGGTCGCGGACCATCTGCTGGCGCAACGTATGGATGATGGCGAGAACGCCGTGCCGGGACGAATCGGCGAACACCTCGATGTCGTCGTCGCCAACGGCGTTCGCCGGCCAAAAGCCGATGACGCCCCGCGCCCTCAACCATTTCTCGCCGACGATCCGCTGCAACATCGCTTGCGCGTCGTTGAAGGTGCTCCGCGCCGTCGCGCCGACAAGCGGATCGTCAAGGATATCGGGATAGCGCCCGGTCAACTCCCATGCCCGGAAGAACGGACCCCAGTCGATCCGGGTGACGAGTTCGGCAAGATCGTAGTCGTCGAACACCGTAATTCCAGGCCTGGCCGGCTCGGGTGGCTGGTAACCGTTCCAGGTCACCTGCGCGCGGTTGGCGCGGGCCTCGGCGATCGGGTGTCGTTTCTTGATGTCGCGGCTTCGCGCGTGAGCCTCGCGAATGCGCGCATACTCCGCGCGGATATCCTCGGCATAACGCGCGCCGTCCGCCCCGGACAGCAGGCTTCCGGCAACGCCCGCGGCGCGCGAGGCGTCAACGACATGGACGAGAGGACCGGCGTAGTTCGGGGCGATCTTGACCGCGGTGTGGACCTTGCTGGTGGTCGCGCCGCCGATCAGCAGCGGCAGGGTAA
>CAZRWU010000158.1:0-7455 GCA_964603915.1 uncultured Rhodospirillaceae bacterium
GGGAGACCTTGCGCGTACTGCGGCCGGGCGGTTGGATCTTGATGAGCACACCCGACCAGGATCGCTGGCGTTATCCCTACTATCGAGTTTTCAGGCCGCTGTGTCCGCGCGAAGAGACTCTGCTTGCAGAATGGGGACATGTCCGTCGCGGCTACACGCAAGACGAACTCGATGCGCTGTTCGGCGCCCCCGCGCAAAGAACCGCATCATTCATCAATCCTCTTCTTGCATTCAGCCACGACGTCAGCTTCAGCACCCTTTCCCCTCGCCGTCGTCTGTTGCTTCATATCTTGCTCGCTCCAGTCTCGATGCTTGGCTGGCTCGCGCATCGTTTGGCGGCGCCGGGGACCGAGATCGCGGCCGCTTGGCGCAAGGCTCATTAAGCCAACGGTGATCCTCACGCAAAACCGGGCGTGAAGTTGCGCGGGATCTCGTCTCGATAGAGGCGGGCATAGATTCCCTCAGCTTGAGCGAGTTCCTCTGGAGTTCCGGCCTGAACGAGACGGCCCTGATCAAGGACGATGACATGGTCGGCGTTTTCGATCGTCTCGCGCCGATGCGCGATGACGATCACCGCCCGGGCGTTGCGATTGTCCTCGATCGCCGTGCGCAATGCCCGCTCGGTTGGTCGGTCGAGCGCGTTGGTCGCTTCGTCGAGAATCAGCACATCCGGCTTGCGCAGCAGCGAACGCGCGAGCGCGATGCGCTGGCGCTGGCCTTGCGAAAGACGCACACCGTTGTCGCCGATCATGGTGTCGTAGCCCCGCGCAAGTTCACGGATGAAGGTATCGGCCTGGGCGGTGCGGGCGGCTTCCTGGATGGCGGCGAAATCGGCGGCGAGATCGCCATAGCCGATGTTCTCGCGCACGCTCGCATTGAACAGAAAAGCGTTCTGCTCGACGAAGGCGATGCGGCGGTGCCAATGCTCCGCTTCAATCTCCGAGAGTGGCGCGCCGTCGATCAAGATCCGCCCGCGTTCCGGCTCGATGAAGCGCAATAAGAGCGCGACGAGGGTCGACTTCCCCGCTCCTGAATAGCCGGCCACCGCGGTGACCTTGCCATAAGGGAAGGCGCACGAGATATCGACGAGCGCGGGACGCTCGGCGTTCGGATACCGCGCCCAAACGCCTTCAATCACGACTCCCCGTTGGAGCCCCTGAAATGCCCGAGCATGGCCGGCGACCTCGTTGCTCGGGGCTTCGGCAAGCGCCGCCTCGATCTCCGCGACCGAGGCGGCAAGGCTGCGCAACTTCGTCCGAGCAGCAAGAATGGCCGACACGCGAGGCTGCATCCGATAGGCGATGGCGAGAAACCCGACCAGTGTCGCGACCTGATCGCCACGAACGATGGCGATGCCGAGAATGACCGCGACCATGCCAACGGTCATCATCTGGGTGATCGGGCCGACAATGCCGGAGAGAGTCTTCAAGCGAATGAAGATGTCCCTGACGCGCCCGGAACTCTCGGCGAAGCGGCGGCGCTCATGCGCCTCGCGGCCGAAGCCGCGGATAACCCGCAAGCCTCCAAGCGCATCCCAGACATACGCCATGAACGCCTCGTTGGCGGCCACGGCCGCCGCTCCGATCCCGCGAACGGTCCGCGTCGCGAAGTGTACGATCACAGCCATGAGAATGGTCATCGCAACCAGCACGGCTGTGTAGAACGGCGAGAGCAGCAGAAGGAAGATTAAAAAAACGGTAAAGGTAATGATCTGTACAACGACGCCGATAACGACGAAAAGGGCGTCGCACACATTCCACGTTTCCGAAGCCAGATTGTTGACGAATTTGCCGGAAGGAAGGCTTTCCATTGCGGAAATCGGCCGGCCGAGGGCGGTCTCGAATACGGCAAGACGCAGTTCATGGGCGAACCGCATGGCAAGCACATTCGAGACGACGAGGTTGATGTATCCGACGATGATGCCGAGAAAGAAAAAGCCGACAATGAACAGCACCATATGGACGCTGCTCAGCGCGACATGAGAGCCGAGGTAGGCAATCACCGGTCCGATCACCGGGATGCCGGCGTCCATTGTCCCGCCTGTCGCCAGCTTGGCGAGCGGGATGAGAAACGACAAGCCGACCGCCTCGAAAACCGCCGAGGTCAGTCCAAGGATAACGACAACGACGGCGGCAAGACGCTCGTTCGCCGCAAGCCGAAGAACACGGCCTGCAATCGACACCTCATCGACACGGAGGGCACTCATCACTTTAGATTCTTCACGCTCTTGAATGACAGAAGCTCCAGACTCCTGGAACGGAGTCGCGCCGTCGCGCCGAGCTTGGCGGTCATCTTATGATCATGCCGGCGCTTTCATATCAACAAGCGATTTTATGATGGGCTTGTTAACCGTTTGTGAATGACATAAAAGGTAGCCTCTAGATAATTGAGCCAGCACAAATGAGTCTGATTTTTTATAGGCGCATAAATGGACATCGTCTTGATGGAGAGTACTAGCCCATAAGCACTATAATAGATGTTATGCAAAGGGTGGATAAAGCATAACCCATTTGGTGTATGAGAGGATCTCAGATGTAGGGCAAATTACCTTATCTTAAAGAAAAATGAAATTTTTATTTTCAATTTCAAATAATTAATATGAACAACCACGCGGGACTCGTTTCAGTTATAATTCCCTCTTACAATGCGGAGGCTACATTAGACGAAACGCTCAACAGCGTTCGCAACCAGACCTATCGTGACCTTGAAATCATCGTCGTTGACGATGGCTCTGACGATGGCACCGTCGATGTCGCCTGTCGCCACGCAGCGAACGACGACCGTATCCGCATCGTTTCCATCGAGAACTCGGGCGTGGCGCACGCCCGCAACGTCGGAATCGCTGTCAGCCGAGGGAATTTTATCGCGCCCATCGATGCCGACGACTTGTGGCACCCCGAAAAGATCGATCGCCAGATGGCGGTCATGCGTGCCCACGGCCCTGACGTGGGTTTCGTTTACACCCTATACCGCCGAATCGATGCCGATGGGCGCGTCCTCCACAGTAGCGGGATGAGAGGATTTACCGGCCGTGTCTATTTGCGATCGCTCATGATCAATTTCGTCGGCAACGGCAGTTCGCTTCTTGCCCGTCGCGCGGCGGTTGAGGAGGTTGGAGGCTATGAGCCCGATTTACATCGGCAGGGCGCGCAAGGGTGCGAGGATTACCTGATCCAGATCCTGATGGCGCGTTCGTGGACCGTCGCACTCGTGCCCGAGTATCTCACCGGGTACCGCAAGACGCCCGGCGCGATGTCGTCGAACTCGGACCGCATGATGCGCTCTCACCTGGCCATGCTGGACCATGTGGCGCGCCGTCTGCCCGAGACGCCAAGGGCGATCCTTGCTGCGGCCAAGGCGTCGATCCATGCGCGACACGCGATCCATGTCCTGCGCCACCGGCGTCTGAGCGAAGCGGCGCGGGAATTCTGCCTGGCGATGCGTCTGTCGCCCTTGCGCGGACTCGACGTCGCGCGGCGCGACTTGGCAAGACATGCGATCGGCATTTTCAAACGCCGCGTCCTCAAACGGCCGGCCGCCGTTGTCACCGGTGACCTTCATTTTTTTCAATGTGACCCGGCCTCCGGCCCCGAGCGTTTTCCTGAGCAGCCGCTGAAGCGACGCCTTGAGGAATTAGCCAAGCATGAGGAAGCTTTCTTTCAGAAAAACCGGTTGTTGCCTCCTCCAAGTGGAGAAGCCGTGACAGACGCCTCGGCCACCGCGACCAGCGCGGCCTCTTGTTCCGGTTAGACGGGAAGATCTTCCGTGAGCCCGGCCAGTACCTCCTCTCTCACCGTGATCGTCACCGGCGGGGCCGGCTATATTGGCAGCCACGCCTGCAAAGCGCTGGCCGGGCGAGGCTACGAGCCGGTCACCTATGACAATCTTTCGATCGGCAACCGCTGGGCGGTGCGGTGGGGACCGCTGGAGCGGGGCGATATCATCGATCCCTGCCGGCTTCACGAGGTCTTCAAGAAGTACCGGCCGGTCGGAGTCCTGCACTTCGCGGCGCTGGCGCTGGTCGGCGAGTCGATGCAGGCTCCAGCGCTCTACTACCGCACCAATGTTGCCGGCGCGCAAAACGTATTGGACGCCTGCCGCGTTCATGAGGTCCCGGCATTCGTTTTTTCATCGACGTGCGCGGTCTACGGCGTTCCGGAGATCGTCCCCATCAAGGAGGAAACGCCGACACTGCCGATCAATCCGTATGGCGCCTCGAAGTTGATGGTCGAGCGGATTCTTGCCGATTACGAACGCGCCTATGGCCTGCGCCACATGGCCTTGCGCTATTTCAACGCCGCGGGAGCGGATCCCGACGGCGAACTTGGCGAGACGCGCGATGTCGAGACGCACCTTGTGCCGCTTGCCCTCGATGCGCTTTTGGGCAGACGCCCGCCGCTCCGCATTTTCGGGGACGATTACCCGACGCCCGATGGCACGGCCATACGCGATTACATTCATGTCAGCGATCTGGCGGACGCCCACGTCGGGGCGCTTGATCTGTTGCTGGCCGGGGAATCGTCGCGGCGCGTCAACCTCGGCACCGGCCATGGCTATTCGGTGCGGCAGATCCTCGATGCCGCGGCAGAGGTCGCGGGGCGAGCGGTCCCTTACGAAGTTGCGGCGCGGCGCCCCGGCGATCCCGCTGAACTCGTCGCCGATCCGCGAAAGGCCCTTGCCCTGCTTGGCCGCGACCTGACGCGCCGTTCGGATCTCGCAACCATCATGCGGACGGCTTGGGCCTGGCACTTGCGCCAAGCGAATGTATCAGGGGAACGGCACGTTGGTCCGCTTTGACAGCGGATGAAACGGTCGGGCCGTTTGTCCGGAGCCAGGGAGGCTGGTGCGGACGGCGGGACTCGAACCCGCACTCTCGAATGAGAAGCAGATTTTCATACCACTTCGGCTTCCGCCGCCGCCATCCGGCGTTCGTGGTCTGGACTGTCCCTTCACCGTGGCCATCCGGCTTTAGGCGCCGCCCGTCCAGTCTCTACACCTTCCCTCCGTCGAGGGCTTGGCTCGGGATCGGCTGAAGGACTAGTCCCTGTAAGCGTTCCCCGAATTTGAGCGGTTCTACTCCGCGGATTTCTCCGCGGGCACTCTCCTTGAAGTCTGCTGCGTCTACCGATTCCGCCACGTCCGCATGATGACCGTCATCTCACAGAGCCACTCATCGCGCCATCGCTTCGTGAGCAAGCGTAACCGCATGGCCGGAATGAAGGCAAGGGTCTCGCTCAAGATGCCAGTCCCGGAGAGCCAAGCGCACCGACCGGCAACGGCGCTTGCACAAGACCGCTCGGCCATGACAGTAATAGTCAGCCATGAACGAGCCCGCCATCATATTTCAGCCACCTCAATTCGATGGCGCTTTCCGCCGCCAGTTCGAGACGTTGCTGCGTTGGCGGCGGGACGTCCGGCGATTCCTCACGAAGCCTGTGGACGAGGACCTGCTCAACGATTTGCTGCGGCTCGCCGTTCTCGCGCCCTCCGTCGGCAACAGCCAGCCATGGCGCTTCGTAAAGGTGGACGACGCGGGCCGACGCGCCGCCGTCCGTCGGGTTTTCGCCATCTGCAACCAGGAAGCTCTCGCTTCCTACCGGGGCGAGCGCGCCAAGCTCTATGCCGAGCTCAAGCTTGCCGGGCTCGACCGGGCGCCCGTGCATTTTGCCGTTTTCGCCGATGAAGCAACGCCGCTCGGAGCCGGGCTCGGTCGCAGGACCATGCCGGAAACCCTCGCCTACTCCGTCGTCGGCGCCATCCAGACCTTCTGGCTGGCGGCGCGCGCCCACGGCATCGGCATCGGCTGGGTGTCCATCCTGGACCCCAAGGCCATACGCGCGATTCTGGAAGTGCCCGAAGTCTGGTCGCTTGTCGCCTATCTCTGCGTCGGCTACCCGGAGGAGGAGCACCTCGATCCCGAACTGGAGCGTCAGGGCTGGCAGCGGCGAGTCGATCCGGCGGCGTTGGTGATCCAGCGCTGAGGCCAGTTCCGCCGGATTGGTCCCGGCCTTCGCCCTTCCGCCTGAGGCCGCGTCAATCCCGTTTGCGCTCGATGATCTCGAACTGCTGATTCAGTTTCAGGTCGTACTTGTTTCCATCGGCGGCAACCGCGTCATCCACTTCCCAGTAGCCGTCGTCCAGCTCGATATCATCCCAACGGGTGAAGCCTTGATCGCGCAGAGCCTGGGCGACTTGCGCCCGCTCCGCGTCGCTCCCCGAGCGGTCGCCAAAACTGCAGGAGACCGGAACGGCGAGGATCATCGCGGCAACTGTGAGCCTGGCAACTTTCGCATAAACATTTGTCATCTCAATTCCTTTTACGTAGGCACCCCGGGCGCAGGAACAGCGTCAGCATTCTTCGGCTCGGCAAGGGCAGACGCGAGCAGCACGCCGCCGCGATCCCGCATGCCAAAAGAAACCGGGCAAGAAGCGCTACGCCGATACCGGCAAGTCCGATGCCGCTCAAGGCGGCGCCGCGCGTCATCGCGATCCCGGTTGAGGGAATCCTCGATCTAGTCTTGTTCGCGCTCGATGATCTGGAACTGCTGGTTCAGCTTCAGGTCATACTCGTTGCCGTCCGAACCGATGGCGTCGTCCACTTCCCACACGCCATCGTCGAGCTCGATGTCATCCCATTGGCTAAAGCCTTCGGAACGAAGGACCTCTTCGATCTGCGCGCGCTCCTCCGGCGTCGGCGCACGATCTTCAGCGAGAGCTGCGGTGACCGGGGCGACGAAAATGGCGGCGGCGAGCGCGAGTTTGAAACGATGGTGCATCATGTCATGATCTCCTTTCTCTGCATGCATCAAACGCAAAACCTCCATCCTCGTTCCCTGTAGAAATTCATAAGCCAGCGGCCGCTGAGGCGGTGGTTTTGTCGATCGGCGCTTGATCGAACAGGGGTCGATCGGCTACATCAAGGATCCTGCATGCGGCCTCGCGTCCCCTTCGTCTAGAGGCCTAGGACACCGCCCTCTCACGGCGGCAACAGGGGTTCGAATCCCCTAGGGGACGCCAAGGATGAGCGGGGATAGCCAAGCCCGCCCCGTCCTCGCAGAATTTTCCCACGAAACTGCGCTGGGCAAAGGCGTGAGGGGCTTCCAAGAATGTCATGGTTCGATTCTTGAAGTTCTTTCTTCCCGTGCTCTTGTGGGTCTAACCTGCAGGCACGACTCATAAACGCGGCCCTATTTTAAAGATGACAGCAAGATGGACCTCGGGCGCGAGCCATTGACGCCAGCGGCGCCGCAGCCGATATCCGGGCTGGCAAGATCGAAGGAACGGCAGATTTGCGTCATCTCGCCTTGCGCCGCGCCGTTGCTCGAGGAGCCGCCGCCGTCGCCGGCATCCTGTTGCTGAGCGCGGCCGGTGGCGCAGGCGTGCGAATATCACAGGACGCCCTACTCACAGCGATTGAACACGGAGTCGCGCCGCGCATCCTCGATGTCCGCACAA
>CAZRWU010000159.1:0-7432 GCA_964603915.1 uncultured Rhodospirillaceae bacterium
TGCGGCCGATGGCGTGCGCTGCGACAATTTTGATGTGGTCATTGTGGCCGTGCCGGCGCCGCAAGCGGAACCGCTGATCAAGACCGCTCCAGCCCTTGCCGATGCGGCCGCGGCCGTGCGCATAGAGTCGTGCTGGACGGCGATGATCGCCCTGGAGCGGCCCATGCCTGTCGGCTTCGATGCCGCCATGGTCACCGGCGGCGCGCTGTCGTGGATTGCCCGCGACGGGGCGAAGCCGGGACGCACGGGCGCTGAGACCTGGGTGCTTCATGCTAGTGATCAATGGTCCCGAGCCCACCTTGACGACAATCATGCTTCTGTTGCGGAGGCATTGCTGGTCGCTTTCGCCGATGCGACAAACGTCATCCTGACGGGCGTTGAAGAGTTGCAAGCGCACCGGTGGCGCTATGCTCGTGTCGTCAAGGCGGTCGGACAACCGTGTCTGTTCGACGAGGAGCGCCGCATCGGCGCGTGCGGCGACTGGTGTCTTGGCGCACGGATCGAGGCCGCTTTTCTTTCCGGAACGGCAATGGCCGAGCAGGTGCTGGCGTCGCTATTGCCCGTTTGTCGCTCGGGGGCAGCGGTGTCGACAGCGCTGTCGCCGTCGGGCAGGCACCCGGCCTAGACTTGTCGCGTCGCGGCGGTTGCGGGGAACGGCGAGCGCGATCCGCTCCTTCGGTTTTTCTCCCGGCCACGCCGCCGACTCCGGGACGTGGCTTGCCCGAATTACGTTGCCGACCTGCTCCCGCCCATCCTCGTTTCGCCTTGGTCATTTGACCCGGAGCGTGTCGCGGCGGCAATATGCATCAGCGCGCCAAGTCCGAACGTGATAAGGCGGCGCGGCAACAGAAAAGGACTGAACGCCGCTTCGCTCAGCCCTCCCGTCACCTTGATCCGCTGCCGTCCCAGGGCTCGCAGCGCCTGCCGCGCGACGGTTCGCGGATCGGCGGCTCCCGGCGCCTCCATGACGGTAGATCCTGCCCTCCTGCCGAAGTTCGTTCTGGTCGCGCCAGGGCATAGCGCCAGGACATCGATCGGTTCGCCGCGCATTTCTTCTCCCAGAGCTTCGGCGAACGACAGATCGAAAGCCTTGCTCGCGGCGTAGGTCGCAAAATAGGGAACGGGCGCGAACGCAGCGGTGCTCGCGACAACAATGACGCCGCCCCTGCTTGCCGTGGAGCGCGCGCGGGCGATCATGCCAGGAAGCAGTCCCCGCGTCAGCAGGACGACGGCCAAGACATTGACCGCCGCGGTGTCTCGCTCGGCTTTGGCGGGATTGTCGACGATCCGGCCCACACGGCCGATCCCGGCGTTGTTGATCAACAGATCAATGCCGAACGCGTCGGCGCGGCTGACCACCCGCGCGATGTCGTCTTCATTGGCAAGATCCGCGGCTATGATCTCGACGGCGCGACCCTCGCGGCTCAGTCGCCTCGCGGTGTCCGCCAGCTTTTCCTCGTTCCGGGCGGTGAGCAGCAGATCGGTGGTTGCGGGCAAGATGTCCGCAAACGCGGCGCCAATCCCGCTTGTCGCGCCGGTCACGAGCGCGCGCCGGAATTGGCTTCCCGGCGGGGCGCCGGACGACGCATGGGATTTTCCGGTCTCATGGCGCTCCATGCAGGAACGCGCCATGCAAGAACACAGCCGTGTCAACATCGGAGATGCCTCCTTTGGCTAACCGCTCGTCTCGTCCCGACTTGTTTCCATGAAACCCTACGTGTCCAGGCAAGTTCCAGATCTACCGTGCCGCCGTGCTCATCCAGCGCGGCGAATAGCGCGTATATCGAGGGTGGATGGAAGTGAAAGGTAGAGAGAAAGTCGGGACAATGGCCAACACCAGAACGCATCATGAGGCCGGGCAGCAGGAGTCCTTGAGCAAGTACATTCGCCGCATTCAGAGATATCCATTGTTGCGCCCCGAGCAGGAACACGATCTGGCCATCCGGTGGGTGGAAGACAAGGACCTCGACGCGGCCCACAAACTCGTCAACAGCCATTTAAGGCTCGTCGTGAAGATCGCGATGGGCTATCGCGGCTACGGTCTTCCGGTTGACGAGCTGATTTCGCAAGGCAACGTCGGGCTGATGCAGGCGGTGGAGCGCTTCGATCCGCACCGCGGCTTTCGCCTTGCCACCTATGCGATGTGGTGGATCCGCGCCGCGATGCAGGAATATATCGTCCACTCGTGGTCCCTCGTCAAAATGGGAACGACGTCGGAGCAGAAGAAACTCTTCTTCAATCTGCGCCGGGTCAAGCAGCAGATCGAAGCGATCGAGGAGGGCGATCTGCCGCCGCAGAGCGTCAGCCGCATCGCCCATCTCCTGGACGTGCCCGAGGTCGAAGTGGTCAACATGAATCGCAGGCTTGCCGGCGCGGATGCCTCGCTGAACGCGCCGCTGCGTGGCGAGAGCGAGACGGAATGGCAGGACTGGCTTGTCGACGAGGCGGATGGTCAGGAAGCGCGGCTGGCGGCGAGTGAAGAACTCTCTTATCGACGTGCGCTCCTTGGTCACGCGATGCAGGCCCTGAGCGAACGGGAACGCGATATCGTCGCCCAGCGGCACCTGAACGATAAGCCCGTTACGCTCGAGCACCTGAGCCAGTGTTACGGCATTTCCCGCGAGCGGGTGCGCCAGATCGAGGCGGGCGCTCTTGCCAAGCTGAAAAAGACCGTCTCGCGAGACGCGCGAAGGCGTGGGCCGGCGGCCGTGGCCGACATCCAGCCCACCCGGTTGCCGCACCGCGCCTGCGCCGCTTGACGGAGTTACCGGAAGCGACGCACATCAGCCGCCAAAAGAGAACAACACAAACGAGACAAGAGAAAAGGACGCCGCCGTGAATGCCGAGCCGCAACTTCTGCTGTGTGACGAAGATTTTGCCGTCGCGCGTGTGCGTCCCAGCCGCGCCGAAGCGGAAGCGGCGGTTCGGACCTTGATCCGGTGGGCCGGAGATGATCCGCAGAGAGAAGGGTTGATCGCCACCCCCGAGCGCGTCGTCCGCGCTTACGACGAGTTCTTTCAGGGCTACGGCACCGACCCGGCCTTGCTGCTGCGCCGGACCTTTTCCGAGACCGACGGCTATGACGAGATGGTGGTGCTGCGCGACATCCATTTCGAAAGCCACTGTGAACACCACATGGTTCCGATTATCGGCAAGGCGCATGTCGGTTATCTGCCGCAGCGCCGCGTCGTGGGCATTTCCAAGCTCGCCCGGGTCGTCGAGGCTTTCGCCAAGCGCCTGCAGATCCAGGAAAAGATGACAGTACAGATCGCCGAGACGATCGACCGCGAACTGAAACCTCGCGGCGTCGCCGTCGTGATCGAAGCCGCTCATCAATGCATGACCACCCGCGGCGTCCATAAATCCGGGGTGGCGATGGTCACGAGCCGAATGATTGGAGCCTTTCGCGACGAGGCGATCACGCGTCGCGAATTCTTGGCGATGATCCGCTCCGCAGGCAGCCAATGATGCGCTGCCGAGACTTCCGCGGCAAGGCCAAGCGCGCTCCCGTCCGCATGATCTAGGGCGCAGCGAACAATACCGCCCCGACGCGGCATGCCGCTACTTCGGCCGGTTCCGAGCGTCAACGAGGACGACCGTCGGCTGCCAGCGCGCGGCATCTTCGACAGGAACAAGTCCATAAGCGGCGATGATAATCAGATCTCCGACAGCGACCAGACGCGCTGCGGCGCCGTTGACCACGATTTCTCCCGTGTTCGGCGTACCCTTCATGAGATAGGTTTCAAAGCGCTGACCATTGGCAATATTGTAGACCTGGATCTGCTGAAAAGGAACCAAACCAGCCCTCTTAAGCAAATCGTCATCAACCGTCAGGCTCCCTTCATAATTGAGATTTGAATCCGTTACGGTCGCCCGATGAATCTTGGCCTGCAAAACAGATACAAGCATCCCGCTTCGTCCTTTTCGTTATCCTAATTCTATGCTGAGGATTGGTTCCTGATCTCGCCTGCTTGTACGCTCCGAGATCTCACACCCCTTGGCCGACTCTTCAACCCGAACCGCTTGCTCGCGCCCGCACCCCCTCCACCATTGCAGAAGCTCTCTTAGGCACCCGAGATCATAACCGCAAGAGATGCGATCGTCGCCGACGCAGGATGTGTCGAGCGCCGATCCGCGCAACGAGGTATGGCAGGGATATTGACCGGGATCGCAACCTTGACTTTTGCATGGCGGGGCGCAATGGTGCAGCCGCAAGGGAGGACCCCAGGAACGCTTCGCGGGGGCATAATCAACGTTTTGGTTCCCGGCATTGCGCGATCAGCGCGACGGGTTCCTATTAAATAAGTGTTCAATAACAGCTGTGCATGCTCTTGAGACATTCCTGATTGCTGGTCTATCGCCGAGGTCGCGCTTGGAACGCCATGATTGACGGCCGACGCCGGCTCTGCTCGGCGAGACCGGAGGCTCCATTTAGAATAACGAGGAAGGTAGGGAATGATTGACAAGCAAAAACATATTGGACGCACGACCAAGCCGCAGACGGTCGATGTTGAGAAGGGCCGATTGAAGTTCTTTGCCAAGGCGATCGGCGAGACCAATCCCATTTACAGTAATGAAGATGCGGCCAAGGCCGCCGGGTACGAGACCATTCCGGCGCCGCCGACATTCGCTTTCTGCCTCGAAATGGAAACGAATTCCCTTTGGGACAATATTGCCGCGATGGGCGTGCCCGTCGGCAAAATCCTTCACGGTTCCCAGACGTTCACCTATCACCAGCCGATCTATGCCGGCGATCAGATCACCTTCGAGACCAAGGTGTCGGACATCTACGACAAAAAGGGCGGCGCGCTCGAATTCATCGTCGAGGATACGACGGCGACCAATCAGAACGGCGCTCTCGTTTGCGAACTGCAGCGCGTCATCGTGGTCCGGAACTGAAAGTAGGGGAAGAGAGAATGAGTGTGCCAAGTTTTGACGCCGTCGCGGTCGGCGATCAACCAATCCACCTGGTCATCGATCCCGTGTCGCGTACCACCATTGCCCTTTATGCCGGCGCCTCCGGCGACCACAATCCCATGCATATCGACATCGATTACGCCAAGAAGGCCGGGCAGAGCGACGTCTTCGCGCATGGCATGCTGATCATGGCCTATCTCGGTCGCTCGCTGACGGACTGGGCGCCGCAGAACGCGATCCGCAGCTTTACGACGCGCTTTACCGCGATCACCCGCGTGGGCGAGCAGATCGTATGCAACGGAAAGATCGCCGAGAAAATGGAGCAGGACGGTGAGAAGCGGGTACGCCTGGAGATCACCGCCGCGAACCAGGATGGCGAGGTCAAAGCGGCAGCTGACGCCATTGTCGCCCTGGCGTGACCGCGGCGCCGTGATCGCGCTCGGCAATCGCTGTCGCCATACCCACTTGTGGTCAAAGGTGACCGGTCGGAGGCGCGGGGAACGCATGCCGAGGGTAATGATTTAGGATGTTTGGATAGGGCTGCTTCGCGCACGCCCTAGCCAAGACTGCAAGCAGTACGGATGGACGTTCACGCTCGATGCAGGCAACAGATCATCGGGTCCTGCGCTGCCGAACCGTGAAGTCAGGGGGCTATATCAGGCGGAGACGTCATAAACGAGGAGGATGAGCATGGACTGGACTGAGCAAACAAACCAAATGATGAAGAGCTGGACCGACGCTCAAAAAGAACTCTGGTCCAGTTGGATGAGAATGATGCCGGGAGCGTCGGGGGCTTCGGGCGGCTGGCCGGGAATGCCCGGCATGGGCGGCGGTTGGCCGGGGATGCCCGGCATGGGCGGTATGCCGGGTATGGGCGGCATACCGGGCTTTGATCCGAGCCAGTGGCTGAAGTCGCTTGGCGAAACTTGGTCGGGAGAGGGCAGCCCGGCGCAGCGGGTCGCCGGCAAACTGGTTGGCACACCCGATACGCTCGTGCGTAGCATGAATCTTTTGATGAAGGCTTGGCAAGTGGTGGCGCCCAAGGTCGAACAGGGCAAGCCGTGGCAGCCCGATCTGCAAAAGGTGCTTGAACAGTGGCGTCAGCAACTGAGCGAGCTTCCCGAGCGCGCCCAGGCGACGACGAACGAGTTCACCGAGCTGACCAAGACGCTGTTTGAGAAGTGGACGCCAATCACCGGGCCGTGGATGCAGATGGTGACGCAAGCGACGGCAAGCGGCCACCCTGGCGCCGCTTTCATGGGGGGAACCGCGCCACTAAGCCGGGTGATGGGTTTCGAGGAAGGATTTTTCCCGATCCTCACGGGCGTTTCGGACCTGCCGAGGGCGACCGTCGTCCGCCAGAAAATGGGCAAGATGCTGGAGGCCGTCGACGCGCTCGGCGATCTGCGCAAGGCCCAGGCCGACTTCCACAGGAAAATGGGCGAGGCCATGGCAACAGCGGTTGAGCGCACCATGGATCATCTTGCCAAGGTCGCGGAGAAGGGCGAGCCCATCACCAGCGTGCGCGATCTCATCCGGACATGGTTCACGATCGCTGACAAGACCTTGAACGAGGCATTCACGGCTAAGGAATTCATCGCGAGCCAGGACAAAATGATCCAGGCGTTGCTGACCTATAAGATCAAGCAACGCGACGCTCTGGAAATCATCTACGACGCGATGGAGATTCCGACGCGGAGCAATCTCGATGAAGCCTATAAGGATATCCAGGAACTGAAACGGGAGGTTCGCCGCTTGCGTCGTGAGCTTGGCGCAACGTCTCACGGCGCTGTGCCGGATTCGCCGGGCAAGAAGGCCGCGGCGAAGAAGGTGACGAGCAAGGAGTCGCCCGGTAAGGAAGCCGCGGCAGGCGAGGGCGCAGCGGCCTCGTGAGCGCGTCGCGCCGGCACGGCTTCTTGAATTCCGCTACCGCCAGATCGCCTGGCCCGACATGGAGACAGAACGCATGACGCAATTTCCCATCCAAATCCGTCACGATGACATTGCCCGAGAGCTTGCGGAGATTGAACGCAAGGTCGCCATCGGATTGGAGCGCCTGACCGACCTCAAGGAAGAGGACGTCGACATCGGCAGTACGCCCAAGGATGTCATTTATGCGCGCGAAACCTGGGAGCTTTACCACTACAAGCCCATGGTCGAGCCGAGCAAAATCCATTCTGTTCCGATGTTGATTATTCCGCCGCTCATCAACGGTTATGAAGTGGCCGATATGCAACCGGATCGCTCGCTCGTCCGCAATTTCCTTAGAGAGGGTATCGACGTTTATCTGTGCAACTGGGGTTATCCCAAACGCTGCGATATGTACCTCAAGACCGACGACTACGTTTGCGATTTCATCGACGACGTCGTCGACTTCATTCGCCGCGAACGTGATCTCGATAAGATCAACTTGTTCGGCATCTGCCAGGGCGGCACCATGTCGACGTGTTATGCCACGCTGTTCCCGGAAAAGATCAGGAACCTGGTCCTGACAGTGACGCCGATCGACTTCAGC
>CAZRWU010000160.1:0-4440 GCA_964603915.1 uncultured Rhodospirillaceae bacterium
TCGCCGATATCCTGGCGAAGCGGGAACGTGATGACAAGCAGGGAGTGGATTGATCTCGCGATCCTGTTCGTCAACGGCATCGTTGCCGTGGTCATGGCCTATTTGGCGTATCGCGAAAAGATGATTGAGATCAGAAACCGCGCCGAGATGGAACGCCGGCGGCGCGCGAGGGAAAAACGCTATGGGGCCTGAGCATATGACCGCCGAGAGCGGGAGCATGATGATGCTGATCAGTGTCGCGATCCATGGAGCAATCGCGGTGGCGTTGGCGTGGATCGGCTACAAGACACGAGCTCTGGAATCCTCGCTCCGCGACAACACCGCCATGACCGAGGAAGTGATCCAGAAAACGGCGGCGCTCGAACAGCAAAGCAACGGCATTCAGCAATCGCTCATCGACGCTTCGGCCATGGCGGGAAGAGCCGACGCCACGGCGGAGCACACGGAGGCCATGAAAAACCTCGCGGCCGAGATCTCGGAGAGTTTGCGGGATGTCAAATAGCGTCCTGGCGCTCGATCTTGGCAGCCGCATGGGGTGGGCCGTGTTGACCCCGGAAGGGCTGATCGATAGCGGCACCGTCGAATTCCGCAACGGCCGGTTCGAAGGCGGCGGCATGATGTGGCTCAAATTCGTCTCGTGGCTGCGGCATATGCACGACACATGCAAGATCGGCCGCGTCGTGTTCGAGGAAGTTGCCGCCCACAAGGGAACCGCGGCATCTCACGTCTATGGCGGGTTCGTCGCCCACTTGACCGCATGGGCCGAGACGAACGCGATCCCCTATGAGGGCGTGCCGGTCGGGACGATCAAGCGGCACATCACCGGCAAGGGGAACGCCAACAAGGAGGCCGTGATCGCCGCCGTGACCGCGCTCGGATTTCTTCCATCCGACGACAACGAGGCCGATGCATTGGCGCTTCTCGACTTCGAGATGAAGCGCGCGGCCTCGCCGCTTGCTGCAAGCTTCCAGGCTTTCGCGGGCAGGAAATGAGCGGGCTAACGATCCTGTTCATCGCCGCCGGGATCGGCGCTGCAGCGGGATTGTGGATCGCGTGGCGGATCAAGAAGGGACAGGACGCCGAAAGGGATTTAAGAGATGTGGCCGCGCGCAACGAGATCCTCTTCCGGCAGCGGGATGCTGCCGCCAATGCTCCCCGCACTCCTGGCGATCTGTCTCGGCGGCTGCGTGACAAGCGCCGGCCGTTCTGATGTGTGCCCGCCCGTGGTGGAGTACAGCGATGCCTTCCGCGATCAATTGGCGGATGAGATCGACACCCTTGACGACAAGCCAGCCACGATGACGTTCATCATGGACTCCGTTGTCCTGCGCGACATGGCCCGCGCCTGCCGCTCTCCTTAATGGATGCGCCGCCACTTCCAGGGTTCGAGGTATTCGCCCGCGAGCATCCCGCGCTTCTCGATCATGGCTTCCATGTGCAACGCGAAAAGCTCCTCGCTGGCATACCCGCGATAGGGAAGCGCCCATCCGCGCCGGACCATCTCCTGAGAAACATCGACGCCGCCGGCAATGCACCGCGCGATTGTCCGCCCGTATCGGTCAACGCCCTTCGAGCGGCAGATGATGTCCTTCCCGGAGAGGATGTCTTTCATCTCGTCGCGCGCCTGGATTCCGCACTGGTACGGCACGCCATCGGCGGACAGGCAGACCTGTTTCATTTCGGGTGCGTCGATGCCGTCGAGGCGGACCCTGTAGCTTCGGAACTTGAGCGTGTCGCCGTCCGTTACGATGACGCTCTCTTGAGGAATGGTGAATGTGTCGGCAAGGGGTTGTTGTCCGCCAAGAATGGCGATTGCGGCGATGGCGATGAAGCCGCCCGCGAGGCCGAGATAGATTGCGTTCATGTGCGTTTCCATGCGTCCATATGTGGTCTAATATGACAATAGCATTGGAATCGATATGGGGCTAACGATGCGCGAATTCATTTGCGAGAGCTGGTGCGGCGAATCCGATACGGTTGCCGCCGAGAATGAAGACGAGGCCGCCCATATTTTCGCGAGGGCGAGGTTCTCCGATTACCCGGGCAATTATGCCGTGGTCTGGACATCGGAGAAATCAAACCCTGGATCGCGCTCCCGCAAGGTCTTGGTGGTGCCGGGGTGCGAGATAGGGCAGACGGATCAGTTCCGAGAGCTGGTTTCCTACATCATGGGGGCGTGCGGCGGACGCGAGAAAGACGCCGAGATGGAAGCGGCTCTCCTTCTGGCGGAATCCGACTTCATGGAGATCGAACCCGGGATCGTTCCCTTGGAGATCGGGGACGGCAGGGGCGTGTTTGCATGGCAACTGGCGGGGCCACGGGAATGATCGCGATCAGGCGCTCGATTGTGATGCAGACATCATGCGTGCGGTGTCAGGGGCGCGGCGAGGTCGAGGGACCGGACGCCTGCCCGGTCTGCACCGAGCATGCAGAAATCGAATGGAGAACGATGCCGCGTGAAGCGTCGCAAGAGGGTTCAACGACCCGCCCCGGTTGACTTCGGGCCGGTTGAACGTTTGGCGCGTGGCGATGTCATGGTCGAGGGCGAGAGGCCATACCGCCGCGCGCGCGTCGTCGATGTGATATCGAGGATGGGCGACGTGGAGAGACGCGCCGCCGCTCATCTTCTGGCGCTGTTCGAGGTCGCCTCATTCAGCGGCTTCAAATGCGCGGCCTTCGAGCCGAGATCGGGGAGGGGGTCGGCGGATATCAGTGACGCAGCGTGCCGCGCCAGGGAAGAACTTGCGATGATCGCCGAAGCGCTCGACCGTCGCCATTGGGGCGCGATCTGGTATGTGCTTTTCTTCGGGGAGAGCCAGATCGCCTTCGCCTTCCGCTACGGCATAAGGCGGGCCAGCGTGGGACCGTTGCTTGCGGGCGCTCTACGCGCCGTGGCCGACATCAGGGAAGGTTTGCGATAGACCTAGTGGCTTCTCAGAACAGGCACAATTGGACCGGCATGTCCAATATGCCTCGGCAAAATCGTTGAGCTTCCCGCCAGTCGTTGGCTTTCCCGCCATTCATCCTGGCGGAGAAACTCCACGCCATGCTGTCGGCGCTAAAAAGGCTGTCCCTGATCCATCCGTCCTGCAGTGACGTTTTCTTGAGCCCGAAGCCATGCAAACGAAGATCACCCCGCACATCGAGGATTGAAGATATGACAGCACGGATCGCGCCGACATTGCCATTTCGTTTGCATACGCTGCCGACGCCGACCCAAGCGCCATGGGCCAGTCTATCTCCATAATCGCGTACGTGATCGGCGTAGTCTTCCGGCCGATATCCTTGCAGGACTGGCATAAGATAGATTCCGCCAAGATCACACGCCAAGAGAGCATCATAGCGCTCTATGGTAAGACGTTGGTGCTCCGGAATAGAAAGGCCTGTCTTCGCGATCATGTGCGGCTCGCACATATAGTCTTGGGTGACTGCGGCAAGGAGGGTTCCGTTTTTCGCCCATCGCTTTGCGCGGCGTATTCTTACGGAGGATCTGGATATCCTCCATGCTTGGCGATTGCCGTAAATGCGCCGCTGTCCATAATCCATTCGCCAACAGGAAAAGGCGACTTCCGTTCCCTTATCCTGTTAATCGAGATAAATGCAGGATATGAGACGCAGCCGGCGTCGGCGGGCTGGTGCAAGCCAACAAAAAATTTCATCGTGCAAGCATAAATTTGATCGTATAGAATACGCAGCGTTGCGTTTCATCCTCCTTTGGTCGGTTGCGAAACCCCGCCGGCTCCATCTCACGGCGGGGTTTCCGTTTTCAGTGGACGCCGTTTTTTTCGCGGATGAGCGCCACCCCGACGCCATCCGCCGCCGCCGCCAGACGCAGCACCATGGCGTAGAGATTGAAGATGCGTTCCTTTTGGCCCATGGCCGAAAAACCTCTGTGTGAGGGCGTCCATGGTCTTTGTGGCCTCTGGCGGCAACTCGCCAAGCTGGCGGCCGTCATAGATCTTGGTCAGCATGCCGCGAACAAGAGCATCCAGCTCGTTTGCGACCATGAGGATTGTTATAACGGTATCGAGATGATCGTTTTCTGAGGATTCCTTTTCGATCTTCTTGAGATGATCGATAAACTCATCCTTTGTCAGCATGGTGGATGTCTCACGCATCGGCCTTGTTCCTCCTGTTTTCATCGAACTTGGAAATGATCTCGACCAGCGCGGCCGTGATGGTGCAGCGTTTTTCCGCTGCGTAATGTTCAAGGATGTCCCGCGTCGCGCGGGGGATGTTTGCGCTGATGCGGCTCGGCTCGATGATGCGGGTTCGTTCTGCGGTCATGTGATGCCTCTCTTGTTGGGATAAAGACCTTTCATCCGGTTGCTCAATCCCCTATCCTCTGCATGTTCTGGCGCATGCGCCAATCATGTTGCCGAGTATACACACGATCTGGTGTATAGCAACCTCTGGAACAACGCCATCATGCAGAGATAT
>CAZRWU010000160.1:4450-7117 GCA_964603915.1 uncultured Rhodospirillaceae bacterium
CACGACTCGTCCCGACATGGGCGGCGCGCAGATCGATCTATGCGATGGAAGTCCGCCGTCGCGACGGCTGGCACTCGGTTGCGTTAACCGATATTGCGGACGGCGGGTGCGTTAATATGCTCGATCCCGAGCCATGCGGAGAGCGGCGGCGACGACATCGCCGTTGAACACGCTGTCTCGCTGCACGAGATCGAGGGTCTCGGACAAGAGGCCGAGCGAAACGAACATGCGTTTCATCCTCCCGCCCGTCTTCGGGAGGGCAGGGTAATCGACGCGCCCGCCTCCCTGGCGGAAACGGATGAATGCGCGCAAGGCATCCTCGATGACGGCGCGTTGCGTGGTGCGCCGCGACGCCGCTTGCGTCTCTACCCAATCGAGAAGCTGGAGCGGGATGCGGCGCGCGCAAAGCGTGCCGACCGGATCTGCCCCGTCGCGCCTGTATTCGACATACCGTGTCGATGTGTCCACACGTCCCCCCAATGCGTCTAATATCCCGCCGTCGAAACCGGCATGATGTTGAATGAAAACGCTGTTCGCGTCAGCTTGATTTCTGTTGGCCTCTCTAGCTTCTTGCGCAGCGCGTCTTCAATCGGATCGGTCGCGGTCCCGGTCTGAATGTTGACTTGGCCGAACCGGGTTATGTTATTGAACGACCTCGCCCCGATGCCGACGAATGACGCCATTGTCTTGGACGCAACGTGATGGTCGGCTTCGCCGGCAATCCCCGGCAGACCGGAGAGGGCGCGGGCGCGCTGGCCGATGTCCACCTTCTGACCGTCCGGTAGATAGATTGCCTGCACCGTGGCTTGCGCGTGTTCGTCGGCGTAGTCGCCGGCGGCCGCCACGTCGATCATGACGGGCGAGCCGCGCGGGATCGCAAGGCACCATTCGCCGCTCTGGCGCTGGCCCTGAATGTCCTCGGTCAGGACCGCCATTGCGTCGCCGGGGGAATCGGTGGTCGATTTGTCCACCAGCATGGCATAGGCGCGCACCGGCTGAAGGATGCGGCAATCCCCGGCTGCCGATCCGCCGCCCATGGCGAGGGTTTCCGATCCTTCCGCGCGCCAGACCTTCGGGCCGGAACCGCTCACCTTGGAATACCATTGTTCGGCGCGCGACGGACCCGGGCGGGCCGCTGCGGCGGTTTGCCCTATCATCTGGCGGACATAGCTCTGCGGCTCTGGTTGCGGCTCCGGAGCCGGCTCGGGAGGCGCGGCGCGGACCGCGACATTGAACCCTGGCGCGGCGACGGCCGGCTTCGTCTCGGGTTCCTCGTCGCTGCTGAATATCAGGCCAGGGATCGCGCCGATTGCCCATGAGGCAAGGATCGTGCCGCCAAGCACTGCGGCTCCGATCCCGATCAGGCGCTTGTGAGCAAGCGCCATTACCGGCCCCGCGAGACAATGACGGTTTCCCCCGTGGGATAGTCGAGCACGAGCTGCGGCCACGATCCCTGGACGCGGTAGAGACTCTCGCCAGTGGGCAATCGCTCATTGGTGACGCGCGCGGGGCGGCGCTCGTTGCCGTCCCCGACGAACACCGCCGGGACCTGCTGCGTATTGGCGGGCAGCGAGAAATAGGTCGCCGTCGCCGCGCCACGGGGATCGACCACCGTGCAAGCGCCTGTTGGGCCGCCCGTGATCACCTTGTCAACGCGGTAGTTGCTATCGGTGCAGGAGGTCGCGCCACGGGGCGTGGATGCGCTGTCATCGGGGTATTGGAAACGCGCCTCGGAAAGGCCAAGCCCTCGCACCGTACGCGCAACGAGCTTATGGTTCTTGCCGCACGCCTGGACGAACAAGCGCATCTCGATCCCTGGCGGCGCTCCTTCGCTGGCCGAGACGGTGACGGCGTTCCCGAACTGTTCCACCAGGAACGCGGAATTGGGAGCCGAGTGCATGATCACCGGGCAATCGAATGTCACAAGCGTCTGTTGCGCTGGCTGAAATGTCTCGTAATTCGTCGTGCCGATGGGGAGCACATAATCGCTATCGGCGTTGTGGGGGACGATCCATGTCGTGCCTGTCATCTGGCTTTTCTTTGGCGAATGGACGCCGGCGCGAAGGGTGGCTTTCGGCTTCTGTTGCATAGGAAAAGTTCCTATGCCTGGAAGCGAATGAAAGACAGGCATCGGCGGCGGGGCCGCGTGCTGGACGCTTGGCAGCCTGTCGGGCGAAGCGCACGCGCCAAGGGTGAGCGCGGTCGCGGCGAGCAAATATTTGCGGTTCATCAAAGCTTCTCCTCGGTATGAAGTGCAATCCCTCCCGCCATCAAGAAGCGGGTATCTTGTGGATCGGTCAGATACACCGTGACACGCACGCGCCATGATTCCGATGTACCGACCTTCTTGGTGATCGTTTCCACCCATTCCGCGACGACGCCGTTCGGGTGGACGCGATCACTCGTGACGGCGACCGCGCCAAGGGTGATGGTGGGGTCAGCCTCGACGAGGCCGATCCCCTTGAACCTTGGCCCCATGCCTTCCCATGCCTTTGCAGCTGCGGGCGTCACGCGCGGCGACCACGAGGCGAGATTGGCGGAGTCCACGGCCGCGATGCCGGTCCGCGTGCGAAGGTTGCGGATGAGTTCCCGAACGAAAAGCTCGCGCTCCTCGGCGGTGTAGACGCCTGCATCGCGCGCCGGTGTCTGGAGCAAATGCCCTTGGGC
>CAZRWU010000161.1:0-7105 GCA_964603915.1 uncultured Rhodospirillaceae bacterium
CGACCTCAACCGCCGCCGCGGGCTCAATATCTGCGCATGCTGTATGCGGAGATCGGCCGCGTCCTTAATCACATCTTCACTATCTGCGCGTTCGCGATGGACGTCGGCGCGATGACGCCGATGCTGTGGGGATTTGAAGAGCGCGAGCGGCTGATGGAATTTTGCGAGAGAGTCAGCGGCGCCCGGTTGCACATGAATTACTTCCGGCCCGGCGGCGTCTCCATGGACATGCCGTCCGGTCTTGCCGACGACATCTGGAAGTGGGCGGAGCAGTTCGAGAATTTTCTCGCGGATCTCGAGGAACTGTTGACCGAGAACCGGATCTTCAAGCAGCGAACCGTCGATATCGGCGTCATTTCGGCGAGCGATGCGCTTGATTGGGGCTTCACCGGTCCCAATCTGCGCGCCACCGGCATTCCATGGGATCTGAGGAAGGCGCAGCCTTACGAGGCCTACGACCAGGTCGAGTTCGACGTTCCCGTAGGCAAGCACGGCGACTGTTACGACCGTTATGTCGTGCGCATGTTCGAGATCCGCGAGAGCGTCAAGATCATCAAGCAGTGCCTGCAGCGGATGCCGCAGGGACCGGTGCGCGTTGACGACAACAAGATCACGCCGCCGCCGCGCGCCGAAATGAAGCGATCGATGGAGGCGCTCATCCATCATTTCAAGCTCTACACCGAGGGCTTCCACGTGCCCAAGGGCGAGACTTACACGGCGAGCGAGGCCCCGAAAGGGGAGTTTGCCGTGTTTCTGGTGTCGGATGGCACGAACAAGCCCTACCGGTGCAAGATCCGATCGCCCGGCTTCGCCGCCCTCTCGGCGATGGACGTGCTCGCCAAGGGCCACATGCTCGCGGACGTCGTCGCCATTATCGGTTCCCTTGATATTGTCTTTGGCGAGATCGATCGATGAGTGAGCGTGATCGTGGCGAGGCCGTGCAAGCTGAGCGGGAATTCGCTTTTACCGAGGAGAACACCAAGCGCGCGCAGACGATCATGGCGCGCTACCCGCCAGGCCGGCAGGCGAGCGCGGTGATGCCGCTGCTCGATCTGGCGCAGCGGCAGAATGGCGGCTGGTTGCCGCAAGCGGCGATCGAGTACGTCGCCGATTACCTGCAGATGCCCGCCATCCGGGTTTATGAAGTCGCGACGTTCTACACGATGTACAACCTGGAGCCGATCGGCCGGCATCATGTTCAGGTGTGCACGAACCTGCCCTGCATGCTGCGCGGGGCCGAGGATATTGTCAGGACCTGCCGCGAGACGTTGAACGTCAAGGTCGGCGGGACGACGGAGGATGGACAGTTCACGCTCGATGAGGTTGAGTGCCTGGGTGCGTGTGTCAACGCGCCGATGATGCAGATCGGCGACGACTATTACGAGGATCTTTCGCCGGAGTCGACCAAGCGGATTCTTGGCGATCTGCAAGCCGGCGGGACGCCCAAGACCGGCTCGCAAACTGGGCGCCGCAGTTCCGAGCCGGCTGGCGGCCTGACCAGCCTGGCGAGGATGGTCGGCGGGCGGGAAACGGAAGACGGCGTCACAACGGGCGCCGCAACGGGCGGGGAGGGAGAGCATTGATGCTGCGCGACCACGACCGCATCTTCACCAACATCTATGGTTTCGCGCCGGGCTCGTTGGACGAGGCGCGGTCGCGCGGCGACTGGGATGGGACGCGCGAGCTGATCCTGCGCGGCCGGGAAGCGATCACCGAGGAGGTCAAGAAATCGGGGCTGCGCGGACGGGGCGGCGCTGGCTTTAGTACGGCGATGAAGTGGTCATTCATGCCCAAGGAGCAAAAGGGACGGCCGCATTATCTGGTGGTCAACGCCGACGAAGGTGAGCCCGGGACATGCAAAGATCGCGAAATCCTGCGCCACGAGCCGCACAAGCTGATCGAGGGCTCGTTGCTGGCCGGGGTCGCGATGGCTGCGCATACTGCTTACGTTTACATCCGCGGTGAATTCCGTCGCGAGGCGGAAGCCTTTCAGCGTGCGGTGGACGAGGCCTACGAGGCCGGCTTGATCGGACGCGATGCATGCGGCTCCGGGTGGGACTTCGACATTTATGTACACCTTGGCGCCGGCGCGTACATCTGCGGCGAGGAGACGGCTCTGCTTAACAGTCTCGAGGGCGGCAAGGGACAGCCGCGGCTGAAGCCTCCGTTTCCGGCGACTGTCGGTCTTTATGGATGTCCGACCACGGTCAACAATGTCGAGACCATCGCGGTCGTGCCGACGATCCTGCGGCGCGGCGGAGACTGGTTCGGCAACCTCGGCCGTCCCCGCAACACCGGGACCAAGCTGTTCAACATTTCCGGCCATGTCGAACAGCCGTGCACG
This sequence comes from uncultured Rhodospirillaceae bacterium, assembly GCA_964603915.1. Classification (GTDB taxonomy): domain Bacteria; phylum Pseudomonadota; class Alphaproteobacteria; order Rhodospirillales; family Defluviicoccaceae; genus REEP01. The sequence continues at coordinate 2,345 of CAZRWU010000161.1, forward strand.
GTCGAGGAGGTGATGGGCATTCCGCTGAAGGAGTTGATCGAGCGCCATGCCGGCGGCGTGCGTGGAGGCTGGAACAACCTGCTTGCCGTGATCCCCGGCGGGTCTTCGGTTCCGTTGTTGCCCAAGTCGATCTGCGATACGGTTTTGATGGATTTCGACTCCTTGCGCGACGTCCAGTCGGGTCTCGGCACCGCGGCGGTGATGGTCATGGACAAGTCGACCGACGTGGTCAAGGCCATCGCCCGCTTGGCGCGGTTTTACATGCACGAGAGTTGTGGGCAGTGCACGCCGTGCCGCGAGGGGACCGGCTGGATGTGGCGGGTGATGGTCAGGCTCGTCGAGGGGCGCGCCCGCAGCGAGGAAATCGATCTTCTCGAAGAAGTGACGCGGCAGATCGAGGGTCACACCATTTGTGCGCTTGGCGATGCCGCGGCGTGGCCGATCCAGGGATTGATCCGCCATTTCCGCCCCGAGCTCGAGCGGCGGATCCGGGAGCGTGCCGGCGCCGCGCGCCCGAAACAGGCGGCGTGAGGGCAAAGATGCCGAAGCTCACCATTGACGGCAAAGAGATCGAGGTCGATGCCGGCTTGACGGTTCTTCAAGCCTGCGAGCTGCTCGGGATTGAAATTCCGCGCTTTTGCTATCATGAGCGGCTGGCGATCGCCGGCAATTGCCGGATGTGCCTGGTCGCCATGGAAGGCACGCCCAAACCGGTCGCATCCTGCGCGATGCCCGCCGCAGAGGGCATGGTCATTCACACCAACACCCCTGAAGTGCATCAGATGCGCAAGGGCGTAATGGAGTTCCTGCTGATCAATCATCCGCTCGATTGCCCGATTTGCGATCAGGGCGGCGAATGCGATCTGCAGGATCAGGCGGTGGCCTACGGTCTCGATCGCAGCCGCTATTACGAGAACAAGCGCTCCGTGCGCGACAAGCACATGGGACCGCTGATCAAGACGTACATGACCCGCTGCATCCACTGCACGCGTTGCATCCGGTTTGCCGAGGACATAGCCGGCGTTCCTGCGCTTGGCGCCATCGGCCGCGGCGAGCAGATGGAGGTGACGACCTACCTCGATCGCGCCTTGACTTCGGAGTTGTCGGCGAACGTCATCGACCTCTGCCCGGTTGGAGCCTTGACGTCGAGGCCGTATGCCTTCGTGGCGCGGCCATGGGAGTTGAAGAAGACCGAGAGCGTCGACGTCATGGACGCGGTCGGCTCCAACATCCGCGTCGATGCCCGCGGCGCCGAAGTGATGCGGGTGCTGCCGCGTCTGAACGAAGACATCAATGAGGAATGGATTTCCGATAAGACGCGCTACGCCTACGACGGGCTCAAGCGGCAACGCCTCGACCGGCCGTATGTGAGGCGCGCCGGCCGGCTGCAGCCGGCAAGTTGGGGCGATGCTTTCGCGGCGATCGCCGAGCGGCTCTCCGGAACAGAGGCTAACCGCATCGCCGCCATCGCCGGCGATCTCGCCTGCTGCGAATCGATGGCGGCTCTGAAGGATCTGATGGCGGAGCTGGGCTCTCCCAACCTCGATTGCCGCCAGGCTGGCGCCTACCTCGAGCGGACGCCGCGCGCCTCCTATCTGTTCAACACGACCATTGCCGGCCTCGAAGCGGCGGACGCATGCCTTTTGATCGGGGCCAATCCGCGCGTGGAGGCGGCGATCATCAACGCCCGCATCCGCAAGCGCTACCGCATGCGCGGGCGCTTCCCGATCGGCTTGATCGGGCCGGAGGTCGATTTGACCTATCGCCACGAGCATCTCGGCGATGGCCCGGCGGCGATCGGCCGTTTGCTCGCCGGCGATCACCCCTTTGCCGAAACGCTGAAGGCGGCCGAGCGGCCGATGTTGGTTCTCGGCATGGGCGCGCTCGTTCGCGCCGATGGGCCGGCGATATTGGCGGCGGCTCGGCAGCTTTGCGAGGCGTTCGGGATGGTCGACGAGGATGCCGGCTGGAATGGGTTCAACGTGCTGCACACGGCGGCTGCCCGCGTCGGCGGGATGGATCTTGGCTTCCTGCCGGGCGCGGGCGGACGCGATGTCCGCGGCATCCTGGACGGGGCGGCGAGCGGCGATATCGACGTCGTCTACCTGCTCGGCGCCGATGAGATCGAGACCAGCCGGCTGGACAAGGCCTTCGTCATTTACCAAGGGCACATCGGCGATGCCGGCGCGCACTGCGCTGACGTGATCCTGCCGGGCGCGGCCTACACGGAAAAAAGCGCGACCTACGTCAACGCCGAAGGTCGTGTTCAGGTCGCGCGCCGCGCCGTGCAGCCGCCGGGACAGGCGAGGGAGGATTGGGCGATCGTCCGCGCCCTGGCCGAGGTTCTCGGCAAGCATCTGCCTTACGATACGCTGGATCAGGTGCGCGAGCGGCTTGCGCGAGCCGGCGAGTGGTTTGGCGCCGTCGACGAGGTTGTCGCCGCCGAGTGGGGCGAGTTCGGCGCGCCGGGAGAATTGCGGGATGCGCCGTTCGCTCCCGTCATCAAGAACTTCTATCTGACCAACCCGATCTGTCGCGCCTCGGTCACCATGGCCGAATGCGTGGCGGCGTTTGGTGAACGGCCGACAAGAGCGGGGCCGAAGACGGGGACCCATGGTTGAACTCTGGACGGACTACGGCTGGCCGGCGGCATGGACGGTCATCAAGATCCTGATCATCGTTCTGCCGCTCTTGCTGGCGGTTGCTTATCTGACCTATTTCGAGCGCAAGGTGATTGGCGCGATGCAACTGCGCAAGGGGCCGAACGTGGTCGGTCCGCTTGGCCTGCTTCAGCCGATTGCCGACGGCATGAAGCTGTTTTTCAAGGAAACCATCGTTCCGAGCAACGCCAACCGGGGCATTTTCGTCATCGCGCCGATGATCACTTTCATCCTCGCGCTGGTTGCCTGGGCGGTGATTCCGTTCGGGCCGGGGCTGGTTCTTGCCGACATCAACGTCGGCATTCTGTTCCTGTTTGGAATTTCCTCTCTCGGCGTCTATGGCATCATCATGGCCGGGTGGGCGAGCAATTCGAAGTATGCGTTTCTCGGCGCCATGCGCTCGGCCGCGCAGATGGTTTCCTACGAGGTCTCGATCGGCTTCGTCATCATCACGGTATTGCTGTGCGTCGGCTCGCTCAACCTTTCCGATATCGTCCTGGCGCAACAAGGCGACTGGGGCCTGCTCAACTGGTTCGTGTTCCCGTTGCTGCCGATGGCGGTGATTTTCTTCATTTCGAGCCTGGCCGAGACGAATCGCCACCCGTTCGATCTTCCCGAAGCGGAAGCGGAGTTGGTCGCGGGCTATAACGTCGAATATTCGTCGATGGCGTTCGCACTGTTCTTCCTCGGCGAATACGCCAACATGATTCTGATGTCGGGCATGACGAGCGTGCTGTTCCTCGGCGGATGGCTGCCGCCCTTCAACGTGGCGCCTTTCACATGGGTGCCGGGGCCGGTGTGGTTCGCCCTCAAGATCGCGGCGTGTCTGTTCGTGTTCGTCTGGGTGCGCGCGACGCTGCCGCGCTATCGGTACGATCAGTTGATGCGCCTGGGCTGGAAGGTTTTCTTGCCGATCTCTCTTGCCGCCGTCGTCATCGTTGCCGGGGTCCTTGTCACGTTCGGATGGACGCCCACGCCGCCGCGATGAGGCATGGGGGCGTGCCAGGAAACTTGATCTTCAGAAGACAGACAAAGCGCTAAGGAAACGGGACCATGAGTTTTATCGCGCGGGGCGCTCGAACGATTTTCCTTGGGGAGTTGGTTTCGGGACTGGCGCTGACCTTGCGCTACATGTTCAAGCCCAAGGTTACGCTCAACTACCCCTACGAAAAGGGTCCGCTCAGCCCGCGGTTTCGCGGTGAGCACGTCTTGCGGCGCTACCCCAACGGGGAGGAGCGGTGTATCGCGTGCAAGCTATGCGAAGCCGTGTGCCCGGCGTTGGCGATCACGATCGAGGCCGAGCCCCGCGCCGACGGCAGCCGGCGGACGACCCGGTACGACATTGACATGCTCAAGTGCATCTACTGCGGCTATTGCCAGGAAGCCTGTCCGGTGGACGCCATCGTCGAGGGGCCGAACTTCGAATTCGCGACCGAAACCCGCGAGGAATTGCTTTACGATAAGGAAAAGCTTCTGGCCAACGGCGATCGCTGGGAGACGGAGATCGCCGCCAATCTCGCCAGGGAAGCACCTTACCGCTGATCGCGGCCTCTCCCCTATTGAGATTCCGGAAAAGGGACGTTATGAACGTCCGTCACTGCACAAACGTGGCGTAAGCGCACCTGTCAGGATCTGTTGCACACGGCGATGGTTATACAAGCACTCGTGTTTTACTTGTTTGCAACCGTGACCGTTGTGGCGGCGGCGCTGGTTGTATCCGTGCGCAACCCCGTTCATTCTGTGCTGTTTCTGATCTTGACGTTTTTCAATACCGCTGGACTGTTTATTCTGATCGGCGCTGAATTCTTGGCAATGATCCTCGTTGTCGTCTATGTCGGCGCTGTCGCGGTTCTGTTTCTTTTTGTCGTGATGATGCTCGACTTCACCGTAACGGACTTCAAGCGCGGGCTGAGGCGTTATTTGCCCATCGGCGGCCTTGTCGGCGCGGTGCTTCTCGGGGAACTATTGTTCATCGCCGTCGGCTGGTCCCTCGATCCCGGCGCATTCGAGCGGGTGGCGGCGCCCAAGACCTTGCTGGCGCAGTTGACCAACACCGAGGCGCTCGGGCGCTTGATCTATACCGAATACCTGTATGCCTTTC